>JARRQA010000199.1:0-3986 GCA_037382325.1 Robiginitalea sp.
CGAATTGCGATACAGGGAATCAAAGGGTCCAACCACCACAAGGTCGCCTCAGAATATTTTGACGGGGAGATCGAAACGGTGGAATGCCTTTCGTTTCACACCCTGGTCGATGCCCTCCTCGATGGAAAGGCAGACAAAGGGGTCATGGCCATAGAGAACTCCATCGCGGGGTCCATCATCCCGAATTACGCCCTGGTTTGTGAAAATCAGTTACACATTATAGGGGAGCACTACCTGAACATCCACCACAACCTGATGGCCCTCCCGGGGCAGGACCTGGGAGACATCCGGGAAGTGCACAGTCACCCCATGGCCCTCCTGCAATGCAGGGAATACCTCAAAAGGCAATCCCAGATCAGGATGGTGGAAGATGTGGACACGGCCGAAACCGCCCGGCGTATCCGGGAGAAAGAGCTCAAAGGGGTGGCAGCAATCGCTCCGGGTATTGCCGCGGAACTCTATGGACTGGCTATTTTGGAGAAGGAAATACAGACCATTAAGAACAACGCCACCCGGTTTATCGTGGTGAAGCGAACCAACAAGGAGCTTCCGAAAGAAATTATAGACAAAGCTTCCATGCGTTTTGTCACGGACCACAAAAGGGGAAGTCTTGCCACGGTGCTCAACGTGATGAGCGACTGCAATCTGAACCTGACCAAGATTCAGTCCCTCCCGGTGATCGAAACCCCCTGGAAGTACTCTTTTTTTGTAGATGTGACCTTTGACAGCTATGATCATTTCACCAAAGCCAAGTCCCTGCTCGCCCTTATGACAGAAGACTTCCAGTTGTTGGGAGAATATAAAAACGCCCGTATATGATACCAGAGGCCCACCGTTTGCAACAGGTACAGGAATATTACTTTTCCCGGAAACTCCGTGAGGTACGCCAGCTGGCTGCCGAGGGACACCCGGTAATCAACATGGGAATCGGGAGCCCGGACCTTTCGCCATCCCCTGAGGTGTTACAGACGCTAAAGGATGCCGTTGAAGAGATGGGTGCCCACCAGTACCAGAGTTACCAGGGGTTGCCGGAACTCAGGGAGACCATTGCTGCTTTTTACAGCCGCAAATTCGGGGTTACCCTTAATCCGGATTCGGAAGTGCTCCCGCTGATGGGTTCCAAGGAAGGGATCATGCATATCAGCATGGCTTTCCTCAACCCCGGGGACCGCGTCCTGATTCCCGATCCGGGATACCCCACGTACGGCTCGGTCACACGACTGGTAGGTGCTCAGCCTATGAGCTACCCCCTGAGCGAATCCCAGGGCTGGTTCCCGGACCTCAGTGCGCTCGAGGCACAAGGCCTGGAAGGGGTCAGGTTGATGTGGGTGAGTTACCCCCACATGCCCACGGGAGCTACCGCCGATCAGGATCAGTTCCGGGAACTGGTGGATTTTGCCCGGAGGAATGATATCCTGCTCGTCAATGACAACCCCTATAGTTTTGTGCTCAGTAACCGACCGCTGAGCATCCTCGCCACCCCCGGAGCCGATGGTCATGTACTGGAACTGAATTCCCTTAGCAAAACCTTTAACATGGCGGGTTGGCGCGTCGGGATGCTGCTGGGGGCTGCCCCGCTTTTGGAAGCGGTGCTTAAAGTAAAAAGCAATATGGACTCCGGCATGTTTTACGGAATACAGAAGGGGGCAATTGCGGCCCTGAAAAGTGGTCCGGGTTGGTTTGACCATCTGGATGCCACCTACCGCCGGCGTCGGGCCGGGGTATTTCAGATCGCAGACCGGCTGGGGTGCACCTATGACCGCAGTGCGGTGGGAATGTTCGTCTGGGCGCGATTGCCAGAGGGCAGCCCGGGCAGCGAAGCCTTTATCGATCAGTTGTTGCACGAGAAACACCTGTTCGTAGCACCGGGAACCGTATTCGGGGAGCAGGGGGAGGGATATATCCGGTTTTCCCTCTGTGTCCCGGAGGACAGGATCCGCGAAGCCCTGAACCGGCTCGAGCCGGTAACGCAGGAACCCAAAACCCTGAAAAACAAATAAGGATGAAGGTAATTGTAATTGGGATCGGGCTCATTGGAGGCTCTTTTGCGAGGGACCTCAGAAGGGTGTCCCGGGGAGTTGAAATCCTGGGCATGGACCGGGATAAATCGCATATGGCCACTGCCCTGGAGCTCGGACTGGTGGATCGGGAGGCTGTGGATGCGGACTTCAAAACGGCAGATATTGTACTGGTTACCATTCCCGTGAACAGCCTGGCAACAGAACTGCCCTCCATCCTGGACCGGGTGGGGGAGGAGACCCTGGTTTTCGATGCCGGCTCCACCAAGGCCATGATCTGCGGGGCGGTAAAGGAACATCCCCAAAGGCGAAATTTTCTGGCCTGCCATCCGATAGCGGGTACGGAGTTTACAGGCCCACAGGCAGCGATTTCAGGCCTTTTCGAGGGAAAGACCAATATCATATGCGAAGTGGAGCAAACAGCCTTCCGGATACAGGAACGGGCCCTGGAGCTTTTCAGGGACCTCGGGATGCGCATACGGTATATGAATCCGGTGGCCCACGACCGGCATATCGCCTATGTGTCGCATCTTTCGCATATCAGTTCCTTTATGCTTGGGAAAACGGTGATTGAGAAGGAGAAAAATGAGCGGGATATTTTTGACCTTGCCGGGAGTGGTTTTGAGAGCACTGTCCGTCTGGCCAAAAGTTCTCCGGCCATGTGGACCCCAATTTTTGAACAGAACCGTGAGAACGTTTTGGAGACCCTTGACGAGTATATTGAGAACCTGCAGGGCTTTCGTGACCTGATGCGGGAAGGAAATTTCGAGGGGGTCTTTGAAGAAATGGAACAAACCAACCGAATCAAAGAGATATTACGCGGGATTCCATCCCCAAAACCTGAATAAAGCAACACTATGGAGAATACGATTACGTTACGCAAATGGTTAGATGATCTGGCATTGCCTCACCCGTTGGTGATCGCAGGCCCGTGCAGTGCGGAAACCGAGGAACAGGTCCTGGAGATTGCCCATGACCTGAAGGATACCGATGTCAACTACTACCGGGCAGGTATTTGGAAGCCACGGACCCGTCCCGGCAACTTTGAAGGCGTGGGAGCCATTGGCCTGAAGTGGCTGCAGCGGGTCAAAGAGGAAACCGGCCTGAAAACGGCTACAGAGGTAGCCAACAGGACCCATGTCGACATGGCTCTGGAACACGATATCGACCTGCTCTGGATTGGGGCGCGTTCCACGGTGAGCCCTTTTATTGTGCAGGAAATTGCCGATGCCCTGAAAGGGACGGATCGGGTGGTCCTGGTAAAGAATCCTGTGAATCCGGATCTGTCGCTCTGGCTCGGGGCCGTTGAGCGGTTGCATTCAGCAAACATCGAGAAGCTCGGGGTGATCCACCGCGGGTTCTCCACCTACGAGAAAACAAAATACCGAAACATCCCGGAGTGGCAGCTTGCCATCGAATTGCAGACCCGGTTCCCCGATTTACCCCTGATCAATGACCCCTCTCATATCACCGGGAAGAGAGATATGATCTTCGATGTATCCCAGACGGCCCTCGACCTGAACTTTGACGGACTGATGATAGAGACCCACCGGGATCCGGAAAATGCCTGGAGCGATGCCGCCCAGCAGGTTACCCCGTCCCAACTCGTTCAGATTATGAAAGACCTCCGAATTCGCAAGGAGACCGATCAGGAAGCTGAATACAAAAGCAACCTGAGCAACTTGCGTGCCCAGATTGATGTGATTGACAACCAGCTGATCGAAATCCTCGGCAGGCGTATGAAAGTGGCGGATTCCATCGGATCCCTTAAAAAACAGCGGAACGTGGCGGTGCTGCAGACCAATCGCTGGAATGCCATCCTCGGGAAAATGATCCTGGAGGGGGAAGGAAAGGGCCTGAGTGAAGAGTTCGTGCTTCGCATGTTCAAGGCGATTCACCAGGAATCCATTAACCACCAGGAGAAAATCATCAACTCCTGAAGTGGAAATCGCAAAGCGGGGTCAAAAA
>JARRQA010000200.1:0-5320 GCA_037382325.1 Robiginitalea sp.
TGCGGATGGGGGACGTCTGAACCTTTTTTCCCTTGAGCTCTGTGTAGAAGGATTTTTCAGGCCGGATGAAGACGGGGACGGGGTATTTGATGATGGCGACGACCTTTGCCTCGGCACGCCGCCGGGAAGTGAAGTGGATGCATCCGGCTGTGCGGTTTTTCGCTTTCCGGATGACCGGTTCCTGATTAGTCTCACCAGCGAGAGCTGCGTGGGCGCCGGGGATGGAAGTATCGAGGTGATCAGCAGTCAGTCCTTTGATTATGAGGTGCACTTGTTGGGGCAGGGGATAGATATAACCGATTTCTTCAGCAGTACTTATGACTTTAACGGACTCCGCCCGGGCCCTTATGAGGTTTGCATTGGCGGTACAGACGGCACCAATATATTTGAACCCCAGTGTTTTCAGGTTAATATCACAAGTCCGGATCCCCTGAGTGTCCTGGCGGATGCTGCCCTGGATTATTCTTCAGTAACTTTGTATATGGAGGGGTCTGAACTGTTTGAGGTCACCCTTAACGGGCGTTCGGAAATCGTGGAGGCTAACCGTTATACCCTGGAGCTGGAAAAGGGGGTCAACCAGTTGAAGGTTACCGGAATGCCAGCCTGTAAGGGGTCCTATGAAGCCACGTTCCTAAGAACGGAGCGCTCCATGGTAGCCCCGAACCCCTTTAGAGATTTCCTTGAGATCTATCTGCCGGAGGCGGTGGAACCGGCCGAAGTAGCGGTATTCAGTGCTTCGGGCACCCTGGTATGGAAGGGAAGGCGGTCACCGGAATCCGGGAAGATCCGTTTAAACCTGGCAGGTGTGCCCACGGGATTGTACCTTGTTCAGGTGACCCAGAAGGGCGTTCAAACTACTCATAAGGTATACCGGGAATGAAGAAGCTGATTTTTATGGGTATCATAGCCGGACTCCTGGCCGCGTGCAGCAAGGATGATCCACCCCCGCCTGTACCCGGGGAGACTGCCCTGGTCTTTCCGGAGAACAATTCCCTTTGCGTCACCGGAATACCTCAAAGTGAAACGACCAGTGAGGTCACCTTCCGCTGGCAGGCTGCCACGGATGCGGATTCCTATGAGCTGTTGGTAACCGCCCTGGGTTCTTCAGGGGTGCAGCGGCAAATCACCACGGGCCTCAGCCTGAGTGTGGTCCTGGAAAAAGGAGCCCCTTATTCCTGGCAGGTCACTTCAATCAATCAACAAAGCAGGGAAGAAACCCCAAGCCAGGTATGGCAGTTTTTCAACGCGGGTGCTGAAGTTTCCTACCCACCCTTTCCGGCCCGATTGCTGGAGCCCTCTTCAGGGGCTTCCGTGCTGCCAGATGCTGTTGGGGAAATTCAGCTCAGATGGGAGCTCGCCGATCCCGATAATGACCTGGAACGGTGCGAAGTCTATTTGGGAACGGACCCGGATGATCTTCCACTGCATGACGTTCTGGGCCCAACGGCTGTAAACCTGCAGGTGTTGGTGGAATCGGACACAGTGTATTACTGGCAAATCCTGATCAGGTCCCATTGAAGGTATTCATGGTGCGTGAGGCACCGGCCAGGATAAAGGAGCGGATGAGTTCCGTACTGCGTTCCAGGCGCTCCTCCATTGTCTTTCGTTCCTCTTCATCCCAGTTTCCAAGGACAAAATCGACCTGTTTGCCCCTCGGGTAGTCAGCTCCGATGCCAAAACGAAATCTTGAATACTGGGTGGTCCCAAGCACCTGCTGTATGTCTTTCAGGCCATTATGCCCCCCGTCGCTCCCCCTGGTTTTTAAGCGCAGCGTACCGAAGGGAAGGTTCAGGTCGTCCGTGACGACCAGCAGGTTTTCCAGGGGGATTTTTTCCCTGTCCATCCAGTACCTTACCGCTTTGCCGCTCCGGTTCATATACGTTGCTGGTTTCAGGCAGATGACAGGACGCCCCTTGATTTTAAAGTTTCCAACATCACCCAGACGTCCCGATTCAAAAGAAAATCCGGTTTCTTCTGCCAACCGATCCAGAATCTGAAACCCAATGTTATGACGGGTGTCCAGATATTCCGGGCCAATATTACCCAAACCTGCTACCAGGAATTTTTTCATGGAATCGTATCTTTTCAGAAGCATTTGCCGGCACGTTTTCCGTTGCTTCCAACAGGGGTTTCAATGTCGGGGGTTTATTCCAAAAAACAAAAGGCACCCGTACCGAAATAAGGTATGGGTGCCTTTTGATAAACTATAGGCCAGAGCCTATTCGTTGGCTGCTTCTTCAGTCGATTCTGCGGCTGAAGTTTCTTCGGCACCTTCTTCGCCTTCTTCAACTCCTTCTTCCAGACCTTCTTCATCCTCCTCTTCGATCACGATGGCCGCACGGGCAGTTTTCACCTGCACCACCACGGTGCTGTCCGGGTGGAGAATGGTAAAGTCATCGCTTTTAAGGCCTTCCACAGTAATCAGGTCTCCGATCTTCAGCTGGGAGATATCCACATTGAAGAAATCCGGCAGGTTGTCGGGAAGCGCCCGGATAACCAGTTTCCGCTTTCGGAATAGCAGGCGTCCACCATTCCGTACCCCTGGGGAATTCCCCTGCAGGCGTACCGGGATTTTCATGGTGACCGGCTTGTCCTCGAACAACTGGTAGAAATCCACGTGCAGGATCCCGTCCGTAACCGGATGGAATTGGATATCCTGCATGACGGCGTGTACCTTCTCGCCGTTGTCCAGCTCAATTACCACTGTATGGGCATTGGGAGTGTACACCAAATCTTTGAACGACAGTTCGTCTGCTGAAAAGTGCAATGGTTTATCCCCCCCGTATACCACGCAAGGGACCTTTCCAGCATTACGTAGGGCCTTACTTGACTTCTTGCCCACGCTTTCTCTTTCTGATCCTTTGATTGTAATTGACTTCATTATTCTGATTAATTAAACTATAAGATAAATTTTGAGGCGATGGAGGTATTGTGGTGCACGCGATGCATGACATCCGCAAATAAATCCGCACAACTCAAGACTTTTATTTTATCGCAATCCGAGGTTATCGGAATGGAATCGGTAACAATAAGTTGTTCCAATTGGGAATTCTCAATCCGCTCCACGGCGTTCCCGGACAGGAGCCCATGTGTTGTTATGGCCCTGACGCTGAGCGCTCCCCGTTCCATCATCAGATCGGCAGCACGTGTGAGCGTCCCGGCCGTATCGACCATGTCATCCACCAGGACTACATTTTTATCCGCCACATCCCCTATGAGTTCCATGTGGGAAATGACATTGGCTTTTGCCCGTTGTTTGTAGCAGATGACCACATCACTGCCCAATGCCTTGGAATAGGCATAAGCCCGCTTGGATCCCCCCATATCCGGAGAAGCGATCGTCAGGTTTGCCAGGTTCAATTTCTTTACATAGGGCAGAAACAGGGTGGATGCGAAAAGGTGGTCTACCGGTTTTTCAAAGAACCCCTGTATCTGGTCAGCATGGAGGTCCATGGTGATGATTCTGGTGGCCCCGGCAGCTTCGAGCATTTTCGCTACAAGTTTTCCCGCAATTGGCACCCTGGGCTTGTCCTTCCGATCCTGCCGGGCCCATCCGAAGTAGGGCATAACGGCTGTAATATGCCGTGCGGATGCCCTTTTTGCAGCATCCAGCATAAGGAGCATTTCCATCAGATTTTCGGGTCCTGGGTGGGTAGAGCCGATGATGAAGATCCGTGCGCCCCGGATGGATTCTTCATAAGAAGGCTGGAATTCCCCGTCGCTGTATCTGGAAATGATAATTTTTCCGAGGTCAGCTCCATATGCCCGGGCAATGGCTTCGCCCAGTTCTTTGCTTTGAGTACAGGCAAAAATCTTTGGTTCCGGGACCGTGTAAGACATGGCGCTGATAATTGTTTTTGTGGTTCGCGAACTCCCTCATTTAAAAGGAGGTGCAAATTTACATAATTATTTGAGTTGCTAAAGGATAAATCCAGGGATTTTGACCCCTCGAATAGAATTATTTTTTAGCTTTGCGAACCGTTTTTGCCTCGGTGGCGGAATTGGTAGACGCGCTGGATTCAAAATCCAGTTCTGGCAACAGAGTGCGGGTTCGATTCCCGCCCCGGGTACAAACGAGGAGAATACAAATATTTTAAGCTGTACTCCTCGTTTTTTTATTGTAACTATCTGTTAACCTTGACCATAACATATAATGCGCTGCATGAAGAATGGTTCGATGTTTTCCTATCAGTTTTACATATTACTTGAATAAACAAACTTGATTTAGTTCTTTCGATTTTATAAATTTATAGGTTAAAAACCAGAATAATATCAACTAAAAACTTAAATCATGAAAAATTACCTCATACTTATTTTAGCTGCAATTGTCGTGTCATTTTCTTCATGCCAGCAAAAAGAAAAACAATCAACAGACCAGAACGATGTCGTTGGGGTATATGAATATACCGCCAATCTTGAAGGAATGTCGATATTTACTGAAAAATATTTTGTCGCTGCTGCAAAGGTTAAAAATGAATCTTCAACGGTTGATTCAACAAACCTTTATAAAAATCTATACAATTCACTGGTAATGGAAGGAGGCACCTGGACGAAAGAAGACTCAATTGTCACTTGTACCTATTTATTTGCCAAAAATCCTTCGCTGGTCGGAAAATCGTTTCGATTTACCTATACTTCCGATGGTGATTCCTTAAACTATTATGTATTAAATGACAATAATGAAAGAATTGGCGGGGGAACCAATAGAAGGCTAACACCATCAAATACCCAGAATGATCTCAACAACCTGGTTGCCAGGTATATTAATCAACGTGAAGGAATGGCAGTACATCTTGATGGTTATTTCGTTTATGCTTGGAGAAATAAACATGAACCTCTCCCTGTTGGAACAGAAGACTATTATGAAAAGGAATACAAATCGCTGGTTATGGAAGCAGGTAAATATACAATGCAGGATTCCATTGTCTCAAACTATCTGTTATTTTTAAAGGGGGGTAAATTACCATCCCGCAATGAACCGTCATTCCGTTGGACCTATTCTTTTAAAGGAGACAGCGTCGCTGTTTATATTCTGAATAAGGAGGGCGAAGCCAGTGGCAATCCTATGTATAGTATTTTGTTGAAGTAATGAAATCCTGAATCATAGTGCAGGTTATTAAAGTTGATTTGATTTTAATGTCTTTTTTAGCTTCCAAATCAACTCCAAATCACTCAGAAACTGTTCGGAAAAAAGAATCGTTAGGGGTACAAAAGGGAAGATTCAGGATTATAACTGTTTCTTCCTTTTTTATAACTTATTGATATAATCAGGCGTAACATCCATTTTGTAATTATCAGAATAATTCGATCCATTCCCTAC
>JARRQA010000201.1:0-5275 GCA_037382325.1 Robiginitalea sp.
AACCCCCGGGTCAATGATGATCTGGCCATACCCATAGGTTGTCCCCCCGAGAATATCGGCACCCCAAGTAAAGCCTGAGTCCGGCCCCGGAGAACCATTCGCCACAAAATCAGCACGGTCCACCCATAAGCGGACCTCCACACCTTCCACACCGTTGCCCGAATACGAAAATCCGATCGACATGTCCCCGATCTTGGTTACATTACCGTCTACATCAAATTCCCAGGCGGTGTGTCCTTCCTGATCCCCGGAATTGATAAATCCCGTACCCGTGTCTTCAATCTCGGAGACAAAAAGCTCAAAATCAATATAGTGGTCCCCGGAAGCGGAAAGGGTGGATATCATCATGGTAACCCAAAGGTCTTCGGAAGTATCCACCCCATCTCTCCGCATATGCACACCTGAATCGATGATGTCCGTTTTACCCGGCTGTGTTCCGGTGGTTACCCCCCAGGTTTCAGGATTATCTCCATTCTTCGCCTTGGTGAAAAGAGTCAGGTCTTCCAGGGCTGTAACGGAATCCACCTGGATCCCAAAATAATCCCGTCCATAGAACGCACTGTACCAAATTCTATCGGAATTGATTGAAAAATTGGGAATGCTTTGCCCCAAATCGAATTCGATATTGTCTCCTGCCAGTAATTGAGCCGCGTAATTATTGTTCAGTGCCGTTTGTTCATCTATGACCCCCGCTGCCCTCGGGCCCAGGAACCAGTCGTCCGTTTGCCCCGGCGTTCCCGAATAGGACTCCGCTTCAATCTGGAAATTACCCCCCGTACCTATCTGGCCGAAAGATGAAAACCCGGCCAAAAGAAACAGCAGGCAAATGAGCGATTTGAGGTTCAGGCTGCTATTGGTATTACGTCTTTTCGAGTCCATGAAAATTCAGGTACTGGTTTAAAGCTTAACGGACCCGGTCCTCCAGGGACAGATCCTGCAATAAACAAATATATACCTGCAAAACAGCCAGAATAAACTTTTGTTGTGAAGTAGCTTTTATAGCCTGTAAAGAGGTGGATTCTTGCTGTTTAAAGAACGAAAAAAGGTGCAGATCGTCGATCCGCACCCATATTTTCGGGGTTTTCCAAAGCCTCCCAGGTGGTTTCGAGCTCGTAGAAAACGGCTCGCCTGTATGGCCACCGGCCGTGGGACAGTGCCGCTTTAAATGAAGTCAGGAACCCTTAACAAAACAGCCCCGGCAAAAATACCGGGGCTGTTATTAGAAAATGGTTGCCAGTTTTAGTTGTCTGAAGTCTCCCCATGGATTTCCACCCTGCGGTTCGTCCTTCTGCCCTGGCTGGTACTGTTATCAGCAATTGGACGCTCTTCACCGTAACCGACTGCTGTCATTCTTTCAGAAGGAATACCCTTTTCGATCAGGTAATTCATTACGGACTGTGCCCTGTCCTGGGATAGATACCCTTTTCGATCAGGTAATTCATAACGGACTGTGCCCTGTCCTGAGATAGTTTTTTGTTGAAACTATCGCTGCCGACACTGTCGGTATGTCCTTCGATTCTGAAGGCAACATCTGGGTAGTCGTCCAGAATGTCTACAATGTTATTCAGAACCGGTTCAGACTCTGGTTTTATGGTAGACTTACCGGTGTCAAAAAGGATGGTTTTGGCATAATCCAAAAGCGCCTTCCGCACAGATTCAGTTATTACCGGCCTTTCCGGGGACAGGTAGAAATCCAACGTCTCCGACCCGGCTTCTGTGGAAACCTGAGAAGCTTCTGAAGGAACATATCCCTCACGGGAAGCACCGAGGAAGTTTACCTTATCGCAATTCAGGGTCATCTGATACTTCCCTTCCATATCGGTTACGATGGAGGAAACCTCCTGATTGTTCTCATCCAGGACCCGCAGAGTGGCCCCGGCGATTACTTCATTGGTATCCTTATCCCATACAGTTCCGCTAACTTCCAAAAGGCATTTAAAGACCAGGGGTTCCAGTTCTGTAAATGCGTAGATATCGTCACCTCCCATACCGCCTTCACGGTTAGAAGCAAAATATCCCTTTCGGGTCTTCCCGTCGATGATAAAGGTGATGTCGTCATCCGGGGAGTTCACCGGAGCACCCACATTGAGGACCTTGCCGCCGGAGGAAAGTTGGTCCAGTTCCAGGGCAAAAACATCCAGTCCCCCCAAACCGGGCAATCCGTCAGAGGAAAAATAAAGAAGGCCGTCGGAGCTTACAAAGGGAAAAGTTTCCCTCTCCTCCGTATTAACAGTCGGCCCCAGGTTTTCCGGAGTCCCGAAACTGCCATCAGACATTATAGCCACTTTAAAAATGTCAGACTTACCCCTGGTTCCGGGCATATCTGAAGCGAAATAAAGGGTTTTGCCATCGGGGCTTAGGGCCGGGTGGGCAATGGAATAAGAATCGCTGTTAAAGGAAAGTTCCTCCACATTAGACCATACGCTGTCTATCAGGTATGCCCTGTAAATCTTCAGGCGCACGAAGCCCTCGGCATCCGTGACAATCTTGTTCTTCTTAAAATTATTACGGGTAAAATACAGGGTTTTGCCATCCGGGCTCAGGGCCGAAGTGGATTCATGCCATCTGGAATTCACCCCTTCGAGCTTCTCCACGACTGCACTTGCGCTCCCGTCCGAGGGAACCTTGTAAAGGTCCATAAAATCACGGGAATTATAGGAACTGCGGTAGCGTGCAAGGTTGCCTGTATCCCGGTCAGAAGAAAAAATCAATCCATCCCTGTAGAAGCTGGGGGCAAAATCCAGATAGGCCGAATTATGGTCAAACTTCTCCAGGGTATACCTGCCGGAATTTTTCCGGATTTCTTCCATGGCATCGCGTTCCGATGCTTTATCAAGGCCCATCTGCTGTCCTGCCCCTATCAGGGGGAGGACCAGCAGCAGACCTGTATATACTAATTTATTGAGCTTCATAACAATCAGGTTTTAAAAGAATCTAGGTGATACCAGATTTTCAAAGGTCTTGACCAGTTCCCACCTCAGGAAAATCTCGAAGGTTCCATCATTGAACTGAGTCCCTCCTAAATCAGTTGTTTCACGGTCATATGCAAGTCCGAGCATCAATTGCTGGTTGAGCTGGAACCCGATCAATCCGCTGAATGCAGCATCCCACCGGTAAGCAGCACCGAATGAAAACTTCTCATTATACAGGAAGGTAGCTGAAAGGTCCAACTGTAACGGAGCTCCGCTGACGACCTTGGTCAGTACCGCCGGCTTGAGCTTCAGGTCGGAATTCAGATCGAAGACATAGCCCGTGATCATGTAAAAGTTGATCCGCTCCTTAGAAAGGAATTGCACGTCATTCGCATCCTGC
Source organism: Robiginitalea sp. (assembly GCA_037382325.1). Taxonomy (GTDB): domain Bacteria; phylum Bacteroidota; class Bacteroidia; order Flavobacteriales; family Flavobacteriaceae; genus Robiginitalea. The sequence continues at coordinate 3,313 of JARRQA010000201.1, forward strand.
TGGGAATTGTCAAAATACTCGGTCTGGAACAGGTTGGGTGCCGAAAGTCCTGCGTAAAAACGATTCGTGTGGTAATACATCCCCACCCCGATATTCGGGGAGAAACGATTATCGATATTATCCGACTGAATCGGCTCTGAATCGAAATTGCGCAGCTCGCTGAAATCAAGGCTCAACAAATTTCCGCCCGCCTTTAGTCCAAAAGAAAGCTTGGCTTCCCTGGAAACATCTATGGTATAGGAAACGACCGCATCCAGATAGGTCTCCTGAACCACGCCATCCCCAATGTTATCATGCACCACGGAAAATCCGTATCCTACCTTGCTGTTGCGGATAGGGGAATGCAGGTTTAGGGTGAATGTTTCAGGTGCTCCGTCCAGGCCGACCCACTGGGAGCGGTAGAGCGCAGCGATGCTGAGCTCTCCCCGCGATCCAGCGTAGGCCGGGTTAACGGTCATGGTGTTATACATGTATTGTGTATACTGGGCATCCTGTTGCGCCAGAGAAACAGCTGACCAGAGGGTCACTGCTATAATCAAGGTATTTCTGAATATTGTTTTCATGATTTCTTGGCTTATTATTTACTGAGATACAGGTATCCCATGTCCGTTATTTTCTCTCCATCCAATACGTACTCGAACATGTAGTAATACACTCCGGCGGGCAGATAAGATCCTGCGCTCACAGTAGACCGTCCTCTGGACCTGCCGTCGAATACGTTATTCTGGTTGTTATAATTGATACCCTCGTAGACTGCAACGCCCCAGCGGTTAAAGATCTTGATGCTGTTGCTGGAAACCAGGTCCACATTTCGGATAAAGAGGAAGTCATTCCGTCCGTCTCCGTTAGGGGTAACCAATTGGTTCACCTCGATGGTCTTGTCTTCAGGCTGATCATCCACAGCGTCCAGATAGTCTGGCGTACCATCCTCGTCTGAATCGTCATTGGTAGGATCACTGTCCTGGTTGGCATCTTCATCAGGAGTGTCAATACCATCGCCGTCGTCATCAAAATCGCGATAGTTCACGTGGCCTGTGCCATCCGTGTCCGGAAGGTCATCGGCCGGGCTTTCTATCTCATCATTAACGTCGTAAGCGTCCTGATTATTATCTCCTTCGTATCCATCATCCAGACCATCACCGTCTGTATCCGTACCTGTAAAGGTCCAGTCAGGCAGTCCGTCAAAGTTGAAGTCATTGCCTTCATTGTTATCAGGTACCAGGTCGTTGTCGGAGTCATCATCCAGGTAGTCCGGCTCATCCGTACCATCTGTGTTGACAGGGGTCAGTCCGCCCAGGTAGGCTGAATTCACACCCTGGTTGGCCTCGTAGGTAGCTGCATCATCCTCGTTCGGAGGAATGTAGCCGCCTGTGCTCTGAGCTTCCACGTTGTCCGGGATACCGTCATTGTCAGAATCGATATCCAGATAATCCGGAATGCCGTCTCCGTCAGAATCCAGCGCGCTGGTCAGAGGATCCCCGTCTCCATCAAGATCCGGGTCTTCAGTAGAATCCAACAGACCATCGTTGTCTGAATCCAGGTCAACCTCGTCAGGAACACCGTCTCCGTCCGTATCTGTCCGATCATCGGAGATATCCAGGTAATCCGGGGTACCGTCACGATCTGTATCGTCATTGGTCGGGTCACCGTCCTCGTTGAGGTCTTCCTCAGGAGTATCAATACCATCGCCATCGTCATCCAGGTCACGGTAGTTTACATCTTCCGTACCATCGGTGTCAGGAAGGTCACTGGCAGGAGCATCGATCTCATCATTGACATCAAAACCGTCGTTTACATCACTGCCTTCATATCCGTCATCCAGACCGTCACCATCTGTATCCGTACCTGTAAAGGTCCAGTCAGGCTGGCCGTCAAAGTTGAAGTCATTGCCTTCATTGTTATCAGCCACCAGGTCGTTGTCGGAATCACTGTCCAGATAATCCGGCTCATCCGTACCGTCTGT
>JARRQA010000202.1:0-3934 GCA_037382325.1 Robiginitalea sp.
ATACGATTACCTCCTGGAGATCTGTGTAAGGGACATGCAGGAATACCGGGAGTTTATGGTAGCCAAACTCACGGCCATACAGCATATCGGAAGTACCCACAGCGCCTTTGTGATCAACACGGTCAAACAGACCACAGAATTGCCTTTATAAGGCCCTTTTCCGGGATCCAAGCCCCTTTTCCGGAGCCAGTGGGCCCGATGCAAAAACATTTGTACTTTTGTGTCTGTTTTTTAAGAATATAATGCTCAAAAGGAACGCAATCCTATGAAAACATATGACGTCGCCGTAATTGGATCCGGACCGGGGGGATATGTAGCGGCCATCCGCTGTGCCCAGCTCGGTATGAAAACCGCCCTTATCGAAAAATACAGTACCCTTGGAGGAACCTGCCTCAATGTCGGGTGCATCCCCTCCAAGGCGCTCCTGGATTCCAGTCACCACTACCAGGACGCCATATCCCATTTCGAGGAACATGGGATTGAAATCCCCGGCACTGTAAAAGTGAACCTGGAGAAAATGATCCAGCGTAAACAGGCGGTGGTAGACCAGACCACCAAAGGTATCGAATTCCTGATGGGGAAAAACAAAATCGACGTATACCAGGGCATAGGCAGTTTTAAAGACGCCACCCATATCCGAATCGAGGGGGCAGAAGAAACCGAAGTTGAGGCGAAACACAGCATTATTGCGACGGGCTCAAAACCGGCAACACTTCCGTTTATTGAAATCGATAAAGAGCGGATCATTACCTCCACAGAGGCCCTGGGCCTCAAAGAAATCCCGGAGCATCTGATCATAATCGGGGGTGGGGTCATCGGCCTTGAGCTGGGTCAGGTTTACCGTCGGCTCGGGGCCAAGGTAAGTGTGGTTGAATACATGGACCGGATCATCCCGGGAATGGATGCCTCGCTTTCCAAGGAACTCACCAAGGTCTTCAAGAAACAGGGTTTCAAATTTTACCTTTCCCATAAGGTGACCGCCGTGGAACGAAAGGGCGAGCACATTACCGTGAAGGCCTTGAATAAAAAAGAAGAGGAAGTAGTCCTGGAAGGAGACTATTGCCTGGTCTCGGTGGGTCGCCGTCCTTATACGGATGGACTCAACGCGGAGGCCGCCGGGGTTAAAATTAACGACAGAGGGCAGGTAGAAGTTAATGAACAGCTACAGACTTCAGCCTCCAACATCTATGCGATCGGAGACGTCGTGCGCGGTCAGATGCTGGCCCACAAGGCAGAAGAAGAGGGGGTTTTGGTGGCTGAATTAATTGCCGGACAAAAGCCACATATCGATTACAACCTGATCCCCGGGGTGGTTTATACCTGGCCGGAAGTGGCCTCTGTGGGCAAAACAGAGGAGCAATTGAAAGAAGCAGGTATCGCCTATAAAAGCGGACAGTTTCCCATGCGTGCGCTGGGACGGTCCCGGGCCAGTATGGATACGGATGGCTTTGTCAAGATCCTGGCGGACAAGGAAACGGACGAAGTACTCGGGGTGCACATGATTGGAGCCAGGGTGGCAGACCTTATTGCGGAGGCCGTGACCGCCATGGAATACAGGGCTTCCGCGGAGGATATTGCCCGGATGAGCCATGCCCACCCCACTTATGCAGAGGCGGTAAAGGAAGCCGCACTTGCAGCGACGGACAACAGGCCCCTGCACACTTAACCATCCAGAAGTGCATTGGAAAGATTCTTACCGGCCCTGCCCCCAGTTAAGGTATCGGCCCAACCGGGTCATCCGTGCTTTCCCTTCCCGGAAGAGTCGCTGTCCCAGGGTAGTAAGAAGTATCTTCAAAAACGCCCAGGCCTTGTAAAGTATCTCCTTAACCCTGTCCTCATTCCGGTCATACCAAAGGGCCGTCCAGGTACAGACCACCATGAAGGCAAGGGCTCCGCTAATCGCCACGGCCGGGGTAAGGGAATGGTGGAAGAACTGGTAAAGCCCCATCCCTGTAAAACTGCCATACAGGATAATAAAGTGGATCACGTAAATACTGAGCGTATTCTGTCCGATCTTCAGGAAGATGGCGCTTTTCATAAGTCCGCGCAGTAACATGAATACGGCAAAGACCAGCAGGACATCCCCAAGGCGCATAAAGAGGTAATTGTTGGACACGATTTTGTCAAAAAGCCCGATCCCGGTCTGTTTCCAGGTCCAGTTGAAAAAAGGAGAGGCATAGCGGATCAGCAATGTGCCGGCAACCAGGCACAGCGCAATACTCTTCAAATACAGGTACGGGTCCTGACGGTATTTTCTGAAAACCACGGACAGGAAACCGCCCAAAAGAGCATACCCCACCCAGGGAATCAGGGTGAATACAGAGCCATTCGCCCGGGTAAAATAATTGGCGATGGCCACCGGCAGCCAGGAATATTCCCAGGTTTTGTAAATGGGCTCAAACAGAAAAAGCAAGAGGCCGGAGATCAGAAGCATGGGAGCCAGCAATCGGGTATTCCACCGGCTCGCCCCCCAGTAAAATCCAATGACGACAAGCAGGGACACTCCGATGCAATGCAGCACATCCACCAGGAAAAAGGAAGGATAAAGGGTCCCCTGCAGCAGTCCAAAAAGATTGGTCCGCAGCAAATATCCGATTAAAAGAAGTTGAAAGCCCCGTTTTAAACCCTTACGAATCCGGGGGTTATGCCCGCCCTGACGCGGTGCCCGCAGGAGCAGGTAGGTAAAGATGAATCCGGAAACGGTAAAAAATACCGGGGCCGTAATCCCCCTGAAATAACGCCAGGTAGTATAGGCTGTGTTGGATGCGTCTTTAAAAACAGGGTCGAGCAAGCCATCTACAAAGTGTCCCTGCAGCATCATCAGGATGGCCCAGGCCCTCATGGCATCTATAAAGTACAGGCGTTTGTTTTGTGTAACCATGTTGCTGTTACCCTATATACTTAAAAAACAGTCTCTTTGGACGTCGAGCGGGCAAAATTAGCTAAATTAGCCGCACCTGCGCAGGATTTGTCCTAATTTCGCACCAAAACACCCGGTATGTCCCACATTCTTGCAACGGCAGGGAGCAATTCGTCAACATCCATCAATTTCCAGTTGGTTAAATACACCACCCGTTTATTGGGAAACCGGGAGGTGGAACTGCTGGAGCTTGCCAAAACGGAGTTTCCCATATTCGGAGAGGACCTTGAAAAGGCCCGGGGGATTCCCCCAGAAATATCCCGCTTAAAAGAAAAAATACAACAATCTTCAGGCCTAATCCTGTCGGTGAATGAGCACAATGGAAACCCTTCAGCCTTCTTTAAGAATGTCCTGGACTGGCTTTCCCGTGAGGATCGCCGTTTTTTTGCCAATCGACCGGTATTGCTGATGTCTGCCTCTACCGGAAAACGAGGTGCCGCCTCATCAAGAGCCGTTGTGGAAGAAATGATCCCTAAGTTCGGGGGAAAGGTGATCGCGACGTTTTCCCTCCCGAGTTACAACGAAAATTTCAACCCCGGATCTGGGATCGTAAATCCCGACCTTGCCGGGGCACATAAAAAGGCGCTTCAGGCATTTTTGTCAGCACTCAATTAAGATCGTCTCAATGGATACAACAAGTAAGGAACAATTTTCAGGGGTATGGGAAGGGGTACCTGTTCACGGCTACTGGTCTTCTCCCGAAAAACCAAGGGGAGTGCTGGTACTTGTGCACGGATTTGGAGAACATTCGCAACGCTACCTGGATGGGGTTGTGCCCTTTTTCACTTCCAAAGGTTTTTGCTGTTTTGGGTTCGATCTCATTGGGCACGGACAGACCGGTGGCAGGCGGGGGGACTGCCAGGGATACGAACAGTTGCTTCATTTTGTGGATACGGCCTGCAGGCTGGCAGGGGAACGGTATCCGAAACTACCAATGCTCCTTTTCGGGCACAGCATGGGGGGTAACCTCGTACTGAACTTTACCCTTCGGGGTATGGGCCATCCCGGGGGAAT
>JARRQA010000202.1:3945-4978 GCA_037382325.1 Robiginitalea sp.
GAGGCTGGCCTTCAGACCACCCGGGTGGAAATGGCAGTTGGGCAAGGTATTGCAACGGATCGCCCCGCATATTACGCTGCCTGCAGGCCTGGACCCCAAAGGAATTTCCAGGGATCCCAGGGAGGTATCTGCCTATCAGGAAGACCCGCTGATACACGACCGCGTCAGCCCGGCGTATTCTTTTCCCGTAATCGAAGCCGGGGAATGGGCGCTTGCAAATGCTTCAAAATTAACCGTTCCCACTCTGATCCTCCACGGGACGTCAGACCCCATCATCGACCCGGAAGGCAGCAGGCTTTTTGATCAAAAAGCCCCGGGAACCACCCTTTTTGAGATAGAGGGCGGGTATCACGAGTTACATCACGATCTGGACAGGGACCGCTACTTTAAGGCCATTGACAAATGGCTTTCCACTACGTTTCCCTTTGGTTCTTCCGCTGGAATGTGATACAACCCCGCTGCGGTTTCGTGGCCTTTTAGTTTTTACCTTTGCAATATGCAAAAACGCCTGGCGGCTCATATCGAAGGAAATTTCCCTGAAATGCGGGAGGAGGTATTCCTTTTGGCTTGCAGCGGCGGAGTGGACAGCGTGGTGCTGACACATCTTTTGAAGGATCTCGGTCTGCGTTTCGAGCTGGCACATTGCAATTTCAAATTAAGGGGGAAGGAGAGTGAACAGGATGCAGTATTTGTTTCCCAACTGGCCAAAAAGCTTAACCTTAAATGCTATTTAAAAGGCTTTAAAACAAACACTTATTCTAAAAAATATAAAGTATCTATTCAAGAGGCGGCAAGACAGTTGCGCTATACCTGGTTTGAGGAACTTCTAAAAGAAAGCAACCTGTCTTTTGTGGTCACTGCCCACCATGCGGACGACGATCTGGAAACGTTTCTGATTAACCTGATCCGGGGCACGGGACTCGAAGGGCTTTCGGGAATTCCGGCACGGTCCCCCGGGATCCGAAGGCCCTTGCTGCCCTTTTCCGGGGAGGAGATCCGTTCCTATGCGAAAAAGGAAGGCCTTCAATGGCGG
>JARRQA010000203.1:0-3880 GCA_037382325.1 Robiginitalea sp.
CCAATACCAGACCCTCTGCTTCCCGTCGGATCGCAAGTGTATCTCTGCCGTTTTCATACTGGCCCGAGAGGGCATCCAAAATCGGAGGAGCTACTTCCTTCCGTCTGTAAAAATATGGCTCAAAATAGCCCCATTTGTATTCCATGGCAACAGCCCACCAAACATAATTCAGCAGATCATAGGCAGCTTCGCTATTGGCATTTGCCAATACGACAACGGCCTGCCCACGGTCCGGCACTCCCATCAAAAACCCATTAAACCCGGGTATGGAACCGTCATTCCGGTAGACGAGCAAACTGTCCGTATACCATTTATTAAAACCCAGCTTGCCCTCCCTGCGGGCAAAAACCCGCTGTGCCATGGAATGCGGAATTACCCGCCCCCCCTCCTCCTGCCGGTAGTCTTCCATGACCGCAGCCAGAAAAATTCCCAGGTCTGAAGGTGTTGTCATCAGGCTGCCCGCTCCTTCAAACGGATAGCGATAATACGGCAAAGGCTGCCCGGAGGCGTCGTATCCTGTAGCAAGCCTGGATCGCATACCCGGTTTAGTTGGAATACCTCGTTTGCGAACCCGGTTCTGCGATAAAGCGAAGAGGTTTATCAAGGACCTGCCCCCTGAGGATCTCCTCAATGGAGGGCATGTCTGTATTTTCCGGGTATCCGGGATGGGTATCATTCCCTATCCCGGAACGGTGCCCGATCAGATTTGCCACCGTAACCTTTTGCTCCCTGGTAAACGGGGTGTCCGGAAGGGACCAGCCGGAAAGCCTGGGACTGATATCCTCCTCCATTCCGATGATCCCCTCCGCTACCATTTGGAGGGAAACCATCGCTGTCAGGGGTTTGCTGAGGGAAGCAGCCCGAAAGACGGTTTGGGAACTCACCGGTATTGAATCCTTCAAATCCGCATAGCCATAACTCCGGCTCCAGGCCAATTGCCCGTCATCCACAAAGGCGATACAAAGGCCCGGGACTCCGGAGGACTCCATCAGCTCCTCAATGCTTTTTGGCGGGGTTTCACCTTCCAGCACAAATACCGGATAGAGGCTGGATTCAATACGGGCCATATGGGCTGAATGCAGATTGGAAGCTGTGGTTTCGGGCGTATCACCTTGTTGGTCCCCTGCACAGGACTGCATTAAAAGCAAGACGGCCAGGATGCGAAATTTCACCATGAAGCGTAAGGTTGCCTATAGGTAGGGCTGAAGTCTACTTTGTTACAGAGGTTTTGCAGGATGGGAAGTTATTTTAAAGGGTGGGAGGATGGGGGTTTTATAATACTTTAAAATCCCGGGTCAGGAACTTCCTGCTTAAGGTCTTTTACCGAAGGAGGTCCTAGGCAGCTCGCTGGAAGGTGCAAAACGTGTAATTCTGCATCGCTCCCGAAGGAGTATAATGATCCCGGTTTACAGCACGTATTTTTTTAAAATAAGGCCCCACGGTTTCATTCAGCTCGGAAATGGAGTACCGCTGTACGGGCAGGCCACTGCAGGTGGTAGGACCCTTGTCTGAAAAAGTTCCGAGGATCAGGTATCCGCCCGGGTGGATACCTTTTCGGGCAATTTCCAGATACTGCTGAATTTGCGAGGTTTCTGTGAGAAAATGAAAGGTTGCCCGGTCATGCCACAGCGTATACGGGCGGGCAGGGGTAAAATCCAAAATATCAGATTCAATCCAGCAAATTTTTCCGGAAGCCCGGCCGAGGCGTTTCCGGGCTCGCTGAAGTGCAGCTCCGGAAATATCGAGTACCGTGAGATCGGTGAAACCCCTTTGATGCAAATGGTCGGTAAGGTAACTGTCTCCGCCGCCTACATCGATGAAAGGAGCAGAGTGTGGGAGCTCAAGACGTTCAATTAGTTCGAGGGACATGACAGGAACCGGCTGGTACCAGCCGACAGTTTCCAGCGGTTTGGTCCGGTAGACGGTATCCCAGTGCTCCTTTCCGGAAGGACGCGCTTCAGGTCTTCTCACTGCCCTATTCTTCCTGCATTTCGGGCGGGGCCACCACCACGTAATCATACTGGATCTGCCAGCCCTGAGGTGTTTTTTTCCAGAACACGAGGTAATCCCCTATGAGCTCCATAGAGGGAACAGGACTGTCTTCACTGGCGGTAAAGCTTTGCACGCCACGCCCCCGTTCAACGGCCTGGTCTCCCATGTACTGAAAATCCAGCACTTCAAGATCCAGGTTCCACTCTCCGAGTTCCGCCGCTTCTCGCTGGGCCTGTATCCAGGCATCCCTCCCCTCAATTGGTGGCTGCCCGGAGATCATCTGGACCACGTCCGGGGCAAAATAGTTCCCTGCTTCCTCAAACTTACCTTCCCGCACCAGGATATTGATCATCTTGTTGGCCTCTTCAACGGCTGCCAGGGCTTCTTTGCGTTCACGCTCTGCATGAACAGCTTTCTCTTCCTCTGAAGGTTCCTTTTTCCCGGAACATGAAACCATCAGGACCGTTAGCAATAAAATTCCGATACTTCTTTTCATGGTTATTGCAATTAGGAATTAAAGGGCTTCACAAACGGAAGCACGCCGGAAGATACTAAATTACAGATGAAGTCATACAAAGGGATGCGAGCTGACGCCTTCCACCTCCTTCAGGTCCAAACAACAGGAAGCCCGGGGGAAGGAGGCTATTCCGATAGTAATCAAAAAGAATGGTGGAAAACCAAGTTGCGTAAAAAAGTCGCAGGCGTGGTACTAACCGGAGGGCATATCTGTAATTTTCGATGGATTTTTGGTAAAGAACTCTTTATTTACCCTCCTGCATCCCATAGTATAGCATGAGAATTACCCCTATCAGGTAACACAACATGGCCAGGATAATGATCACCTGGATTTTTCCAAAGTAATCATCCAGAAATCGTTCGATCTTCCGGAATATAGGGCGCGTCAATGTTATACTTTTTAGTCAAATGGGAACCCGGTATATCCTTTAAACAGAAGCGTATAATACCACCCTGATTAGTGTAAAACCAATTCAGGTGAAAATCTTGTAATACTGCTTCACCATGTAATGACACAAGTTGCCAAAACCATTTTCGGCAAATCCAATGGTGTATTCCTCCTATTCTAAACCGAATTCACTTCAAAATTATGGGGGAACCCGTTCCCTTTTTTTGAAAATCGTTTAATGAACCTTTCGGAAGGTTCAGGGACACCACCAGTGCATTTCGTCGATGAAGCCCCACTAATAAAAGAGTTGTGAGAAAATTCTGATAGTCGTTATCTGTCGCATTTTAACCGATGAATACACGTGCTGTCCTGGTACGGTCTATTGCATAAATGAAATGTTCCCCTTGTAGGTTCTGGGCAGATTCAATACCTTGAGGAGGTGCATCGAAAGCGCTACATAATCGCTGTATTATTCACCATGTCCCTTGTGGTGCAGATTGTTTCCTGCGGGAGTTTCAAAAATAAAAAAATGGACACCGTCACCTATCGGGTGAATAGCTACAGAGTCCCCTGTACCGGCGTAGCCCCCATGGAGTGCCTGGAAATTCAAAAAGAAGATTCAGAAACCTGGGAACTTTTCTACTCGGAAATCCGGGGATTCCAGTACGAGCCGGGTTTCCTGTACCGCATTCGTGTACAAAAGGAAGAACTGGACCCCGCCCTGGTACCGTCCGATGCCAGTTCCACCATTTACACCCTGGTTTCTGTGGAGGAAAAAATCCCGGATCCCAGGCTTCGATTAGAGGATATATGGGTACTTCAGGAAATAGAGGGTCGCCCTGTACCGGAGGAAGCTTTTGAGGAAAGACTTAAAAGACCCTATATCGAATTCCACCTGCAGGATCGTCGTTATTTGGGTACGGACGGCTGCAATACCTTCAGGGGTTCCCTTATCTCCATCGGGGAGAGGAAACTCCGGACAGG
>JARRQA010000204.1:0-6907 GCA_037382325.1 Robiginitalea sp.
CGCCCAACCTGGCCTGCCGGCTAGAGGCCCGATGGCTGGGGAGTCAGGAACCTGTGATCCGCGCCGAAGATGGTCTCAAAAACTCCGATTTCTTCATAGGGGTCTCACTTGCCCTGAAAATGTCTGCCATATTAAACCGGTAGTCCACAGTCTCCAGGCAGTCTGCTTCTGAACCCCGAAATGGAAACATGTAACATCCTGCCGGTTGGCTCGTCGGTTGCATAGAGATACCGACAACCATGAAAATCACCGTCACATTTCTTTTTACGGTTTTACTAAGCCTTTCTACTCTCTGGAGCTTCACAGGGGACCCCGAATCTTCGGACCGCTATTTTCTGACATTCGATTCAGTGGACACAGATAGAATTTTTGTTAAAGCACAGCTTCGCCTGCAGGATTCCCTGTTGTACATGAGTCCTTACGGACCCATGCCGGAACGCTGGCCCCGGTACATTCAGAACCTCAAAGTCAGGGAAACGGAGGGCAGAGGTGTACAGGTAAGTCAGACAGGGGAGGGGAGCTGGGTCCTGTCCGGTGTCAGAAAAGGAACCGAAATAGCACTTTCCTATGAGATGGTCCTGAAACATGAAGAAATCGAATGGCCCGGGGGTATTGATGGGGTTGCCTTTAGGCGGGACTGGGGGGTTATGGCCTCTGGCAGGTCCCTTTTTGTAATGAATGGCAGTGATAAAGTAAATATACGGGTACAGGTTCAGGCCCCGGGGGAATGGAAGGTCTCTTCCCCCTGGAAGCTTGTAGACGGGCTTAAAAACAGCTATCAGGTTCACAACCTGCTGAACTTACAGGAAAGTTTTTTGCTTGCAGGAACTCATGAGGAAACAGACATCACCCGGGACGGCTTTACCCTGAAGTTCGTCCTGGGAGGCGAAAAGGTAAAAAGGGAAATATCCAGGTATGTTCAGGTGGCTTCCGGGGTCATGGATTACTATATTGCCATGATGGGGGGAATTCCCAAACCGGCTCCTGGAATGGAGCTTTCCGAGAGTTTGGTGATCATCAACCAGTCGGGAAACGTAGATGGTGAGGTAATCGGGAACCATATAAGTATGTTCATGAATCCGGAGGGAAACCCAATGGACCAGATGATCGGATGGTTCATGTTCGCCCATGAATTTTTTCACCTCTGGAACGGAAAGACGCTGAGGTTTGCCGATACCACCACCGATTGGTTCAAGGAAGGGATCAGCAATTACTACACTATCAAGGCGCTAAAGCAGACAGGGTTTATAAATGAGGAGATCGTACTGGCCATGTTGAACAACCTTTTTTACCAAAGGTACACCCATGATCCGGGATACGGGTCCCTGTCTCCCTCCCGTGCAGCTTCCGGCTTTGACAAAGACAACCACTGGGGTCTGGTCTATGGAGGAGGGCTCTTTGCCGGTATCGCGATGGATATGGAAATACGCCACCAGACCGGGAATACGGCCAGCCTTGACGATCTGATGCGGATGTTCTATAAGCAATACGGGGGGACGGAAACGCTGATACATCAGGAGGATATCGTTGCCGGTGCGAATCGGCTGGGCTCAACTGATTTTACCGGTCTTATGAAAGAACATATTCTGGGTCCCAAACCTATTTCACTCACCCCCTATCTGAAATATGCAGGTATTTTGGCGGATACGGGGGAAGGCCAACTGCAATTTACCCATAAGACCGAAAAGACCCCTCTAGAAGCCGCTATTTGGGCGGGATTCCTGGGGGAGGAGTAGAAGGATCAAGCCTAACCTTATCAGTAGTGGAAAGGAATACAGCCTGCCTGATGTCCTATTTGGTTTAAAAAGGGCAGGGAAACCCCGACCCTCCCTATTAGAAAGTTACAAGCCTTTATTGCAAATTCCCATCAGAAACGGAGGATTCCTCGAATCCTTTTTCCCAACGATCCAGCACCCATATATCCAATCCCAGGCCCATACCTATCCCAAAGGCATACATAAAGAGATCCAAGAGGTCAAAGGTATTTCCCAGGAAATCCAGCCCAAGATATTGCAAATATTCTACCAAAACGCCGAAGGAGAAAGTTCCCAGGCCTGCCAGGATGCGGCTTGTTTTAACGGTAAAGTGCTTTCGAAGGGCGATTTGTCCCAGAAGATATAAATCCATGGGCAGCAGTAAATCTATCAGGTACCCGGTCATAAAAAGCCGGAAAGGACCCTGGTACCCGGGTCCTAAAAGGAAGTGCAGCAATCCGATCGCAATCGAAATGCCCACGATCAGGCCGATGCTCTTTTGACTTTTCAAATAGGTGCCTGGTAGGTTCTGAGTTATTGATGGCGATCACAGGGGATTGAACTATGGTCTCTGGATGCCTTCAACCTGGGGGCAAAAAGCCCCCCAACCCCTATCGACAAGATAGGCATATTCCCTGCAAAAAACCGGCATTAATTAAACTCCGAGGTGAAATGCAGGTGTACCCCCGGGTATTTCTGCCGGACCATCTGCAGGGAAAAAGCTGAATCCGCGAGGAAAACCAGTTGTCCCTGTTTGTCCCTGGCCAGGAATTTCTGCTTCACCCTTAGGAATTCCTGGAATTCTTCTCCCTCGGGGTCTTCGGGATCCACCCAGCAGGCCTTGTGAACAGGAAAGGGCTCATAGGTACATTTGGCCCCGTATTCGTGCTCCAGGCGGTATTGTATGACTTCGTACTGTAATGCCCCCACGGTACCGATCACTTTCCTGCCGTTTAGTTCCAGGGTAAACAACTGCGCTACCCCTTCGTCCATGAGCTGATCAATTCCCTTGGCCAGCTGTCAGGGTATCCCCGATCTTGAAATTCCCGGTGTCGTGCAGCCCCACTATGTCACCCGGGAAGGACTCGTCGATCACGGCTTTCTTTTCAGCAAAAAAGGCATTCGGACTGGAGAATTTTAACTGCTTTCCCAGGCGGACATGCCGGTAGGGCTTATTTCTTTCAAAGGTCCCGGAGACGATTTTGACAAATGCCAGGCGGTCCCGGTGCTTCGGGTCCATATTGGCATGTATCTTAAAGACAAAACCGGTCATTTTCGGCTCCTCGGCCTTTACGATGCGTTCCTCGGCCTTTTTGGGGCGGGGGGGAGGAGCGATATCCACGAAGCAGTCCAGCACTTCCCGTACGCCGAAATTGTTCAGGGCGGACCCGAAAAACACGGGTTGAAGGGTCCCTTTCAGGTAATCCCAATGGGGTAGCTCAGAGGAGTTACATGGAGTCCCAGTTTTTGCTCCACTTCGTCGAGCAGGTCAAAGGCATCTTTTCCCTCCCGGTCCAGCTTGTTGATGAAGACGATCATGGGAATGTTGCGCATCCGGCAGACCTCCACGAGCTTTTCTGTCTGTTCCTCAACCCCCTTTGCAACATCGATTACCACAATCACGCTGTCCACGGCCGTAAGCGTGCGGAAGGTGTCCTCGGCAAAATCTTTGTGACCCGGGGTATCCAGGATGTTGATTTTTTTGTCCTTATAGTAAAAGGCAAGGACAGAGGTTGCCACTGAGATACCGCGCTGGCGTTCAATCTCCATGAAGTCACTGGTGGCGCCCTTTTTGATTTTATTGCTTTTCACTGCCCCGGCTTCCTGGATCGCCCCTCCGAATAACAGGAGTTTTTCTGTCAGCGTGGTCTTCCCGGCATCGGGGTGGGAAACGATCCCAAAGGTCCTTCTTTTCTCTATTTCTTTCTTAAAATCCAATCGGGAAAAATTTGGGCAAAAGTATCAAAAAATAGATGTATCAGAGTTGTATGGCCCTTTGAACTTCACAAATTCAATTTTTGTGGGGCATGGATGATGTACTCCGGGCAGGGGGACGATCGATGAAATGCAACATAAATGGATCAGGGGTAAATTCCCACAAAAAGAGAAATGTCAATCTTATCGATAAACGGTAGGTGCCTATTTTGAATTTAACCAATAATCGATAATTCAAATCCTGTCAACCAATTTTTTGGAAAGACTTTAAGGGAAACCTGCTTACCGATAAGCGATGCAATAATTTTACAGTGTAGTCAGCTCGAAATGATCTGGTTGCATTAACCTACTTAGCTTATCGTGGTTGTTGAAACCTCCGCGAAGATTTATTAGAATATGAAACCCAAATCCTATTACCATGAAGTACTTCTACTTATTACTTCTGTGCCTGGCCTTCATAGGGGCCCAGGGATCCACAAACGAATTGTACACATCCAGGCCTAATCCTAAGGCGGATACCGATAAGGATGGTGTACCCGATGGCCTGGATATCGACGATGATAACGACGGTATTCTGGACATCATCGAAAATCCTAATTTCAATTTACCGGAAAGTCTGAATCCCGTGTTGACGGATACAGATGGTGACCGGATTCCGGATTACCTGGATTCGGATTCCGACAACGACGGTATTCCCGATAATTTCGAGGCCCAGGGAACCTTTGTGTTTTTGCAACCCTGGGGTCGGGACATCGACGGCAACGGACTCGATGACCGCTATGAGGAGTACCCTGGATCCGGAGAAGGACTGATGCCTGTCGACTTTGACAAAGATGGCATCCCAGACTATCTGGATAGTGATTCAGATAACAACGGTGTGGAGGATGAGCAGGAAGCTCAGGTATCCAACCCGTTCAAATTCCCTTCTAAAAAATCACAGAAACGCAGTATCTGAACACGGAGGTAAAACAGTACTCTTCGGACCAGCAGGTGTTACGCAATGACCAAAATCTGCCTGGATGATCCCGAGGACAGCTGCACTACCCCGATAAACTTTAAAAAAGAAAACCCCAAATTATTTAACCATGAAATTAATTTCTACTCTCAAACAGGTGCTCTTCCCGGTTTTGCTGGTGGCAGGATTTATATCCTACGGCCAGGAGGGAACAGGGGCCAATTTTGAAATTGAAGGCGATAACCATTCGGGATCGACCGACCTTGGTGTGGACGACTAGTTCCTGGGAGCTTCCGGATCTGGTGTGGTCGATGAACAGACCGCCCTGGACATGGATTATGCCGCCCAGTTGCTTGCCGGTGACAATATCACCTTTGATTTAAGGCAAAGCATTCCAAACTTCTCAGTAAGTAACGGGTATATTTGGTACAGCACCTTTTATGCGCGTGACTATTCCGGAGATACCTCCAATGACCTGACGGTTTTCAGTCAGGGAAAAAATGGGGATAACCCCGAAACAAGCTGGAGTATATCAACCGGTAAAATCCCGGACAAGACGGATATAATCGATGCCGCCGTGCATATGCGCAGGGATGGTGTAGCTATACAAGATGACCTTTGGGTTACCACCATGATATCCACCTTAGGTACCTCGGGAAGCCACTACATCGACTTTGAACTTTTCGTCTCCGAAATCGCCAAAACCGATTCCGGATTTATCAATTCCGGGGATCAGGAGGGCCATACCGCCTGGGAGTTCGATCCGGCAACTGGAAATGTTACCACGATCGGTGATATGACTATCGGATTTACGTATTCGGGTAATAGCGTAGATGCGGTGGAGGTTCGAATTTGGGTGGACCGCGCCGATTTTAAACCCGGGGAATCCCCGGGGGGGAAATCCACGTTTATCTGGGGTAATGATATAAGTGGTGCTACAACCGGTTCAACCTATGGGTATGGACAGATTATCATTGAAAATGGTGATATATTAAGCAAGGTAAACGATGCATCCGTACAGACCCCTTCCTGGGGAACCAAAAATGGCTCCGGATACTCGACTTCTTATAGCCCCGGACAATTGGCTGAGGTTGCTATAAACTTTACCAAAGTCGGGTTTGACCCTGCCAATCTTTTTGATGCAACCATGGCATGTGATGCCCCCTTTAGTATGATCATGGCAAAATCAAGGACCTCTGCGGCCTTTGATTCTGCCCTGAAGGATTTCACCGGACCCTATCAGTTTTTGGGGACTACCGGTGGTTTTGCCAATACCAAAATTAACCTGGAAGACGGCTTTATCGGCTTCAATTCCTGCCAGAAAGAACTTGAAAGGACCACCCTTTCTGCGGATTTTATTTCCTCTGAGGCCATGTACCACTGGTATTCCCTGACCGAGGGCGTCGTATTTCCGGAGAGCGGGACCAATGAAGTAAGCGGGCTTGCGATGACCTCCATCGATATCGATACCCCCGGGGATTACCAACTGGGTATCTCACCCATCAGGGAGTGTAACCCGGATGTATCCCTGGGAGACATCATAGAGATTCGCTCTATACTGTGTGCCAATGGGGAGGAATATGAAGTGACAGAAAACCAGGTTCTTAACGTAATAAACACGAGCCTGCTCGACAACGATATTGACATGGACCCTTCGGATCCCCCAACAATATCAGTTACCCCGGTAACGGATGTATCCAACGGGGCCCTGGTGATCCATGGAGATGGTACTTTCGTTTATACGCCCAATCAGGGATATGTGGGTTCTGATACCTTTGAATACCAGGTATGTGATTCCTACGGCCTCTGTGATACAGCGATTGTGACAATTATGGTAGTACCGGATACCGATGGAGATGGTGTTCCGGATCAGGCTGACCTGGATGACGACAACGATGGTATCCTGGATACCGCAGAAGTAGATGGTGATTCAGACGGAGATGGAATAGTAGACCGTTTGGATATCGATTCTGACAACGACGGTATTCCGGACAATGTGTAAGCGCAGACAACCGCTGGCTATATCGCCCCGAATGCGGATGATATGCCCACCTATGCTGCCAACCAGGGTGTGAATTCAGCTTACCTGGGCGGACTGACCCCTGTCAACACAGACGGTACGGATGAGCCGGATTATCTGGACGGTGATTCCGACAACGACCTGGTGGCTGATAACAATGAAGGCAATGACTTCAACTTTGACGGCCAGCCTGACTGGACCTTTACAGGTACGGATACCGACGGTGACGGTCTGGATGACGGA
>JARRQA010000205.1:0-3832 GCA_037382325.1 Robiginitalea sp.
GTACCCTGCCGGATTTCGGATGGAAGTGTATTTCCCGATTACATCATGCCGGGCATTCCGCCGCCGCCCATAGGTGGGCCTGCAGGAGGATTGTCCTCTTTGATCTCTGTGAGCGCACATTCGGTGGTCAGGATCATACCTGCCACGGATGCAGCGTTTTCCAGAGCGATCCGGGTTACCTTCTTGGGATCGATGATCCCTGTTTTCATCATGTCCACGTAGGTTTCGGATTTGGCGTCATATCCAAAATCTCCTTTACCCTCATGTACTTTGGCCACGACCACGGATCCTTCGCCACCTGCGTTTTCCACTATGGTGCGCAGGGGGGATTCGATGGCCCGGGCGACGATCTGAAGTCCGGTTTCCTCGTCGGTGTTTTCCACCTTAACCTTGGAAAGAACAGACTGGGCGCGAACAAGGGCAACGCCCCCTCCGGCCACAATACCTTCCTCAACGGCTGCACGGGTTGCGTGCAGGGCATCGTCCACACGGTCTTTCTTCTCTTTCATTTCCACTTCAGAAGCTGCTCCCACATACAGGACAGCGACTCCTCCGGCCAGTTTGGCCAGACGTTCCTGGAGTTTTTCCTTGTCGTAATCAGAAGTAGTGGTCTCGATCTGAGACTTAATCTGGTTTACACGTGCCTTGATGCCGTCTGCTGCACCGGCTCCATTGACAAGGGTCGTATTGTCCTTGTCGATGGAAACTTTCTCACAGGTTCCCAGCATATCGATGGAGGCATTTTCCAGGGTGAATCCACGCTCTTCTGAAATAACGGTACCTCCGGTGAGGATAGCGATATCTTCCAGCATGGCTTTTCTGCGGTCTCCGAAGCCCGGTGCTTTTACTGCCGCGATTTTCAGGCTGCCGCGAAGCTTGTTTACCACCAGTGTAGCCAGTGCTTCCCCATCCACGTCTTCTGCAATGATCAGCAGGGGCTTGCCGGATTGTGCCACGGGCTCCAGGACGGGCAACAGGTCCTTCATAGTGGAGATCTTCTTGTCGAACAACAGGATGTACGGATTGTCCAGCTCGGTGATCATTTTTTCAGAATCCGTTACGAAGTAAGGAGAGAGGTATCCGCGGTCAAACTGCATTCCCTCGACCACATCTACGTAGGTGTCCGTACCCTTGGCTTCTTCAACAGTGATCACGCCTTCCTTTCCAACTTTGTTAAAAGCTTCGGCGATAAGATCCCCGATCATCTCGTCGTTATTGGAGGAAATGGAAGCCACCTGCTTGATCTTTTCGGAGGAATCTCCAACTTTCTTGGATTGCTTGTCCAGGTTTTCAACCAGAGCTTCAACAGCTTTGTCAATCCCGCGTTTGAGATCCATTGGGTTGGCTCCTGCAGCCACGTTCTTCAGGCCTTCCAGTACGATCGCCTGGGCGAGTACTGTGGCGGTGGTTGTGCCGTCCCCGGCCAGGTCATTGGTTTTGGAAGCGACTTCCTTCACCATTTGGGCCCCCATGTTTTCAAGAGCATCTTCAAGTTCGATTTCCTTGGCGACGGTCACCCCGTCTTTGGTAACCACCGGGGCTCCGAAAGATTTACTGATAATCACATTCCGGCCCTTGGGTCCTAGGGTTACCTTGACGGCGTTAGCCAGGGCGTTTACCCCGCGCTTCAGACCGTCTCTTGCTTCGATTTCAAAGGTTATATCTTTTGCCATAATTGTTTCTGAATTTTTATTGAGTTAAGGGCGACGTGATGTATTGCCCGTAATTAATTCCGCCAGTTATACGATTGCCAAAATGTCACTTTCCCGCATCATGAGGTAATCGGTGCCATCCAGCTTGAGTTCCGTACCTGAGTACTTGCCATAGAGCACGGTGTCTCCTTCCTTGACGGTCATTTTTTCATCCTTGGTCCCTGGACCTACGGCGACTACCTTACCTTTTTGGGGTTTTTCCTTGGCTGTATCCGGGATGATGATTCCGGATGCCGTTTTGGTTTCAGCAGCCATGGGTTCCACCAGGACCCGATCCGCCAATGGTTTAATGTTAACTTTAGCCATATTGATCGATTTTTTGATTTAAAGTTTCGCTCTTCATCAGGCACAAATTGTGCCACCCGTTAAAAACTGACATATTGATAAAACAAAAATGCCAGCTTGTCACCCAAGCTGGCATTTTAGTGAAATTTTTTTGGCAATTACTGCAGGGTGTCGATCGGACTGCTTCCCTGCTGGACCGGAGTTTCTTCCGGGATTTCCTCCGGAACGGTTTCCGGTACACTTTCCACACCCTGCTGTTGTTGGAGGAGCTTTGATTCGGCCTCCCTGTAATTCGATTTCAGGGCTACATTGGAAAGCAGGATCAGGACAATCAGCACGGTCGCCAGGGTCCAGGTAGATTTGTCGAGGAAATCTCCTGTTTTCTTAACGCCGCCAACCACCTGGCTTCCGCCTCCTCCGAAGGAAGAGGAAAGGCCGCCTCCCTTAGGATTCTGTACCATCACTACCAGCATCAGCAGCAAGCACACCACGATGATCAGGATAAGAAATATGGAAAAGGTGCTCATTTCTTTTATTCAGGTTTACGGCTGCGGAGTTTCTCCACCGCCTTAATTTGGTCTGCAAAGAAACTACTTTTTTCCGGATATTTCAAACTCAGAATCCGGTAAGCCTGTATGGCTTTCTTATACTTGCCCTGTTCGAGATATACACGGGCAAGGGTTTCTGTCATCAGTTCCTTTTTGTCGAGCTTCAGGGACTGTTTGATATTGATCTCCTCCGATCCGGTTTCTCCCGGTACAATTTTTGGTTTCTGGGCGATGAACCGATCGATCATTTCGAACTTTTTAGCCCGTTCCGGATGAATTTCAGGATCACCTTGTTTACTGCTTTTGCCTGGTTTTGGAAGTTCCTCTTCGCCGGGGAGGTGCTCCTTCATGTTGGTGAGCTGAAGCCACTCTGAGAAGGAATGTCTTTCACTTCGGGTAAATTCCAAGGGACTTCCCAGCCGGAGGGATTCTTCCGCGTCCTCCCGGGCCTCCTGTGACCGGGTCTCCGGGGTCCGATCCTTGGAGCGGAATAAGCCGGGGTCGAGGATCTGTTCGGCTTCCTCCGTATTGCGGGGAAGGGGGGCGTCCGCTTCCTTGCTGACTAATCCGGTATCCCTTTCGGGGTTGGGTTCCACTTCTTCCGAGACGATTTCCTGTTCTGCTAAAGGTGCTTTCCCGGAAATGGTATTGGCGATGCGGTTCTGCAGGAATTCTTCCGAGGTGATCAGGTCAAACAAGATTTCCCGGTCGGCAGTACAGGCCGCGGTGTACTTAAGGGCCGGGTTGTATTTGTAGCTGTTCAGGTTTTTGAGCCCGTACAGGTGAAGGGCCCTTGCCGCCTGGAAATAGGGGTAGGCCTCCAGCAGTTCTTCCAGTTGCTGGGTCTGCACCGGGGACTTGACTTCCTCCGGGTGTTGCAAAAGGTATGTGAAGTCAGATACTTTCATAGCCTACCAGTCTGCCAGGGACCGGTTGAAGATTTCCTGGTTGATTCGCTCAAAGATCTCCTGGTGGGCTTCATCCCTTACAGAGGCGAGCTGGGAGGTACCCGGGAAATCGTAAAAGAAGGAAAAGCGCTGTTCAAAATTCGCATCTTCCTTGGTGTTGTTGTAAAAGCGTACGTTTACGGCGATGGTCAGCCGGTTTTGGGCGGCGCGTTGTTCCGCCGTGGCGGTCATAGGGGAAACACGGTACTCCACGATTTCCCCTTCGTAGATAAGGTCACCTCCCGAGGTGACCAGGTCCAGGCTGGTCTGGGTCAGAATCAGGTCCTGAAGGGCCAGGGTAAAGTCCCGGTCAAGCCCCGGGTCAAATACAGAGCCCGGG
>JARRQA010000206.1:0-8105 GCA_037382325.1 Robiginitalea sp.
AACCGATTCTGACTACTGAAAAGGATGCCGTTCGACTGGATGGTAAGCTCGATGATTTTTGGGTGCTCCCGGTCCGGCATTGCTTCGCTCCTGAAGAGCAGGCGATCATGGAGCGGTTCCTGACCCGAATCTAGGTATACGATTTCCGCATTTTTGGCTCGATGATGTTCTCCCCGATCTTCTCGTAGAATACCTCGGGTTTGAAGGGTTTGGTCACTACATCATTACAGCCGGCGGCATAAAAGGTTTCGAGGCTGTCATCCAGGGAAATGGCCGTAAGGGCAACGATAGGGGTCTCCTGGTCGAACTTGCGAATCTGTTCGGTGGCTTCCACCCCGCTGATCCCCGGCATATGGATGTCCATAAGGATGCCGTCATACGTGTTTTTACTGGCCAGCTCGACGGCTTCCGTGCCATTGCTCGCGATATCACAGGTAATTTCCTTTTTGGAAAGCATCTTCCGGGTAATCACCTGGTTGATCTTGTTGTCTTCCACCACAAGCAGGTGCAACCCCTCATACTGATAGTCCTTGGGAGAGATTTCGAATGCGATGTCGTCCACCACCTGGTCCTTGCATTTCATCCGCAGCTCAAAGAAGAAGGAGCTTCCCTTTCCTGGTTCGCTTTCCAGCTGGATTTTACTGTTGAAAAGCCCCAACAGACTTTTGACGATGGTAAGGCCCAGGCCGGTTCCTCCGTATTCCCGGTTGATCTGGATGGATCCCTGCTCAAAGCTGTCAAAAATGGTGGCCTGCCGCTCTTTGTCGATGCCGATACCGTTATCGCGTACCTCGAAATAAATATTCGCGTATTCTCCTTCCCGCTTGAGGAGTTTGGCAATGATCACCACTTCCCCTTCCCGGGTGAACTTGAGGGCATTCCCGACCAGGTTCATAAAGACCTGGGAAAGTTTGACCGGGTCGCTCATCAGGTGGGCGGGAATCTCCGGGTCATAATCCAGGATAATTTCGTTTTTGCGTTCCTTGGCGGATTGTTGAAGGCCGTTGATCACGTCTGTAAGCACCTTTTTAAGGTTGCATTCGACTTCCAGGGGTTCCAGCTTGTCTGCGTCGATCTTGTTGATCTGAAGGATGTCGTTGATAAAGTTCAGCAGGTAATCCCCCGAAAATTTGAGCGCCTTCAGGTGTTCCAGCTGGGTTTTTTTAGGGTTCTCCTCCAGCAATAAGTGCGTCAGGCCCGTCACCGCATAGAGAGGCGTTCGCAATTCATGGCTGACGGTAGAAAGGAAATTGGTCTTCGCCTCCATGGCCTGAACGGCCGCATCCCTAGCCGTTTGTAACTCCTTGTTCTTGGTCTGCAACAAGTCGTTGGTCTTGAGCTTGATCTGGTTGTTCCGGTAGAGGGAAACCGCCAGGAGGGAAATAATGGTCAGAAAGGCCGAGGTAAGGATAGCCGTGATCTCCGAGCGGCTGGCCGATTCGCTAAGCTCGGCGATTTCTTCTTCGTATTTTTTGGTCTGTTCATTTACCTGTCGGGCAAACACCAGCTCAGAGGTTTCCGATTCCAACTCCAGTTTTTTCTCATTGTAAATCGAATCCCTCAGGTATAACATGTTTTCAACCGAAGCCAACGCATTTTGATACTGCCCGGTTTGCTTGTAAAGGTCTGCTAACAGTTGGTTGCTTTGGGCAAATTCCCTGCGGAATTCATTGGTCCTGGCTATTTCCCGTGCGTTTTCGGCATTGATTATGGCCTCCTCAACTTTTTCCTGTGAGGCATATAACTTTGCCAGGGAAAGGTGGGCGGCAGAGCGCAGATAATCCTTTTCATAGGGATCTGAATTATCCTCTCTGAGGGAGTTGTACCGGATAATAGCAGAATCCGGTCTGTTCATAAGTTCAAAAATCCGGCCCTCCAGCAGCGCGGCCCGATTCAACAGATTCCTGTTGTTATTTGTTTTCTTTGCCTCACGAACGGACTTTAGAGGTAAATAATATAATTTAAGGCTGTCGTTTGCAAGGGCGACCTGTGCATCGACGAGAAGGTAATACGCTAATCCTTCATTATAGGTATTGTTATCCAGTAAATTTCGCGCCTGATTAAAGGAAGATCTGGCCCTTTCCAGCTCGCCCCGAATCAAGTACACCTCAGCGAACATATTCTGTGTTTGAATGGCCGCCTTTTCGTTTTCGTGGTCTTCTGCCCACTTCGAAGCTTCTTCCAGAGCTCTCAGGGCGAGGTCCATCTTGTCCTGATTTTTGTAAGCCCGGGCTTCCATGATCAACTGATGAAAATCAGGATCAACTATAATGGATTCCTGACCCCAGGATTTATTAATTGGGAAGGTCAGGGCGATGCCCATTAAAAAGAAAAGGATTTGTGATATCCGCTTTCTCACAAATAGTATTTTTTTGCTGTACCCGGTTTCATTGTCGTACCAGCCGATCACCTTTACCATGGTCCCGATCACCGAAGTCATCTGAGAATCAAACGTACACGAATATGAACTATTGTTTATATCGACCGAAACGATCGGATCTTCGGTGTAATGCAGGACGTTTTTGAGCTTTTTTTCAGAAAATTCCCTAAATGTAGCATTAATTTCCTGAATACTAGCCGGTTTACGCACATTGGCTGTGATGTCAGTTAGGGAGTTGTTCGGTACGGGAACCCGTATACCGCATCCCCCTATCACGGCTGCCAGATGCGGAAATATCCGGGTCAGGGCCTTGGCCGCACCTGTGGTGGTGGGTACGATGGACTGGGCTGCCGCCCGGGCCCGCCTCAGGTCCCTGTGGGGTCGGTCGTGTAAGCTCTGGTCCGAGGTGTAGGAGTGCACTGTGGTGATGTAGGCCTGCTCGATCCCGCAAAGGTCATCGAGGATTTGCAGCATGGGTGCCGCATTATGGGTGGTGCAGGAGGCATTGCTGAAGATCCGGTCTTCCCTCCGCAGGGTCTTGTGGTTGATTCCGAAGACGATCATTGGGATCTGATCTTCAGCAGGAGGGGCGGAGAGGAGAACTTTCGGTGCTCCGGCTTCCAGATGGGCTTTCAGGGTTTCCCGTGTTTTAAAACGTCCTGTGGACTCCACGACCAGGTCCACTCCGGCTTCTTTCCATGGGATATCCGACGGATGCTCAAAGCGCGTGACCCTGGTTTTTTGGGAAGGGGTACGGATGAAATCGTCTCCGGTCTCCACAGGCCCCTGAAATGTACCGTGGATGCTGTCGTATTTGAGCAAGTGGCCCAGGGTAGGGGCGTCCGCCAGGTCGTTCACCAGGGTTACCTGGATCGCCGGCTCTTTCTCAAGGAGGCGGTAAAGGGTCCGGCCGATCCTCCCGAAGCCATTAATACCCAGGGTGATGTTTTCCATGGTAAATCAGTCTATGTGGCGGAAACCTCAGTCAATATGCTTGTGCGCTTTGTAGGATGAACGGACCAACGCACCGCTTTCAACATGGCGGAAGCCCATTTCCAGGCCTATGTCCCGGTATTTGTCGAACTGGTCCGGGGTGATGAAGGCCCTGACGGGCAGGTGTTTTTTAGAGGGTTGCAGGTATTGGCCGATGGTTACCAAGTCTACCCCGGCATCCCGCAAATCCCCAAGGGTTTGTATAACCTCGGCTTCTTCCTCTCCCAGCCCCAGCATGATCCCGGACTTGGTCCTTCTGGCCCCCTGGTCCTTGAGGTAGCGCAATACCTGCAGGCTTCGGTCGTATTTCGCCTGAATGCGGACCTCGCGGGTCAGCCGGCGCACGGTTTCCATGTTGTGGGAAATCACCTCGGGCGCTACTTCCAGGATACGGTCCAGGTGGCGCTCGACCCCCTGGAAATCGGGAATCAGGGTCTCCAGCGTTGTTTCCGGGTTCATCCGGCGAATGGCCTTAACGGTTTCTGCCCACAGGATGGACCCCATGTCTTTGAGGTCATCCCGGTCCACCGAAGTGACCACGGCATGACGGATCCCCATGATTTTGATCGAACGGGCTACTTTTTCGGGTTCGGCCCAATCCACTTCTTCCGGGCGCCCGGTCTTAACCCCGCAAAACCCGCAGGACCGGGTACAAACGTTCCCGAGGATCATAAAGGTGGCCGTACCTTCTCCCCAGCACTCGCCCATGTTGGGACAGCTTCCGGAAGTGCAGATAGTGTGAAGGTCGTAGGTGTCCACCAGGTTTCGCAGCTGGGTATACTTCTTGCCGGTAGGCAGTTTTACCCGAAGCCATTTGGGTTTTCCCTTCGGTGGTTTAACCGATTCCACAGTGGTGGTACTCATAGAACAATTTTTAGCAAATATACGAACAAAAAAAGGTTGGGGCTCCGGTCCGGCCCTCAGGTCAATGCACCGGTCAGCAGCTATTATTTCTTCCCGCTTTCGGAGATAAGGGAGGCGAGCAGCTTTTTGGCTCTCAGCAGCTTGACTTTCACATTGCCGACGGGCTCATCGAGCTCACTGGCAATTTCGGCATAGCTCATTTCCCGGAAAAACCGCAGTTCGATCACCTCCTGATAACCGGGCTTGAGCTTCCTGATATTTTCCAGCAGGGTTTTGAGGTTCTGTTCAATGATCAGCTGATCCTCTGCGCTCGGGCTTTCATCCAAAACCCTTTTCATGGCCTCATTCGAGTTGTTTTCCCGTTGTTCGAGTACATTTCGTTTGCGCTTGCGCAACAGGTCCACGTGCAGGTTCTTGGAAATGGTGATCAACCAGGTATTAAAAGCATACTGCGGATCGTAGGTGTGGAGTTTGTCAAAGGCCCTGGCAAAAGTTTGAATGGTGATGTCTTCTGCGTCGTTTTCGTTCCGGGTTCGCTTGAGTTGGTAGTGGTAGACTTCCGGCCAGTAGCGGTCGAGAAGTTGGCTGTAGGCCATCTGATCACCCGACATGGCTTTTTCTATGGTATGCCTTATGACGTCTTCCGGGGGCAAGGACTGCTATTTAGGGGTGGTGGATGCCTGCTCAGCACAGGGCGGTTTCAGGACTTTACTTCCTGCCTGCAATCCTGTTCCGAAGGAAGCTTCCCACACATACCACAGGCAACCCCCTCCTTATTCAGGTAGGGACTTTGACTGGCACAGGTGCCTGCAAATTTACCGTCTTTTTTTGACCAGATTTTTATGGCAATCCCGGCAAATGCGAGTCCTAAGAGCCCAATGGTAATCAATACGAGTTTCATAGGGAACAGTTTGGGCAAAGATACAAAAAAAGCCCCTTTTCAAAAGGGGCCTTTCCAGCGTTTGTTCGCTTTTAATACTTGAGGTTTGCCACAATATTCTTGACGGTGGGAGCCGTATTGCCCCCTTCTGGTTCAATGGTAATGTAACTCATGGCTTTCTCCCCGTAGGGCAGTGCCAGAAGCCGATCCCTGTCATCGAGGTCCTTGAGCACCCCGAGATTCACCATTTCCCCATTTACTTCAGCCCACATCTGGTAGCACTGGTTCTCGGGAAGCTGGGGCAGGTTCCGTACATTGATATAGGACAGTTTCTTGACCGGGTTTACATAGGCGATTGCCTTCAGGTCCCGGGCTTTCTGGTTTCCGTTGACCAGGTATTTGCGTGTCTGGGGGTTGTTCAGAACGATGAACTGGTTCCGGACGTCTTCCAGCTGTTGCTTCATGTCCGCCTCCAAAACGCGGATTTTATTATTTACGATGGCATTCTCCTGCTGCAGGCTCTGGTTCTGGTTCCAGAAGAAATAGGAAGAACCGGCAAAGAACAGGGCGGCAATGCTCGCGGCAATGGCGTATCGTATAAAACGCCTGCGTCCCGACCTTTGGCTTTGAATACTGCTAAAGATGCGTTCGCGCAGGCCTTCCGGGGTTTTGCGGGAATAGAGTTTTGCAAAAGCTTCCAGGTTTTCTTCCAGCTCCCGGTAGGTTTTCCGAACTTCCGGATACATGGCGATGTATCGTTCCACCCTGGCGGTTTCTTCTGAGGAAGTATTGCCGAGCAGGTATTTTTCCAACAGATCGGTTTCCAGGAATATGCGTACTTTTTCTTTCATAACCAATGCATTAAACTGAATAGCAGGAAGGAAGCGGCCCCGTAAATTTTCCTGAGTTCCCGTAACCCGATCTTCAGCCTGGATTTGATGGTCCCCAGGGGTATCCCGAGTTCATCACTGGCTTCCTGCTGGGTCATGCCCTCGAAAAACAGGGCTTCCAGCACGATCCGGTATTTGGCTTCAATCTTGTCGAGCTCCTTACCTACGTTATATACGTCTGAAACGTCTATTTGGATTTCTTTTTCCGATTTATTTGACAGACTCCTGATTTTGTCGATGGCGGTATTGCGGGTAATCCTGAAGAGCCAAGTGAAAAGTTTGGCCTTCGACGGGTCATACGTGTGGGACTTATTCCAGATTTTCACAAAACTCTCCTGCAGGACGTCCTGAGCGATCTCCTCATTGCGGACCACTTTGTGGGCGACCCCGTAGAGGGTGTCTCCATAGTGCTCGTACAGGAGGGAAATGGCTTTGTCGTTGCCCTCGTGCAGCAGTTCCACAATATGTTTTTCCAGCAGCGTACTCATAATCAAGTCGATGCCGAAAAAATGAGGCCTCGGGCATCCAAATCTACTTTACAGATCGTATATAAGGTAACGCGAAGTTAAAAAATAGATTGTTACCCGGCCTTTCCCAAAGGCGCGTTTTGCCGGGAATTCAGAATATATTGTTTTGGTTAGTTTGGTTTGGTATAACCCCTGCAGCCTCTCAGCTTCAGGGGTTATTGTTTTTTGAAAGGGGTGCCGGCCGTCAAATAATATTGACCTCTGGCTGCAGATCGATGGAAAATTCCCCCTTGACCTTTTTCTGAATGTACCTCGCCAGGCGCAGGAGGTCCTCTCCACGCGCCGTTCCGTAATTGACCAGTACCAGGGCCTGCTTTTTGTGAACCCCTGCATCCCCGGACCGGTATCCCTTCAGGCCACATTGTTCAATCAACCAGCCGGCGGGAACCTTGACGGTATGGTCTGCCTGGGGATATCCAGGGATGTCCGGACGCCGATCCCGGAGCTTTTCAAAGAGGGACGCCGGAATGACCGGGTTTTTAAAGAAACTACCGCTGTTCCCGAGTTGGGAAGGGTCCGGCAGTTTCCGCCGCCGGATGTCGATAACGACCTCTGCAATGTCTTCAGGGGAGGGATCTGAAACACCCCTGGCCTTCAATTCGCTTTCAATGGCACCATATGCCGTGGACCGGCGGTGGTTGTTTTTGGTGAGCCGCAACTCCAGGGAGACAATGATGAACCGGCCCTTTCCCGACCGCTTGAAGAAGGAGTCCCGATACCCAAAATGGCACTGTTCCCTGTCAAAACGCTGCAGGGCCCCGGTTTCCATATCCATGGCCGTACAGGCTTCGAATACATCCCTGAGCTCCACCCCGTAGGCACCTATATTCTGAATGGGAGCCGTCCCGGCCTTCCCGGGGATCAGGGCCAGGTTTTCGATCCCGCCGAGCCCTTGCTGCAGGGTCCACATGACCAGCTCGTGCCAGTTTTCGCCTGCCATGGCACGGATGATGACTTCTCCGGCATCTTCCCGGAGTATATCCCTGCCGCGCAGATTGATGTAAAGTACCAGGGCATCCAGCGGGGCGGTCAGCAGGATGTTGCTTCCCCCGCTGAGTACAAAGGGGGCTGGCAGGTCCTTCCGTCCGAGCGCTTCCCTCAGGGTTTCTATGGAACGTATTTCCAGAAAGTGGCTTGCCGGAACATCGATCCCAAAGGTGTTGTACGGTTTTAGGGAAACATTTTGCCGTATGTGCATCAGCCCGGATAGTTTTTCAAAGCCTCCTTGAGGATCCGGACAGCTTTTCGAAGCAAGTCCTGTTCGAGCACATAGGCAATCCGCACCTCCCGGGACCCCAGTCCCGGAGTGGCGTAGAACCCCCCGGCCGGGGCTACCATTACGGTGGTGCCTTCCCACTGGAATTCCTCCAGCAGCCACTGAGCGAAGTGTTCTGCATCCTTTACGGGCAATTCCACCATGCAATAAAAGGCCCCCTGCGGGCGTGCAATTCGGATACCGGGGATCTTCGTGAGTTCCTCCAGCAGGAGGTCCCTGCGGGCGGTGTATTCCCCTATCACTTCCTCGAAATATTCAGGGGGGGTATCCAGGGCAGCCTCACTGGCGATCTGGG
>JARRQA010000207.1:0-3762 GCA_037382325.1 Robiginitalea sp.
GTTCAAGGTTCAAGGTTCAAGGTTCAAGGTTCAAAAATTACAGAATTTGAAGTTGTTCCAGGAATATAAATATCAACACCTTAAATGTTATTTGTAAGGAGGGACGGGAGTGACGATCAAGAAATCTGCTTAACCAGCAGTAGAAATATCCTTGTGAGAAGTCTCATCCCGAATTCCCGGGATTCGTGATGAAAAAGTTTTTCTTAAACAATCAGCAGCGTCTACTGCCAACTGCAACTGCGAACAGCCGACTTATATAGTGTCTTTGTGAAACTCCACCAACCCGTCGATGGGACGCTGCCGGATCACCCCCATGATCATGTCGTTCCGGATGATAACCTCCTTTAGTTCCTCCCTAAGGTAGTAGGCGATACTGCCCACAAAGTGGATAGGGACCTTGGTGGCCAGCTCAAACTGCATGACGTGGTTGTTGATGAATTGCTGGAAACCCTTGTCGATCACCCCTTTACAATAGGGATGGTCTTTGTGCTCCACGATGAAGCGCGCAAAAGTGGCCAGATACGTATTCGGGTTCGGTTTTTTGTACAGGTTTTCTTTGATCACATCAGGATCTAAGTTGTATTCCTTGTCGAATTCAATGCCGAGGTCCTGCGGCATTTTGTGGTAGTAATAATCCCTGATGAGCTTCCTGCCGAAGAAGTTTCCACTCCCGTCATCCATCAGGATGTACCCCAGGGAGGTTACCTTCTGAATCATTTGATGCCCGTCGTAATAACTGCAGTTGGAGCCCGTTCCCAAAATACAAACAATGCCCTGGTGCCCTATTTTAGTGGTGGAATATATGGCTGCATAGGTATCCTCCTTCACATTGACCTTGGCGTTGGGAAAGAACTTCCGGAAGATGTTTTTTAAAAACTTCCGCATCCGCTCCGTGCCGCATCCGGCCCCGTAGAAATGGAGGCGTTTGACCTTATCACTGTTGCGGGCGAGTTCGAAGTTGTTGGCCAGCCGTTCCTCAATGACCTCCCGGGAAAGCACTTCCGGGCTGAGCCCCAGGGTTTGCGTCATAAAAATCTGTTCTCCCTTGGCATCCAGCGCAAACCAGTCCGCTTTGGTGGCCCCGCTATCGACGATAAGTACCATATCTCCTTAACTAATGGAAGGATCCTTCAAAGCACCCGGGATGGTTTGAAAGATCCTTCGATTCATACTTAAATACTAAATTCTATAAGCTGTGGATGTGCTGCGCCAGATCCACGAGTTTGTGGGAGTACCCCGCCTCGTTGTCGTACCAGGACACGATTTTAAAGAACTTTGAATTCAGTTCAATCCCTGCACCGGCATCGAAAATACTCGTGCGGCTGTCTCCTACGAAATCCTGGGAAACCACCGGTTCTTCCGTGTATCCGAGGATTCCTTTCAGCGGACCTTCAGAAGCTTCTTTAAAGGCCTTTTTGATCCCTTCATAGGAGGTTTCCTTCTCCAGGCGAACGGTTAAATCCACTACGGAAACATCCGCCGTGGGCACACGGAACGCCATTCCGGTGAGTTTGCCCTCAAGGGCCGGGATCACCTTGGTTACCGCCTTGGCAGCCCCGGTTGAGGCCGGGATGATGTTCAGTAACGCACTGCGGCCGCCCCGGTAGTCCTTGCGGGAGGGTCCATCCACTGTGAGTTGGGTGGCAGTGGTAGCGTGTACGGTGGTCATGAGGGCTTCTTCGATCCCAAAGGAATCGTTGAGGACCTTGGCCAAAGGGGCCAGGCAATTGGTAGTACAACTGGCATTGGAGACAATCCTGTCAGAAGCCTTTACCTCCATGTGGTTTACCCCCATTACGAACATTGGAGCGTCGTTGGAGGGAGCAGAGACCACCACTTTTTTGGCACCCCCGTCAATATGGTATTGGGCCGTTGCCAGGTCCTTGAAGATCCCGGTACACTCAGCCACGATATCCACGCCGGCCTCGTCCCATTTGATCTGTTTGGGGTCCCGCTCTGCAGTCACCCGTACGGTCTTACCATTGATGACCAGATGGCCGTCCTTGACAGCCACGGTCCCGTTAAAGCGGCCGTGTACCGAGTCGTATTCCAGCATGTAGGCGAGGTGCTCCACGTCCAGAAGGTCGTTGATCGCCACCACGTCCACATTATCCCGCTCTACAGAAGCCCTGAGTACCAGCCTTCCGATGCGTCCAAATCCGTTAATTCCTAATCGCAATGATGCCATTTTAAGTGTTTTTTTAAAGTTATACGGTCATAATATCGGAAACGCGAATCAGTTCCCTGTCGATCTTGGTGGTTCCCTTGATCGCTTCATCTATGGGGGTCAGGACAATTTCGCTTTCCATGATCCCTACCATGAGGTTTGATTTTCCATTAAGGAGGCTTTCCACCGCCTTGACGCCCATTCGGGAAGCGAGGACTCTGTCAAAAGCCGTGGGAACCCCTCCCCTTTGGATGTGCCCCAGGACCGATACACGAACATCGTAGATCGGGAGGTGTGTTTCCACATATTCCTTGAGCTCAAATACGTTCTTACCGGTCTTATCTCCTTCGGCCACTACGACGATACTGGAAGATTTACCGGATTTTTTACTCCGTTTAAGGGAGTCCAGAAGACGTTCCAGCCCCAGATTCTGTTCGGGGATCAGGATTTCCTCAGCCCCGGCAGCCACACCTGCATTCAGGGCGATATGCCCCACATCCCTTCCCATTACCTCCACGAAGAAAAGCCGACTATGGGAACTGGCCGTATCCCGGATTTTGTCAATTGCCTCCACCACCGTATTCAGGGCGGTATCAAAGCCAAGCGTATACTGGGTTCCGAAGATATCGTTGTCGATGGTGCCGGGAATCCCGATCACCGGGAAATCGAATTCCTTGTGAAAAATGCTGGCCCCGCGAAAACTCCCGTCACCTCCGATCACCACAAAGGCATCGATCCCCGCCTTAACGAGTTGTTCGTGGGCTTTCTTCCGGCCCTCAGGGGTCCGGAATTCATCGCAACGGGCCGTTTTCAGGATGGTGCCCCCTTTGTTGATGATGTTGTTCACGCTCCGTGCGTTGAAGGGCACAAAATCCCCCTCGATCATCCCCTGGTACCCCCGGTAAATCGCGGCGCATTCCACTTCCAGGTAGGCACAGGTGCGCACTACGGACCGAATCGCTGCGTTCATCCCCGGCGAATCACCGCCCGAAGTCAGAACCGCAAGTTTTTTTATAGGGCTTTGCATGCTAGAAGTTCGAAAGCCAAAAATAACAAACTTCGACCAAAAAATAAACGGATTCCCCCTAAAACCGGGCTTTTCGGTTCGAAATCGTTTTCGTTACGGCATCCTGAATTTAACTAGGGGCCGTATGCTGAAATAAGCTCAGGGTAACCGAAGGCGTTTCTGGTTCTTTGAATAGAACTGTATAAGACTGTCTCGCCCCATGGTTGCGGGGGCAGCATTCTCAGCGGGCTGGTCCTCTGCACCGGCAGGAGCTTCGGGTTTTTTCTCAAAGAGTTTCCGCAACAACTCTTGAAAGGTATTGAAATCCACCTCATAGGAGAGTCCCACTCCCTGGGTATACCCCTGCTGGTCTGTCATGAATTGTTGGATATCGTTTTGCCGGTTAAAAATAAGGGCCCGAAGGGTTCCCTCTTCGTTGAGCAACAATTGTATTTCTGCATCTCCCGCCACAGAAGATTCCTGCGCCCCGCCCACCGGGACCCCGAACCGACCGTTGAAGAGGACCCGGTCGCTGATTTTTGTGGAAACCGTTACCCCGATGCGGTCATCCGTCACGATATCTGCATTG
>JARRQA010000208.1:0-5593 GCA_037382325.1 Robiginitalea sp.
TGAAGTCCTGGCGGGTCACCAGGTTATGGCTCTCCGTTGCCGGTTTGGCCTTTTGATGAAATACCATGGCACCATCCTCAATTTTCCATGTCTCCGGAACCTCTTCCATCCCATACCCCCTCCAGGCATCCATAGAGGTGCCGTCAAAAAGGACGATCCATTCCTCTTGCTGATCAAAGAGAGTTTGGGATGCCATGCTTAATTTGTTTTGGTTGCCTTCAGACTGCTCTTTGCAGGCAGTAAGGGCCAGTAAGGCAAGGGCGGTTATACAGATTGATTTTTTCATAGATCAGGAGTTCTGGCCGAGGATTTTGCGCAACATTTCTTTATCGATATCCCCTCCCGCAAAATCGTCAAAGGTTTTCTCGGTCGCTTCAATGATATGGTCCTGTATGAATTTGGCCCCTTCCCGGGCACCCTGTTCCGGGGATTTGATGCAACACTCCCACTCCATGACGGCCCAGACATCACACCCGTACTGGGTGAGCTTTGAAAAAATAGTCTTGAAGTCGATCTGGCCATCTCCCAGGGAGCGGTAGCGGCCCGCCCGGTCCCCCCAGTCATTATACCCGCCAAAAGCGCCTTTTTTTCCCGTGGGGTTAAACTCCGAATCCTTTACGTGGAAAGCCCGGATGAATTCGTGATAAAAGTCGATGTATTCAATATAATCCAACTGCTGCAGCACAAAATGGCTCGGGTCGTAAAGGATCTTCACACGGGGGTGGTTTCCGGTGGCTTCCAGGAAACGCTCAAAGGTATCCCCGTCGTGAAGGTCTTCCCCCGGGTGGATTTCGTAACAGACGTCTACCCCTTCTTCGTCGTAGTGGTCCAGGATCGGCTTCCACCTCCTGGCCAGTTCGGCAAATCCCATCTCCACCAGGCCGGGAGGCCTCTGTGGCCAGGGGTGGAAGGTATGCCAAAGCAGGGCCCCGGAAAAAGTAGCATGCGACTTCAGGCCGAGCCTGCGACTGGCCGTCGCGGCCTTCTTCACTACATCCACGGCCCATTCCGTGCGCGCTTTGGGGTTGTTTTTAACGGCATCCGGGGCAAAATTGTCGAACATCAGGTCGTAGGCCGGATGTACGGCTACCAACTGCCCCTGGAGGTGGGTGGAAAGTTCTGTGATCTCCAGGCCGTAGGAATTGATCTTTCCCTTGAGTTCATCGCAGTAGTCCTGGCTTTCGGCTGCCTTGTCCAGGTCTATCAGGAAATGCTCCCAGGTGGGGATCTGGATCCCCTTATAACCGAGGTCAGCGGCCCACTGGCACATACCATCCAGTGAATTGAAGGGGGCTTTGTCATCTACAAATTGCGCCAGGAATACGGCAGGTCCTTTGATTGTTTTCATAGAGGGGTTTAAGATTTGACAGCTGCATTTAAGCCTGCCTGCTTTGCGAATAATACCCTATATTTACAGGTGGTCCGGTCTTTAGACAGGCGTCTGGTGCAGGCGACATAAATATAGAAAATACCCGAGAATAAATGAACCCAGGCGACATCAACCCTTCAGAAAACTTCGATGCTATTGTGGTAGGCACCGGAATCAGCGGGGGCTGGGCTGCCAAAGAACTCTGTGAAAAGGGCCTGCAGACTCTGGTATTGGAACGGTGCCGGTCCCTTACCTGGGTCCGGCAAAGCTACCGGTGGAGCGATCTCGATTTCGAAGCCAATAAAAAAGAAGGCATTGGGGTGGACTCTCCGGTGCGGAAAAGGAATCCGCGCACCTCGGCGGTAAAAAGGCGCAACCAGGTACACGACGTCCCCAATATCTATATGACCGACGGGGCTTTCATGACCTCCGCATCCTGTGTGAACCCCTCCCTGACATTTATGGCCTTTACGGCCCGGGCCGCAGATCATGCAGCCCGACAATTCAAAAATGGCGTATTTTCATAACCTCATAACCACCCTATGAAGAACAAATCTGCCAAAGCCCTTTGGGGTGATTTTCTGGACCAACATCTGGAATACGCCTTTGCCGATGATCCGGGCGTGGGGTATTTCGGGGATACAAAGGAAATTGCAGATGCCTGCCTTGAACTCGTCCTGAAGGGGCAGAAAAGGGCCACAGCGCATTCACTTTTGGGCTTGCAGCTCCGGAACGAGCCTCTCCCGAAAATCGGAGACCTCAACATAATTACGGATTGGGAAGGCACGGCCCACTGCATCGTTCGAACCGTGAAAGTAACCCTTAAACCTTTCTTTGCCGTTACCAGTACGTATGCTCACCTGGAGGGAGAAGGAGATGGATCCCTGGATTACTGGAGAAAAACGCATTGGGAATATTATACCCGGGAACTTGCCCCTTTTGACAGAAAGCCTCTGGAAAGCATGATCGTCGTTTTTGAGGTGTTTGAAAAGATCTTCGAGAAAAAATAACCAAAAAACCCGGCGTTAAGCCGGGCTTTTATCTTTCCGGGAACGGGTGGTTTAATCCAGGTCTACCCAGACGTTGCCATCCCTGTGGGAAGCCACGGTGGCCTCAATAAAATTCAAACCGCGTACCCCATCCGTCATGGTGGGGAATTCGCCGTCATTATAGGCTTCTCCCCGGATGGCACGGGCAACCCCCCTGTAGATATTCCCCATGGCGTCAAAAATCCCCTCCGGATGCCCGGGAGGGAGCTTGGTCCCGTCTAGGGAAAGCTCAGAATTGTATGCATGCCCGGGTTTGTATACCTGCAGGGCCTCTGTATCGCTCAGGCGGTAGAGGAAATTCGGGCGTTCCTGCTCCCAGCGCAGTCCTCCTTTTTCTCCGTAGATGCTGATGGCAAGCCCGTTTTCTTCACCCGTGGCGACCTGGCTGGCCCGGAGAACCCCTTTCACATGGCGGTCCATGCGAATCAGGACAGTCCCGTCCACGTCCATCACATTGTCGTCGTAGAGGTAGTTGAAATCACACAGGAGGGACTTGATTTGCAGGCCGGTGGTGTATTCGATCATATTGAAGGCATGCACCCCGATGTCGCCCATACAGGAGCTGATCCCTGCTTTCTTAGGGTCCAGCCGCCATACGGAAGCCCGTTTTTCCGCATCGTGGATGATCGGATTAATCCATCCCTGGTAGTACCGGGCATCCACTTTATGTATTTTGCCCAGTTCCCCCGCCTGTATCATCTCGCGCATCTGACGGACCATGGGATATCCCGTGTAGGTATGGGTCACCGCAAAGACGGTCCCGGCTTTTTTATGGGCTTCTCTTAAAATCTTGGCCTCCTCATAGGTAGTGGTCATCGGTTTTTCACAAATCACGTGAAAGCCGTTTTCGAGTAATTTTTTGGCCATCGGGAAATGAAGGAAATTGGGGGTCTGTATGGAGCAAACCTGCATGCGCTCTGATTCCGGCAATTTCATTTCTTCCTCCACAAGGGTATCGAAGTCTTTGTAGATCCGGTTGAGTGGAATATCGATTTCTTTTGCAAAATCAAGGCTCTCCTGGAAGTCCGGACTAAAAACCGCCCCGACTATTTCATAGCTGTCATACATATGGGCGGCTACCCGGTGCAGGACCCCGATTAGGGAGTCTCCCCCACCTCCCAGGATTCCGAGTCGTATTTTCTTAGGCATACTACAGTTGCTTTAATGTTACTTTTTGTATTCGATCGCTTCGTTCTTGAAAAAGATAGCGAAAAGTACGGATACGCCCAGGGCGAAAATGGCAGGGAAGGTCCAGATACTTTTCCAGTTGTGTACATCTTCAGAAACGAGGTTCATGTCGTAAATTTTTCCGGCTACCCAAAACCGCGCTTTTGTATTTTTCACCGGCTTTGGAATCCGTGTAAATCTGTCCGGACACAAAGAAAAAGTCATAGCAAATACCGTGGAGGGCAATCCCCAAAATGAGCATGAACGCCAGGTCCCCGGCATTTCCATAGGCGAACAGGGCATACCTCAGGGTCCAGGCAAGCATGCCTGCCATGATGGTTTTCTTGAATCCGAATCGCTTGAAGAAAAAGGGCAGCAACAGCATGAAGATGACCTCTGAGGCCTGTCCGATGGTCATTTTTCCGGTAGGGTTGTCCACACCAATCTCTGCCAGGAAGGGGTTCGCATTCTGGTAATAAAAGGCCAGCGGGATGCAGATCAGGATGGAAGACACAAAGAAAATCAGGAAATTCCGGTCCTTTAAAAGTTTAAGGGCATCCAACCCCAGGATAGTAGAAATACCGACTTTTTCATCTTTATCCACCCTTGGGGGCGTTTTGGGTAGTGTAAAACTGAACAACCCCAAGAATCCCGAAGCGATGGCCACGAGCAAGAAGGTGTTTTTCAACATCCCTGCCGCCCGCGCTTCCGGGGAATCCCAAAGAAATATATAGCTGATCATCAGTCCGGCAACAATCCAGCCAATGGTCCCGAATACACGTACAAATGAGAACTCCTTGGCGGGGTCTTTCATTTGATTAAAGGAAATAGAATTCACCAGGGCCAGGGTGGGCATATAGATGATCATATACCCCAGGACATAGGGATAGAAGCCGGCGAAATCCGTGGAGACATACATCTGGTACATCATTACGGCACCCGCCAGGTGAAGCACTGCAAGGATTCGCTCCGCATTGAAATAACGGTCGGCAATCAGACCAATAATAAAGGGGGCCACTATCGCACCCCAGGATTGTGTAGAGAATGCCATGGCTATCTCACCTCCCGTGGCACTCAGGTTATCCCCCAGAAAGGTCCCCAGGGTAACAAACCAGCCCCCCCAGATGAAGAACTCCAGGAACATCATCAGGGATAACTGAAATTTGACAGTAGTTTTCATGAGTTGTTTGGTTTAGCGTTTGTACAAAATATAATCCATGATCGGGGGTTCAAGACCATTTGCGCGGAAATCCACTGAAATCTGCCCCCTGTGATGGGTGCTGTGATTCACGATGTGGAAGAGGATATCCTGCAGGCTATTCGAAAAAGAATGCCCCTCAGTGTTTTCGTAGACAATCCGCTTGTCAAAGGTGGCTGTATTGGTTATGATTCCAAAGGAGTTTCGCTGGTTCTCGTAATGGATGTCCTGCCAGGCATCCGGGGCGTGTGATTCCCAGACTCCGAACTTCGGCGTTTCCCCGATAATACGGGCATTCCAGAGGTGATGTGCATTGAGAATATGGCTGAAAAGCTCCCGGGTTTTATCCGGGGGGTTCCCAGTCTTCGAGCAGGCCTCGATTATCTTTTTATTGCAGTAATAGTTATAGTCAAAAAGCTGTTGCAGGAAGGCCCTCATATCAACCTGCGATTAAGACAACTGTTTTGAAGCTTTCAGCAAGAGATCCCGGGTCGCTTTGATCCCGGCTGCCTCATCCAGCTCGCTACCCTCGTATTCAACACCTATAAATCCGCTGTATCCGGCATCCCTGACAATCTGGAGCATCTTCACATAATCTATATCCCGTTCGTACCCCTGCGAATCGAAGTTATTGGATTTGGCACTAACTGCCTTGGCAAAGGGCATCAGCTCCCGAACACCCTTATACCGGTCGTATTGTTCCACACATCCGGTATCACCATTGCTTATGCAAAAATTCCCGAAATCGGGCAGGGTACCACAATTGTCCATCCCCACCTCCTGCATCACTTTGGCCAGCATGCCCGCATT
>JARRQA010000209.1:0-3721 GCA_037382325.1 Robiginitalea sp.
GCAGCATCATCCCGAAGGTGAGAAGGTATTTTTTTAAGATGTATCTGTCAATTATCCCCATCCTGCTATAACCGTTTGTCCATCTGCCGCACCATCTTATCCTTCCAGGAGCGGAAGGTCCCGTCAAGGATCCGCTGTCTCGCCTCCCGAACCAACCAAAGGTAAAAGCCCAGGTTATGCAGGGTGGCAATCTGCTTGCCAAGATACTCATTTGCGGCAAAGAGGTGTCTCAGGTAGGCTTTGCTGTACTCAGTGTCCACAAAGGTGTATCCCATCGGGTCCAGTGGTGAGAAATCGGCTTCCCACTTCTTGTTTTTGATGTTGATGGTCCCCTCAGAGGTAAACAACATGCCATTTCGGGCATTCCGGGTCGGCATTACACAATCAAACATATCCACCCCCAGGGCGATGTTCTCAAGGAGGTTGATCGGGGTACCGACACCCATCAGATACCGGGGCTTATCCTCCGGCAGGATATCGCAAACCACCTCCGCCATGGCGTAAAGCTCCTCGGCCGGCTCGCCCACGGAAAGCCCCCCGATCGCATTTCCGGGAGCCGCTGCACTGGCGATATATTCCGCGGATTCCCTGCGCAGGTCAGAGTAGACAGAGCCCTGCACAATGGGGAAGAAGGACTGCTGAAACCCGTATTTCGGGGGGGTCTTTTCGAGGTGCTTAATACAGCGGTCCAGCCAGCGGTGGGTCATGTGCATGGATTCCCTGGCATACGCATAGTCACAGGGATACGGGGTACACTCATCAAAGGCCATGATAATGTCCGCCCCGATGCTCCGCTGCAGCTCCATGACCCGCTCCGGGGTAAACAGGTGCCGCGACCCGTCTATGTGGGACTGGAACTTCACTCCTTCCTCCCGGATCTTCCGGTTGGAGGAAAGGGAATATACCTGGTACCCGCCGCTGTCGGTAAGGATCGCCCGGTCCCAACCCATGAAGGCGTGAAGCCCGCCTGCTTCCTCGAGGATTTGCATCCCGGGTCTCAAATAGAGGTGGTAGGTATTGCCCAGGATGATATCCGGGTCCACGTCTTCCCTGAGTTCGCGCTGATGTACTCCTTTGACGGTAGCCACCGTCCCCACAGGCATGAAAATCGGAGTCCGTACAGGTCCGTGGGCTGTCTCGTAGATGCCGGCCCGGGCCTTGGTGGCGGGATCGGTATGTTCCAGGGTAAAAGGCGTCATCGTGCGGGGCCAAAGATACATAACTCCCCCGCATTCCCCTTTATAAGAAAATGGTAAAATTGGTGCGGCAGGATCGTTGATAAATTGTAATAACATCGGTTGGTCAGCCCACAGAATGCCCTTATTTTTGGGACAATCAAACACGCTTACATGTCAGAAATAAAAGATTTAGAAGCCCTGGTGATACAGGTCCGCCGGGACATTCTCCGGATGGTCCACGAGGTGAATTCGGGACACCCGGGCGGTTCCCTGGGTTGTACGGAGTTTTTCGTCGCCCTGTTCAACCATGTGATGGAACTCAAGGACACCTTCTCTATGGACGGGATCGGGGAAGACCTATTCTTCCTCTCCAACGGCCATATCTCTCCGGTCTACTACAGTGTGCTGGCGCGAAGAGGGTTTTTCCCCGTGGAAGAACTGAAGACCTTCCGGAAAATCAATTCAAGGCTTCAGGGACATCCGGCCACCCATGAAGGCCTGCCGGGGATTCGCATCGCATCGGGGTCCCTGGGCCAGGGCATGTCGGTAGCTATCGGGGCGGCCCTTGCCAAAAAACTCAATGGGGACTCCCACCTTATCTATAGTCTCCACGGGGATGGGGAGCTTCAGGAAGGACAGATCTGGGAAGCCGTTATGTTCGCAGCGGGTCGCAAGGTGGACAACCTGATCGCCACTGTGGACCGCAATGGCCAGCAGATTGACGGCCCCACCGAGGAAGTCATGCCCCTCGGCGATGTAAAAGTGAAATTCGAGGCCTTCGGATGGGATGTAATCTCCCTGAAGGAAGGGAATAACCTGAAGGCGATTATCGACACCATGGAGGAAGCCAAAAAGCGCACGGGAAAGGGCAAACCGGTAGCGGTGATAATGGACACAGTCATGGGACACGGAGTGGATTTTATGATGTATACCCATGCCTGGCACGGGAAGGCCCCCGACGACGAACAATTGGAGCGGGCCCTGGAACAGAACCCGGAAACCCTGGGCGACTATTAAACCAACAAAACCATGCAGATGAAAAAATACATAGACCAGGGGAAGAAAGACACGCGAAGTGGTTTTGGAGCCGGCCTGGCGGAACTCGGAAAATCAAATCCAAGGGTCGTCGCCCTCTGTGCCGACCTGGTGGGATCCCTGAAGATGGATGCTTTTATCTCCGAAAACCCGGACAGGTTCTTCCAGGTTGGGATCGCGGAAGCCAATATGATGGGCATAGCCGCAGGGCTTACCATCGGGGGATACATCCCCTTCACGGGTACCTTTGCCAACTTTTCCACGGGACGGGTATACGACCAGATCCGTCAGTCCATCGCCTATTCTGGAAAAAACGTCAAAATATGTGCCTCTCACGCCGGGATCACGCTGGGGGAAGACGGAGCCACCCACCAGATCCTGGAAGACATCGGACTCATGAAGATGCTTCCCGGCATGACCGTTATCAATCCCTGTGATTACAACCAGACCCGGGCGGCCACCCTTGCTATTGCGGAGCACGAAGGCCCTGTATACCTGCGGTTCGGGCGGCCTAAAGTGGCAAATTTCACTCCGGTAGAGCAGGATTTCGAGATCGGGAAGGCCCTGCTGCTGCAGGAAGGGACGGATGTCAGCATCTTCGCCACCGGCCACCTGGTTTGGCAGGCCCTTCTTGCTGCGGAAAACCTGGAGAAAGAAGGAATCTCTGTGGAGATCATCAATATCCATACGATCAAACCCATCGACGTAGAGGCCATCATTGCCTCCGCCTCTAAGACGGGTTGTGTGGTGACCGCCGAAGAACACAATTACCTGGGAGGACTGGGCGAAAGCGTGGCCCGGGTACTGACCACCCACCTGCCCACCCCGCAGGAATTTGTCGCCACCCAGGACACCTTTGGGGAAAGCGGAACCCCGGAACAGTTGATGGAGAAATACGGGCTGAACAATAAAGCGATTGAAAAGGCCGTTCAGAAAGTAATAAAGAAAAAGGCCCGGTAGGACCTTCCCATCAGGGCTTAAAAAAGAATACTACTATGAAGCGAACCTTGTTTATACCTGCCCTGTTAATGCTATTCAGCCTGATCTCGTATGGACAGGCAGGCGGATCCGGTTTTGGACTCAAGGCAGGAATCAACTTCAACTCGAATGGCGACCTGAAAATCAATGAGGTCCCGGAAATAAACCCGGATGCCGGGGTAGGCTTCCATGTGGGGGTTTGGGGCCGGCTCGGAGGGGTTGCCTACGTGCGACCCGAACTGGTTTATACTGAAATAAACTCAGAATACGAAGGGGAAAATTTCGATATGCGCAAGCTCAAAATGCGCAAACTGGACCTGCCAGTGCTTTTTGGCCACCGGTTTCTGGGGATTTTTCACGGGTTTATCGGACCGGCATTTCAGTACATCCTGAACACTGACCTTGAGGATCTAAACATCAGCGATGTGGAAAAGGAGTTCTCCGTGGGCCTGCATATCGGAGGAGGCGTCAACCTGGGTAAAATTGGCATCGATATCCGATACGAAAGAGGGTTGAGTCCAAATTACCTA
>JARRQA010000210.1:0-9428 GCA_037382325.1 Robiginitalea sp.
GTGCCTTTGTCCGCCAAAGCCCAGAGGACTATCGGATGCCTTGGTGAGACTGTCTCCAAAGTCTTCAGTTTCCAGAATCAGTAGGCAGACAGACCTTTTTACCTTCTACTTTGATCTTTGAAGTTTCAACCCAGAACGTGCAGGACCTGTTTAATCTGCTAACCGCAATTGCCTACTCCATCTACTGTTTCGTATAGACCTCCGCCTGCAGGCCCGGAAGGGTTTCTCCAATAGTATTGGTCAGGGTGTTGTTGGTACTGTTAAAGGTAAACTGCGTAAGGGTCCCGGAACCATCGGCGAGTCGAAGCAGATTGCCCTGAATATCCCAGTTCCCGCCTTCAGTCCGGGTTTCGTCAGAACAAAAGAATTTGAAGAGCCCCCCGGTTATCGTGGTAATGATCACGTCATTGCCACTGTAGGACCAGGTGTTATCTGCCTGCAAAGTAATCTGTGCTGAGATACAGGGTAATTCATCCAAAATATTTGTGGTCGTTGTACCATCATCGTCAATGTCCTGTGCGGGGGAAATGGTTAGTTCGCTGAGATTCCATGTCCCCTGGACAAGCTCAAAATTAGGATTGGGCGCAGGCCCCCCATCGTCATCGGAGCAGGAAAATACTGATAGGGAGAGAAATAAAATCAGGATTTTTTTCATCGGTATGTTGAGGTTTAGGAAGCCGTGGCTCCTTCAAGCCTAAGATAGGGATTTTGAATTGTCAGTACAAGTGGTAGTGGCCCTGCCCGTCCGGTCAGGGTGTAACAATATGTGTCCCCGGCCGTCTATAAATTAAAGCTTTCTCTTCGAGAAGCTGAAAATCCAGCCCAATGTCTTGATCCACTGGTGACAGGCAGGAAAGCAATCCAATTCAATAGTCAAGTAGTGGCAGCTGTTGCACAAATTAAGCCCATCAAATTTCGGTATTCCTTTCTGATTTTCGGAAGTGCCGCACTGTCATTTCTATTGATAGAGCGGGTTCTGCTCCCATATTTCGGAGGACTGGGAGTTAACAGGGCAGTGTTATTCCTGTTGATGGGGATACCGCACGTTCTCTTTTTCGCAGGTGCCTTACTGGGGTATCGCCTGGAAGGGAATCCATGGGGGTGGCGAGAATTCAAAGACAGGTTCAGATATAAGCCCATCAGGGGAAAAATGTGGCTCTGGATGGTCCTGATCGTACTGGTTGATGTGGGGCTTTATCTGGCTGTCTATCAGTTGGCCTATCCCCTTGTCAAATCTGTACATGATGCCTTCCCCCCTCCCGAAATCATGAAGGAGGTCATGAGCAATGGAGAAACCTTCGCGGGCTATGCTATCAGGGGAAACTGGTTTTTACTGTTATTACACCTGAGTTTCTATTTTTTTAATGTGCTGGGGGAAGAGTTTTTATGGAGAGGCTACCTGTTCCCCAGACAGGAATTGACCCATGGAAAGCATACCTGGATCGTGCACGGCTTATTATGGACAATGTTCCATCTGTTTGCACCCTACAATGCATTGCTTGTACTGCCCGGAGCACTTTTCATGTCTTATGTGGTGCAACGGACCCAAAACAACACCCTCTTTTTGATAGCACATGCCACAATGAACGGAATTCCCGTCATTATGTTGATCATGAATATAGCCGCTTAGGCGATAGCGCTGGGTGTACAAACCCGAGAACGTAAAAACGGGAACGCTATCCCGCATTAAGAACCGATGATATGCCGAAATTCGTAATTCTCCTAGTGGCCTCGTGCTTTTGTATTGCATCCTGTAATGACAAGAAAGAAAAATTGTCCGCTAAACAGGATAAAACACCCATAAAACCCATAAGCAGTTATTTTCCGGAAGACCGTGCCCGGGTACTGCTCGTGGGGACCTTCCATTTTGACTATCCTGGCCTGGACGCCCTGAAGGCAGCGGAGAAAGATAAAATTGATGTATTGAAGGAGCCAAAAAAATCTGAGGTCAATGAACTTGTAGCCTATCTAAAGAAATTCAGACCCAATAAAATAGCCATTGAAGCACATCCTACCTGGGAGGCGGGTCGTAAATTCAGTGAAT
This sequence comes from Robiginitalea sp., assembly GCA_037382325.1. Lineage (GTDB taxonomy): Bacteria > Bacteroidota > Bacteroidia > Flavobacteriales > Flavobacteriaceae > Robiginitalea. Next base: position 2,045 of record JARRQA010000210.1, read on the forward strand.
ACAGGGCGGGGGAGCATCGGAATGAAAGGGACGAACGCTATCAACTAGGGATGCGGATAGGGCACGAATTGAATTTGGACACGATCTACTCCGTGGATGCCGTTCCGTTTTCAGAGGACCTCGCCCAGGTAGTTGATTCGGTTTATATGAAGGCGATTTGGGAAGAATTTGATTTCCAAAGCGATGCTGATCCTTACACGGATATATACAAAGAATGGTTTGAAGATGACAGTAAACTTGTCAGTCAAATATCCATGCTGGAGTATTTCAAATACATGAACTCGAGAGAATCCCACAACTACGGTTATGGCGCCTATCTGATCGGGGATTTTAAATTGGATGAGTACCGGGGTGCTGACTTGATTTCGATTTGGTGGTATAACCGAAACCTCAGAATTTTCAGGAAAATACAGCAGTTAACGGAAGGACCGGAGGATCGGATTCTTATAGTTATTGGAAACGGGCATGCAGCTATCCTGAGACAGTTATTCGAAATGTCCCCTGAATATGAGTTTGTGGAATTGGAAACACTTGGCAGTGACCAAGCTGATAGTCCATGAAAAATTTAACACCTATGAAACAAGTTATAACGCCACTGACGCTTGTATTCCATGGGCTGATCCTGACCGCCCAAACCGATGGTTTTTTGGCAGTTTTTAAAAAGTATGAAGGAGAAAAAGGTTAGCTACTTTTTCTTCAACCTCTCAGGATGTAACGGGAGGACGAAAACTTTTCAGTTTAGGTGTTTGTAAGGCATGTTCTTGGGTTTTTGAGCTTGCTTCGGAAACAGAGGTGTTCCGAAATGTTTCGGGAACATACAATTCAGCCAAGGGGAAAAATAACGCAGTTTTAACGCCTTAGCCCTTGATGCGTTTTTCCTTTTTTGAGTACTTCGCAACATGACCGTATTTATAGACATGGATGAGGTGATGGCGGACACCTACGGGGCCCACATCAAATGGTACAACAAACGCCATGGGGGCTCCCTGACACGGGAACAGTGTATGGGCGGGGAGGTCTGGCAACAAGTGCCTGAGCACCGCGAATATATCTGGCAGCACTATTTCGAACCTGGATTCTTCAGGGAGCTCGAACCGATAGCCCACAGCCAGGAAGTCATGCGGGAGCTTGTGGAGAAATATCAGGTGTATGTGGCTTCCGCAGCCATGCAGTTTCCCAATTCCCTGATCGAAAAACACCAGTGGCTGGATGAGCATTTTCCCTTTATCCACTGGCGCAACCGCATCCTTTTGGGGGATAAGCACGTACTCCGGGGCGATGTCCTTATCGATGACCGAAGCCACAACCTGGAAACCTTTCAGGGCCGCAGCATCCTATTTACCTCTCCCCATAACATCCATACCACCGGATTTGAAAGGGCAGAGGACTGGATGGATTTGGCGGAAAAGTTGCTTTAAGGGACTGGATTTATTTGCGGGGTTGTATAAGGGCCCCCACCCACCCGTAATCAAGATACGCCCCAACAGTGCAAATGCCTTACATGTTCAAAACATCCTGGCTTCCGCCCTGCTTTTTCGGAAGGTGGTATCGTATAGGTGTTATCGTAAAAGGGCCCGATTTACCCGTTTAATTTCAGATACCTTAGGAACCTTTCTGTAACAGATCTCCTGCTGTTTCGTCTTTAGGGAAACACCCAACCAATATCTCCTGCTGTTTCGTCTATAGGGAAACACCCAACCGATTTTCAAAATGAGAACACTTCCTACGCTTCTCCTTATCCTGCTTTTCTGCTTGTCCAATACAGGGCTTTCTCAGGATGCCCCGGATCCGGCTATTCCCAATTGGCTTACCAGCCGCGAGAATGTCAGGGCGGGAATGCTCACGGTTCCCGAGAACCACGAAAATCCGGATGGCAGAAAAATACAGATTGCCTATGCGGTGCTCGAACGCCGAAACAAGGATTCGAATACATATCCCATGATCCTTTTTTCAGGTGGTCCCGGGGAAAGCTCCCTGAGCCCGGGCCTTGTGGATTTCCTTTTGAAGCATCCCTTTTTGGAGGACCGGGATTTTATCCTTTTTGACCAGAGGGGGATCGGCTATTCCTCCCCTTTACCGGACATGTCACTGGATACATTTATGGTGATGGCAGCTGATGCGAAGCCTGTGAGGGAGCGCATGCTCATGGACAGCGTAATCAATAAATACCAAAAACGCTGCGCTGCACTTAATATCCAGCCGCAGTTTTACAATACGGTTCAGAATGCCAAAGATGTCGGCATGCTTTTCCATACCCTTGGCTATGCCAAATACAACTTGTTTGGAGGGTCCTATGGTACAAGACTGGCCCGGGTGGTACAGGATTATTTCCCGCATTTTGTAAATGCTTCCATCCTGGATTCGCCCTCTCCGCTGAGCGGGGACTTTCTCATAAACCGCCTGGACAGCTACAACCTCTCCCTTGGAAGAATCTTTGACTACTGTGATAGTACGCCGGAATGCAGGGATAAATATCCTGATTTAAAGAACGCGTATTTTACAGCGATCCACGGGTTAGATGAAAATCCGATTAGGACAACCGTTAACGATACCATAGATTTTGTGATCAATGCTCAGGACGGGGGTTTGAATGGCAGATAACCGGAGCCGTGAATATGAGCATGCTCCTCAGCGTTGAAAAATTTGAAAATTTTAACCCGGCAAACACGGAAGCCGTCGTCGCCAACCACTATGAAAAGTATCCCCTGATCCCCGTCACCCTTGGCTATTTTGATGCGATTTACCAGTCCGGCCGCAACTGGCATCCGGCAAGTATGCCGGTCGACGATCGGAAATTTGAGACTTCGGATACTCCCACGTTGATATTTGTAAACCGGTATGACCCGGTAACCCCTCCGGAGAATGGTCGTCTCTTTATGAAGAACCTCCCAAACGGGCATTTGCTGATCCTTGATGAAGGGGGCCACGGGCAGGGGAACCAGGCCTGTAAGGAGCAGGTCATGATAGGTTTCATGGACACCCCCGGGGTGCTGCCGGATGTCTCCTGCCTCAATCTATTCAATGAGTAACTGCTACAGCGCCATTGACAGGTTCCCCCTGCTAAATCCCGGCCAGGGAGGTATGAATCAGCGAGGCTATCGTTCCGACATCGATCCAGAGCCTGCCCGCCAGGCGAACCAACAGTTTTTAAAGGGCTTTCCGGTTTGAATGTATAAATTTTAAGTATTTTTAGATCACCCCTCCTACCTGCCCGCTTGACACCTTTTCTCGATAAGTCCAGGCAGCCTATGAAAAAATTTCCGAATGCTTTTGCGCTGATGCTGGGAATTCTCATCCTTGCATGGGGGCTCACATTCGTGATCCCAAAAGGAAACTACCAAAGGGTCAGTGATCAGGAAACCGGCATAACGACGGTTACCCCGGGATCCTACAAAGAAATACAGGGGGAATCCCTGGACATCATGGATTTGCTGTTGGCCATTCCCGAAGGCTTTAGCAATGAGGCAGACCTGCTAGTCCTGATCCTGCTACTGGGCGGATGTTTTTACATCATAGAGAAAACCGGGGCCCTTGGATTGGGCTTGCAATGGATTGTGGACCGCCTTGAGGGAAGGGAGGTCATAGCCCTCTTACTGACCACGCTGATTTTCGCGACGGGGGGTGCCACCATAGGGATGCAGGAGGAGTTCATCGCGCTGATGCCTGTGCTTATTCTGTTTTGCCGTTCGATGGGCTACAATGCCTTTGTGGCAATCGGTCTGAGCTTTGGGGCAGCCGTGGTGGGAGCAGCCTTTAGTCCCATGAATCCTTTTGCGGTGGTAATCGCTCAGCAGGAAGCCGAATTGCCTTTGCTTTCCGGGCTGGGGTTTCGGGTGGCCTTCCTTGTTGCTGCCCTGATACTTTATATGGGTTTCCTCTGGAGGTATGCCAAACGCAATCCGGTCGAAGCAAAGCCGATGCCGGGTTCAGGAGAAATTCTCACCCTCAGGACGGGATTGATCCTGGCACTGGTGGCACTTACCTTTGGGGTGGTTACCTACGGGCTTTTGTTCCTGGGCTGGGGGTTCAACGAAATCTCTGCGGGCTTTTTTCTTTTGGGAATTGTAGCCGGATTATTGGCCCGTTTTGGGATAAACCGAACCTGCCTGATATATGTTGATGGAATGCAGCTTCTCTGCCCTGGGAATGATGGGTAGTCAGGCCCTTTTGCACTTCCCCATAATGAGTTATTCCGCCCAGGCCGTTCTAACGATGCCGGTGCTAATTCCGCTGGCCGACCTGGTGGGGGTCTCCCGCCAGGTCTGCGTGCTGGCTTATCAATACGGGGCGGTAAATATGGACCTTTTGGTTCCGACCAATGGCGCCCTGATGGCCATTCTGGCGATCGCGGAAATTCCGTACAACAGATGGTTAAGGTTTGTAGTGAAGCCCTTGCTCCTGATTTTTCTGCTGGCTGCTGCTGCCGTGGTCACCGGGGTGCTGACCGGCTTTTAGGATTCAAAGCGAATAAGAATTGGCATCATTCCCCCACCCACCCGTGTTCAAGATATTCCCGCATCCTGAAGAATGGAATCAGTCAAACGGGCCTCCTACTGCACTATCAAATATCCTCCCTCGCCCTGCCTCAGCGGCAATTCATTTTTGGCAAATATGTCTGAAAAACCGAATCATCCTTGCTGGCTTAAAAACGCATCGATCTGTTCGAGCAGGTTCCGGATTCGCTCTTCGTAAGATTTCAGGAAAATCGTATGGGTGTCCAGGTTGCGCTGCATTCCGAAAAGATCCCCGAAGACCTTACGGCTTTTTCTGAATTGCAGGCTTTCAGCCGTGTCAAACGCACTTGGGGTTCCGAAGACGACTTCAATGGTTTCGCGGTTCATCAACATGGGGGTGATGTTATCCACAAATTGACGGGTTAGTTCTTTGACGCGGTCCTGTACCCCAAACAGGAGGGTTGCCTCGGAATAAAAAGTGGAAAGCCCGGTGCGGAGGCTGTCGTTTGAAATCAGATCGATATTTTCAGCGGAAAGCATATTGTCAAAGGCCACCCGGTTCTGGGTATAGACGCTGAATTCTGCTAAAAGGGGCATATTACCCAGTATTTTCAGCATGGCCTCCTTATCGGATTTGGCCTGGAGCATGCCCGTAAGGCAAACCTGTATGATCGAATCCTTTTCCCGGTTGAAATCAATGGAATACACCACATTGTTCAGGTCGTTTTCCAGGTTGATATGTATCTCCCTCAAGTATTGGATTTCCTTTTTCCGATCGGTCCGTTCTTTATTCCAGGCATCGATCTGCAGGGCGAGGAGGATCCCGATGACCACCAGGCCGATTTCCCCTACGGCATAGAAGAGGTAGCGACTGACCTGCCTGTTTCTGATCAAGTTCTGGCGAAGTTGTCTGAAAAATCGAAACATGTTTGATAAATAATGCTAAATGAGGAATTCAAGATTCCGTCGCCTGCTATTAAGATAGCTAATTACCAGAAATTATCAATGTTCGGGGAATCCCATGAGAAAATACCCAAGGCTTTTTCCATTGGTCTTTTAAGCCGGTGCCAGTGTCATGTGATAGCGGATATCCTTCACAGGTAGTTCGAAGACCACCTGCTCTTCCCTGTCCATAAGACCCCCCACTTTTTTATTCCCTGAACGCTGTCCTGCTTTTTTACGAGCAGGATACCCGTGTATCTTTTTCCTTCCAGTGTAGTTACCCTTTCTTTATTTTCCGAGTTTAGTACCGTGGGCATCCCAATATCCTCACAGGACCGGCAAGCCTGCAAGAGTAGAATAAGGGTCAGGAAGAAAACCACCTGCGTTTTGAACTTAAAAGTTTCCCTGACTGTTTGAATTGTCTTTCGCAATGAATCTACGCGAATGATTTGGGGTGGGAGTCCGGAAATTTGCGTCCTTCAAGAATCCGGACGCCCCTGGAATTAAATGGAGAATCAGTTTCTACTTTATCCTGTATCTTAATACCCTATGGGAATACCAGCCGGGATGATCATCCAAAGCAAAAAGCCAGATCCCTCCCTGTCCCATCTGGTCAGGGAGTACTACTATTTTACCACCGGACCCCAAAACAGGTCCAAATACGTGCCTGTTATCGATGACGGGTGTTACGATTTTATCTTTTTTCTGGAACGGGACAGTAGCCTGGTTTATGGGCCGAGGCAAATTTCCTTACCGATTACTTCCAGGGTTTTCACCATCCACCAACTTCAGCCTCCCTACAGGATCCGGTTTGGGGATTCCCTTACTTTTTTTACGATCAAAGTACAGCCCTGGGCAAATGCCCATTTTTTCTCAAAGCTCTCCGAACCGGGCGTGGTGGATATCAAATCCCGATATGCGGATATGGAGCTTTTTCATCAGCAGGTCCTGGGCGACCTTACCCTGGAAAACCGCTTTAAAAAGGCGGATGCCTTTATGATGCGTCACCAGTCGCCATTGAGTGATTCTGCACAATGGGTACAGAAGGTTTGTGAGGAAATTTACCGGCAGGCCGGAATGACTTCGGTCAGCTCCTTGAGTGAAAGGTTTGGGAAGTCGAGACAGTATCTGGGAAAACTGTTCAAACAGGAGGTGATGTATTCCCTGAAGAAGTTTATAATTACCGTCCGCATAATGGATTTGGTGAAGTACCGGATAAAACACCCTGACATTTCCATGACGGAACTGTGTTATCGGTATGATTATTTTGACCAGTCCCATTTCAACCGTGATTTTAAGCGAATTTGCGGGGTGACCCCAACCAGCTTCTTTGCCAAACTGCCGGAATTCCTGCTCAGGCACTGATGGGTTTCCATTTTTACAAGGAATCCTCCGCTCTTCTTTGTTGGTTTGCATAAAAACTGACACGAATGGTTCGCATGTTGTTTATATGGAGTTTGGGCATTTGGCTGAGCATGTCCTGCCGGCAAAAGGAAACTGCTGATCGAGGTATGGCCGAATACAGGATACAGGATTCCGTCCAAACCCTGCTGGACACCTACCTTGAAAAACTAACTTCCCTGAATCAGTTTAATGGGGCGGTTTTGCTTAAAAAGGATGGGAAGGTCCTCCTGAGGAAGGCCTACAACATGGCCTCCGATACTTCCGGCACGTTTTATGTAACGACCGAAAGCCAGTTCGATTTGAGGTCGGTTGCGAAATTATTCGCGAAGGTGGCTGTTCGTCAGCTGGAAAAAGGGGGAAGGCTGGCCCCGGAAGATAGCCTTGGCACCTATGTGCCAGGTTTTCCGCATGGCTCCGAAATCACGGTTCAGCATCTGATGGAGCATTCCTCAGGACTCCCCAGGGAACTCAATGATTCCATTCAGAATACGCTGGCCCTCTCCCCGGAAGAAGTGGTCGCCCTGGCGGCCCGGGAGTCCCTTGAGTTTCGCCCTGGTACCCGGGAACAATATTCAAATGTAGGG
>JARRQA010000211.1:0-5455 GCA_037382325.1 Robiginitalea sp.
GGAGATTTTGTAATCCACGTTTGCCATAATGGCGGCGCCTTCAGCCATTTCCTGAACACGCTCGTATACCGGCATCATCCCACTTCGCTTGGTGTCCCGAACGCGCACCCAGATCCTGGCATAATCCGGAACTACATTTACGACCTGTCCGCCATCCTGTATATGGTAATGGATCCGAACCGTGGGCCTGATGTGTTCCCGGTAGTAGTTGATACCAGTAGTATATAATTCGAGTGCGTCAGAGGCGCTGCGCCCGTTCCAGGGGTCGGCAGAGGCGTGTGCCGCCTGGCCGAAGAACTCCACCTTAAAGTCCACCAGGGCCAGGGTGCTCTGGACATCTGCCTCTGTGGTAGCGGCCGGATGCCAGCTCAGGTTCACATCCACATCGTCCCAAAGCCCTGCCCGTACCATCCAGATTTTTCCGAAAAATTTCTCTTCAGCCGGGGTGCCAAAGAACTTTACGGTGCCCTTTAGTTTTCCGTCTTCTATCAACTCTTTTACGGCAATGGCCGAAGCGAGGCTGGCCGTCCCAAAGAGATTATGCCCACAACCATGGCCGGCAGCCCCTTCATTCAGGGGCTCTTTGGTCGGCTGGGCCTTTTGGGAAATTCCCGGAAGGGCATCGAATTCGCCCAAAACGCTGATCACCGGACGGCCACTCCCGTAGGTGGCGACAAAGGCAGTAGGGATCCCGGCCACGCCGCGCTCAACCTGAAAGCCGTTCTTCTCTGCGTAATCTGCCAGAATTTTTGACGATCCGGTTTCCTGGAAGGCCGTTTCAGCCCGGGCCCAGATGGAGTCACTGATGGCGATAAGCGCTTCCTGGTGCTTATCAACGGAGGCTACAACAGCCTGTTTCGATTTACTCATTTTCTGTGCCTGAACGGGCAGGCTTAGAATCCCAAGTACGAGGATGGCAAGTGTTCTTTTCATAAAGTCGGTTCCTAAAAGTTTGTGCAGCCCTAAAGATACCAAAAATTGTGGGTTGCCTGAAGAGTCGCTGAGACCTGTAGTTGGTCGAAAAAATACAATAATTCCTGCGCGTTCGGGTTACATAGAGGAATCCCGGGTCTCCCGGCGAAACGCGTAAAATGATACGATTTCGAATTTTTTTCCCGGTTTGTGTCGGGGTTGTGATGTCTCTGGTATCCTGCAGTGCGACAAACCCCCTCAGTATGACCGTGACGGATCCACCCCTGGTATACCTCCCCGGCACTGTAAAGCGGGTGGGGATTATCAACCGTTCCGTACCCGCTGAAGGTCATCAGGATTTGGCCAGGATAGATGCCATCCTCACGGCAGAAGGACTGAAACTCGATAAAGAGGGGGCCGTAGCTGCTGTGGAAGGCCTTGCAGACCGGTTGGGAGCCTCCGGGCGCTTTGAAACCGTGGTCTTGCTGGACAGTCTGCCGGAAGCGGCCAGCGGCGTAAAAGGAATGCCGGCTGCGCTCAGCAAGAAATTCATTACTCAGGCATGCGAACAACTGGGGCTAGATGCGATTTTCACCCTGTCCTTTTATGACACGGATACCCGGGTGCAGGCAGATGTAGGGGTTATGGATACACCCACCCCCATTGGGGTTTCCGTCAAAGTTCCTGCCTATCAGCTGGACCTGAATACCGCTGTTAGGAGCGGTTGGAGAATCTACCTGCCCGAACTCCCCCTTCCCCTGGACCAATGGGAATACACAGACTTTGTAAGGGTGAGCGGCCGGGGAATCAACCCGGTGGAGGCCCTGAATTCCATTGCAAACCGCAAGGAGCGAATCCTCGATCTTTCAAGGGAAAATGGTTTTCAGTATGGCGGGCGCCTCGAACCGGCGCGAATTCGTGTGAGCCGGGACTATTTCGTAAGGGGAACGGAGTCGTTCGTCCGTGGCAAGCGGTTGGCACGCACCGGGGCCTGGGATGCTGCTGCTCGCCTCTGGGTCAATGAAATCAATGGGAATCTGGATGAGGCCCTTGACTGGGCCCGGGAGGCCTATGCCACCTACGGAAACCGCCAGGCCCTTAGGTACCTGCGCGTGCTGGAATACCGCAAATCCCAAAACCAGACCCTGGAAGCACAACTTACCCAGGCCGATTGGTAAGGATTAGTTGTTAAGTGCCTTTTTATAGGTTTCAAGGCACCTTTCCCGCGCCTCCTTGTGCGCTACCATTTTTTCCGGATACTCTTCCGTGTCGAATTCGGGGATCCATTTACGGATATAGGTACGATCCTTGTCAAACTTATCAGCCTGTGTCATGGGGTTGAAAATCCTGAAGTAAGGTGCGGCGTCAACCCCGCTGCCGGCTGCCCACTGCCAGTTGCCAACATTGCTGGCGAGCTCGTAATCCAGTAATTTTTCAGCAAAATAAGCCTCTCCCCAACGCCAGTCGATCAGCAGGTGTTTGCAGAGGAAACTCGCCACGAGCATACGCACCCTGTTGTGCATGTAACCAGTCTGATTTAACTGCCGCATCCCGGCATCCACCAGGGCGTAGCCCGTTTTTCCCTGTTTCCAGCGTTCAAATTCTTCCTCCTGGTTCCGCCACCGGATGCGGTCGTATTGTTTTTTAAACGCCTCATCCACCGTTTGCGGGAAATGCCAGAGAATCTGCATAAAGAATTCCCTCCAGATCAGCTCGTTCCAAAAGGTTTCATTTTCCGCCTCCATGGCCCGCTGAAGCACCTTTCGGATGGACACGGTCCCGAACCTCAGGTGGGGCCCCAGGTGGGACGTGCCGTCTTTGGAGGGAATGTTCCGCGTGTTTTCATACTGTGCGATGAGGGATTCATCCAGGTTGTATTCAGGCACGCTTATTGCCGAGGTTTCGAAACCGATATCTTCCAGGCTTAGGAAGGGAAGGTCTTTCCTCCGAACCAATTGCTCCAGCCTGGACTCAGAAGGCATGGCCTGCGGCGCACCGACCTCCCCGAGCACCTCTTTCCACTTTTTCATATACGGGGTATACACTACATAGGGGTCCCCGTCTCCTTTGACTACTTCGTCTTTTTCAAATATGACCTGATCCTTGTACGTATGCAGGGAAACACCGGCGGATTGGAGAAGAGACCTGACTTCCCCGTCCCGCTGCGTGGCGTACGGCTCATAGTCCCGGTTTGTATAGACAGCTTTAACTTCCCAGTCCGTTAAGAGGTCTTTGAAAATATCCGCGGGCTTTCCATGGTAAACCGCCAGAGAAGTGTCATAGCGGTCCTGCAGGACTTCCCGCATCTTAAATACCTGTTTATGAATAAAGCTGACACGAGCGTCGTTAGGGGGGAGCTCTTTCAGGATCTCTGAATCGAAAATAAAGACCGGAAGCACCGGGAGGTCCGAAGACAAGGCCTTGAACAAGCCGGTGTTGTCATTCAACCGGAGGTCCCTGCGAAACCAGAAAACAGCAACTTCCTTTTTCACTTAGTTCATGTTCAGGGTGGAAATTCCTCCGTCGACGCCCAGGACCTGCCCCGTCATCCAGGAGCTGTCCTCCGAAAGCAGGAAGGCCGCCATGCGGGCAATATCCGATGGATTTCCTACCCGTTTCAATGGGTGTCGTTCCGCCATTTTTTCCTGTTTCTTTTCGTTGTTCAGCAGGCGGGAGGCAAGGGGGGTATCCACCAGGGAAGGGGCGACGACGTTGACCCTCAGCTTAGGGGCGTATTCTGCGGCGAGGGCCCTGGCAAAGCCCTCAATAGCTCCTTTGGCAGCCGCCACACTGGTATGGAATGGCATTCCGGTACCTACGGCAACCGTGCTGAAAAACACAAGGCTGGCCCCGTCCCGGAACTTAGGCATGACCTCCTTCAGCACCCTTACAAGCCCGGTGAAGTTAATCTGGAGGTCTTGTTCAAAGGCATCGAGACTCAGCATTTTGAAGGGTTTCAGGTTGATACTGCCAGGGCAGTAGACGAAGCCGTCCAAGGAGTCCGGCAACCCTTCCAGGGCAATCCCGGATCCCGTTACATCCAGTTGGGTATGGGGGATCCCCATTTCCGAAAGGGGGCCGGCATTCCGGGAAGCCGTGAATAGTTCGTAGTCGTCTTTAAGGATGTTGGCGAGCTCCAGGCCGATGCCCGAAGAGCCGCCTACGAGGAATATGTTCTTCTTCATGGTATTTAAATGGTTTCTATGGTGAGGACTGCAGGATGTCCCGGAAGGGTTCCGAACGTTGCTTCGAGAGTCTTTTCACGATGCCTGAAAACAGACGTTAATTGTCGTCTGACTAACAGCGTCTGTGCCAGGTTCCCGAGGAACCCCAGGGGTAACTTATAATCGATGATATCCTGCATCAGCGTCCCGTTCTCAACTTCCGACACAAAGTGCTTGTGATGCCAGAAACGGTAGGGACCAAAGCGTTGTTCGTCCACGAAATAAGAGCCTTCACGCAAATGGGTTATCTCGGTTACCCAACGGGTACGAAACCCGCGGAAGGGGGCTACCGTATAATGGATAATCTGACCTTCATACATGGGTTCTCCCCTCCCGGCAAGGATTTCAAACCCCATATGTTCCGGGGTTATTTTCTGAAGGTTTTCAGGACTCGACAGGAATTCCCAGGCCTCACTGGGCTGTATAGGGAAATACTGTCGGGCTGTTAAACGGTATGACTTCATGGTGCCTAACAAAGATACGATGCATTTGTTTAATGAATAACATTTAAAGTTAAACAATTTATAAATGTAAGGTCAGTGCACGCTCTGTGCCGGTGAAACAGGGTTTCTGTACTGCGCAGTACGATGTACGATCTGGCGGTTTGCCTGCCAAACCAGGGAATATCCCTTCCATTCCTCGATTTCTAACAGGCTGCCTTTCATTTATTTAAGTTTTTCTTAACAAATGAGGTAAGACAATCTCAGTAGCTTTGAGGGAACACTAAAATTCCTTTACACCCATGAAAAAATTTACCGTATTCTTTGTGTCGGTTCTTACCGGATTTCTGGGGTACTCCCAGATCGAAACACCTGCTCCCAGCCCGTCTTCAACACTGAAGCAAATGGTGGGCTTAACGGAAGTCACTGTTAACTATTCCAGGCCATCCATGAGGGGGCGGACCGTTTTCGGAGATCTCGTTCCCTTCGGAAAAGTCTGGAGGACCGGGGCCAATGCCAATACCACCATATCGTTCAGCCAGGACGTGAATGTGGCTGGTCAGACCCTAAAAGCAGGCACCTATGCCATTTATACAAAACCTGCCGCCGATTCCTGGGAAGTCTATTTCTATACGGATACCGAAAACTGGGGTACTCCTCAGCAGTGGGAAGATTCGAAAGTGGCTGCCACTGCCCGGGTCCCTGCGAAAAAGAATTCATGGCCCGTGGAAACCTTTTCGATCACCATAGACAATATCACCAACAACGGGGCTACCCTGGGCATGCACTGGGAGAATACCTCAGTAGAGGTTCCCTTTGAGGTACCGACCAAAAGCCAGGCCATGGAGAGTATAAAGCGGGTTATGGAAGGGCCCTCCG
>JARRQA010000212.1:0-3581 GCA_037382325.1 Robiginitalea sp.
CCCGGGTGGAGGTGACGGATCATTCCCTGCGACTGCAGACAGGAGGTCACATAAAGGAGGGGGTATCCATCGACACCTATAACGACCACCGCATGGCCATGGCTTTTGCCCCCCTTGCCCTCAGGAGCGAACTTTTTATAGAAGATGCAGGGGTCGTCTCCAAATCCTATCCGGGATTCTGGCAGGATCTGGAATCCCTGGGCTTCCGATGCGAAGAGGCCTGAAGGTAGGTGCGCTTCCTACCGGCATCAGGGTTCCGACCATACGGCCAGTTCATTCCCTGCCGGATCCCTGAAATGAAACCGGCGGCCCCCGGGAAAGGAAAAAATTTCCCTGGTGATCTGCCCGCCTGCTTCCCGGACCCTTTTCAGGACGACCTTCAGCTCCCTGTGGTAGAGGACCACCAAAACCCCGTCACAGGGCGGGTCACCTGATTTTTGAAACCCGCCGGAAATCCCGCTGTTTTCAAAGGAACAATACTCAGGCCCGTAATCGGTAAATTTCCACTGAAAGCACCGCTGGTAGAATACCTTAACGGCCTCGAGGTCTTTTGCCTTGAATTCGATGTAATCGATATGGTTATTTGTCATGAGATTGTACTTTAGATAGGTGGCTACCTTATTCCTGACCGGCTTTCTTTTCGAAGCGCATCATCGGGATATCCTCAAGCAGCAGTTCCAGTTTTCCGTTTTCGGTAAGACGCCACCTGTCAACCTGCCGGATGATCCTCCGAAAATGGTTTTCGCCCTCCCCGCAATACATGAGCGTGGAGGGTCCGGGTTCGCCAAACTGAATTTTTTGCCCCTGCAATTCATAGGGAGCCCGGTAGCCATTGCAACCGCTGTTGCCGATCACCTCACCGGTTTCCTTTTCAAAGGAAATTTGCGGTTTCCTGTCCGGGAAGAGCCCTTCAAACGCCATTCGGGGTCCGGACAGGTATTCCAGTTCCCAAACAGGACCGTAGAGGGAATCCGGCCCGGATAATTTGGTTCCCCCGCAGGCGGCGAGAAACAGGAGGAGCACGACAGGCAGGCGGATGGTTGTGTAATTCATAGGACCTAATTTGATACAGATTCTGCCTCTGCAAGATACGAATCAAAGGAATTGATTTGTCCTCTCTAGGATTCCATTTCGGGTTTCTTTGGCTCCAACAGGGGAGTTTTCCGTCGTTTTACTTGACATCGCCTGGGCCGCGGTCGTATATTTGCAGCCGCAAAACTGAAAACTCCCAGCACGATATGAAGTTATCCCATTTCAATTTTGAATTACCCAAGGACCTTATGGCGGAATACCCGGCGGAACACCGGGATGAATCCAAACTGATGGTAGTCCACCGGGAAACCGGAAAGATTGAACATAAACTTTTCAAGGACCTGATCGATTATTTTGACGAGGGAGATGTGATGGTACTTAACAATACCAAGGTATTCCCGGCCCGGCTTTTCGGGAACAAGGAAAAGACCGGGGCGCGTATCGAGGTATTCCTGCTCCGGGAGCTCAACCAGGAGCAGCGCCTGTGGGATGTGCTGGTGGACCCTGCCCGGAAGATCCGGATCGGAAACAAACTTTATTTCGGAGAAGACGAAGCCCTGGTGGCAGAAGTCATAGACAATACAACTTCACGCGGACGTACGCTCCGTTTCCTCTATGATGGAGCATACTCGGATTTCCGCCGTAAAATGAGGGAACTCGGGCAAACGCCCCTTCCCAAATACATCAAAAGGGATGTGGAACCGGAAGATGAGGACCGGTATCAGACCATTTATGCCAAGCACGAAGGTGCCGTGGCTGCCCCCACCGCCGGGTTGCATTTCTCAAAGCACTTGTTGAAGCGTCTTGAAATTAAAGGGATTGATTTTGCGGAACTCACTTTGCACGTTGGTCTGGGAACGTTTAATCCGGTGGAGGTCGAAGACCTTTCCAAGCATCAAATGGACAGTGAGGAGCTGATAATTGACGAGAAAGCCACCGAAATTGTGAATAAGGCAAAGAATGAAAAACGCAGGGTCTGTGCCGTGGGAACCACGGTGATGCGCGGGTTGGAGAGTGCCGTTTCTTCTGAACACATGCTCAACACCTTCGAGGGCTGGACCAATAAATTTATTTTTCCCCCTTACGAATTTAGTATCGCCAACGCGATGATCACCAACTTCCACCTGCCCAAATCCACCTTGTTGATGATGGTGTCAGCCTTTATGGGACACGATTTGATGAAACGCGTCTATAAAGAGGCCATCCTGGAGCAGTACCGCTTCTATTCCTACGGGGATGCCATGCTGATCCTCTAGTCCTAATAAGGCTGGCCGGGGTCCTTTTATGAAAACTACACTTATGGAAACGGCCGAGAAAAAAGACATTCGCGCCCTGAGTCGGGAAGACCTGAGGGACTTCTTCACGGAGTGCGGGGAGAAGGCTTTCCGAGGGGACCAGGTTTACGAATGGCTTTGGAGGAAAGGGGCGCACACCTTTGCTGAAATGACCAACCTCTCCCTCGCACACCGGGAAATGCTCGAATCCCGCTTTACCATCAACCACATTGCGGTAGACCAAATGCAGCGCAGCTCGGACGGCACCATCAAAAATGCCGTCCGGTTGCATGATAACCTCATAGTGGAGTCTGTACTGATCCCCACCGAAAGTCGGACTACCGCCTGTGTCTCCAGCCAGGTAGGTTGCAGCCTGGATTGCAGGTTTTGTGCTACGGCCCGCCTCAAGCGAATGCGCAACCTGAATGCCGATGAGATTTACGACCAGGTAATAGTGATCGACCGTCAGAGCCGGCTGTATTTTGAACGTCCCCTGAGCAATATCGTATTCATGGGGATGGGGGAGCCCCTGATGAACTATCCCAATGTGGTGAAAGCCATACGGATGATCACTTCAGAAGAGGGCCTGGGGATGTCCCCAAAGCGGATCACGGTATCTACTTCAGGGGTTCCCAAGATGATCCGGAAACTGGCCGATGAGCAACTCCGGTGCAATTTAGCCGTATCCCTGCACTCGGCAGTCGGGTCCACACGGACTTCCATCATGCCCTTTAATGCCAAAATGCCCCTGGAGGATCTGAAGGAGGCCATTCGTTACTGGTACCAGCAAACCCGGAGCCGCGTCACCTATGAATATGTGGTTTGGGAGGGGATCAACGACAAACCCGGGGACGTGGAAGCCCTCCTGGAATTCTGTAAAGCGGCACCCTGTAAGGTAAACCTTATTGAATACAATCCCATTGATGAGGGGGAATTCCAACAGGCTTCTGAACCGGCTATTCAGTCTTATGTGAATGCCCTGGAACAGGCCGGGATTACCGTTACGGTACGTCGTTCGCGGGGGAAGGATATCGATGCCGCCTGCGGACAACTCGCCAACAAAGGCGGGGGAGAAGGGGCGGGTTCCTGACTGGCAGGCATCACTTTTAAAAAGGGGTAACCCCCACCCACCCTACATCAAAATTAGCCTCAGAAGCCGCAGTTTCCATTCAGGAAGGATAAATCCCAGGGTAATCGGATTTCTGTCTGCCTTAAAAACTATTCCGAATCGATGAGCTCTATAGGGTAGTAGTATTTGTGGACCTGTCTTTTCAC
>JARRQA010000213.1:0-8384 GCA_037382325.1 Robiginitalea sp.
TCGATTTTGAGAATTCAGAGGGCAACCTCGGGATTGCCAACGCCCTTTTTGAACACCTGTCGGCCAAATTACCGGTCTCCCGACTACAGCGTGACCTCACCGACAGTACCGTATTGCGGAATATCGGGGTTCCTTTGGGGCATACCCTGATCGCCTTCCAGGCAAGCCTCAAAGGACTGGGCAAACTCCTGCTGAACGAGGCGAAAATACGCCAGGACCTGGAAGACAACTGGGCCGTGGTGGCCGAGGCGTTGCAGACCATCCTGAGGCGGGAAGGCTTCCCGAACCCCTACGAGACCCTCAAGGGACTCACGCGAACCAACGAGGCTATTACGGAAGATTCGATCTCCCGGTTTATCGACGGGCTGGATATCAGCGATTCGCTGAAAGAAGAGTTAAAAGCCATCCGTCCGGATACCTATACGGGTATCTGAGGAGCACAGGTAACCTCAGTTTTTCTGGATTTGCACCCGGTGCGGAAATGGAATTTCGATACCGGCCTTGTCCAGGGCGAGCTTACACCCTTCGTGGGTTGCGAAGTAAACGTCCCAGTAATCTTCGGGTTTGCAAAACGGACGTACCGCAAAGTTCACCGAACTGTCTGCCAGTTCCAAAACATTCACAGAAGGTGCTGGTTCTTTCAGGACTTTGGGATTGGAGGTGAGCACCTCTAAGAGGACCTCCTTTGTCTTTTTGATATCTGAATCGTAGGAGACCCCTATCACCGTATCCACCCTCATTTTACCCTCTGCCGTGTAATTGATGATGTTTCCGTTTGCGATAGCTCCATTGGGAAGGATGGCCAGTTTGTTCTGTGGGGTCACCAGTTTGGTGTTCAGGATGTCGATGTCCCTGACAACTCCCAGCACCCCCTGGGTTTCCACCAGGTCCCCGATACGGAAAGGTTTGAAGATCATCACCAGGACACCCCCGGCAAAATTGGACAGGGACCCCTGAAGGGCCAGGCCCACCGCCAGGCCGGCCGCCGCGAAAATAGCGGCGAACATGGTGACGTCTACCCCCAGGGCAGAAACCACCACAATGATTAATACAATACGGAGACCCCAGGAAATGAGGTTCATCAGAAAACGCTGCAGGGATTCCTCGTATTTCAGCCGTTTCATCACCCTTCGAAGGCCTTTTACAATTCTTCCGACTACCCAGGACCCGATGATATAGATCAGGATGGCCCCGAGTACTTTCGGGCCGTATTCTACTATAAAGTTGACGCCTTTGTCGAGCCATAGCTGTGCCTGTTCCATGGCTCCTTCCTGATTGCTTTGCATGTCTGAAATTATTTTGCCATGGAAGTTAATCTAAAATCCTGAAATGAAAAATCCCGGATCTCCTTAATAGAAGTCCGGGATTCCAGATTTTCAGACGGCAGCCGGGTCACCCCTTTAACAGGCCCACCAGTTCCTTAAAGCCTTCCCCATCCACATCGGCCTTTTGGATGGCTTGCATCAGCTGCATAAAATGGGCCGGGTTCATGTCGTCCCCCAGGACGCGAACCAGCCCGAAACCCTTATCCTGGCTGTCCCCGTAGATAACCACTTCGTCTATTGCGTCCCCTTCGCCGGAATATTTGATCACTCCCTTGGCGTATTGGGTATTGAGTTTCATGAGTTCCTTGAAATCCGAGTTTTTGAGGATCTCCTTCACTTTGGCAGTTTCTGCCTTATATTCATTGGCATTCTCCGCTGTCTTCTGAAACCACAGGATATTGAGTTTTCGCAGGGATTTTAAAGCTGCCCGCTGGGTTTCGTCCAGGGAAGCTTCATCCAGTTTCAGGATGTTGGCAGGAACATCCAGCGCCAGAAAATTCGGGTTTTCCGAATTGTCCACATAGTATTCCTGCAGGCTTTGGGTACTCGAGCAGCCCAGCAGTAAAAAGACACCCAAAAGGCTGCCTGTGACCCCTTTAATAAATCTGCTATTCTTCATGAGTTGGATTTTTGAAAAGCTGAGACAGGCAGGGTAAATCCCTGCCTGCCGGCCTTTTGATTGATGATAATTAACCTTTCTTCTTCTCCGCCTTTTCAAGCTCCTCCGGGAGGTTCATCTTCCGGGTCAGGGAACCGATCTTGGTCAGGTCAATATCCCCGGTAAGGGTCAGCAGGACGGTTTCCACCTGCCGGTCGTTTACTTCCACGTCCATGTTCTTAATACCTGTGACGAACATCAGCAGCTCACTTACATGGTCGCTGTCTTTCCCGTTGCGGATATAGAACTTCACGTTCGCGTCCTTGTCCTTCACGCGCATCAGTTCCTCAAGGGAGGCAGAGCGCAGGTACTGATCCACCGTGGATTGCATATCGGCGGAGACCCCTTTGTCCTCGGTGATGAAGACTTTCAGGCCACTCAGACTCTTGGCGATATCCATGAACTCCTGTGCCTCCGGATCGTCCACATCCGCATCAATTTTGACCAGCAGATCGAACATGTTTTTATTGACGATTACCGAGCTGACATCGTCCATGTCCTCATATTTGTCAAAGATGGACTGGGACATCCCCGCCAGGGGGGTCAGCAACAGCATTGCGATTGCGATTACTTTTTTCATGATTTTCGTTTTTTAATTTTCGTTTAAGATTTTGTTTTTCGTTTCTTCGAATTCACTGAGGTAGGCGACTTTTTCGGTACCCCTTTCCAGATTTTGCGCGATCAGGCCAAAAGCCTTCCGGGTTTGTTGATAGGCATACTCCGCCTCGCGCTGCTGCTGGAGTTGCTTCCCGAAATACAGGCCAAGCATGAGCACCATTACCGCGGCGATGGAAATCCACCCGTAAATACTGCTTTTACTTCTGGTTTTTAATGGAACCTGCCGGGTAAAGCGTTCCTTCTTGGCCTCGGAGAAATAGGCGAACATAGGGGCGTAGGCCTCCAGGTGCGGGGCTATGTCCCCTCCTGAAAAATAATCCCTGAGCTGCTGCTCCTCAGCTGCCGTAGTGGCCGCTTCGAAGTATTTCTCCACTAATTTTTCTATCCTATCCAATTCCATAACGATGTTTTTCCAATAATTTTTCCCTTACCGCTTTCCGAGCCCTGGACAGCGCTACGCGCACTGCAGTCGGCTTCATATCCATGAGTTTTTCAATCTCGTCGTATTCATAGGCTTCCACATCCCGCAGTTGCAGAATCATCCGTTGCTGCTCCGGGAGTTCATCCATTATTTTTTCCACCCATCCCAGACTGTCGCGCACCTCTACTTCCTTTTGCAGGGAGGTAGTGCCATCCGAGTAATTGCTGTGTACCAGTTTCAGGTTGCCCGCCTGTTTGGACTTGAGCCGGTCCAGGCAGAAATTCTTGGTCATGGTCATTGCAAAAGCTTCCACGTTCCGATAGGAGGCTATTTTCTTCTTGCCCGACCACAATTTCATCAGGATCTCCTGAGTGGCATCCTCAGCCTCCTCGGAAGAAATCAGGAGCCTTTTGGCAAGCCGGTACAACTTGTCCTTGAATGGCATCACGATTTCCAGGAATTCAGATTGGGTCATTGCGACTTGATCGGTTGCTGTTATCACCTGTTCTTTACGGTTTCTATTAGGAAGACGAAAAGCCGTTAAATTTGTTACAAAACAGCCTGTAGTAAGAATGACGACGGGATAGACCGCCCGGACGGGCCGGACCCGGACCCGGACGCAGATGTGGTAGTCCAGAATTTTATGTGGCAGGCGATGAACCTGTGGTATTACTGGCAGGGGGATGTCCCGGACCTGGCCGACGACCGGTTTACCTTCATGGATGAATACACCGAATTTCTGGAATCCGAAACCGACCCTGCTGCATTTTTTGAGAATAAGCTCCGCTATTCAGAAGACCGCTTTAGTTTTTACAGTGACGATTACACCGAGCTAACCCAGAGCCTTGCGGGTATTTCGCGTAGCAATGGGATGGAATTCGGGCTGGTGCAGTTCAGCGGGAGCGCTAATATATTCGGGTATGTCCGCTACATTCTCCCGGGTTCCGATGCGGCCACCAAGGATATTTCCAGGGGGGAAATCTTTACGGCTGTTAACGGGACCACCCTTACGGAAACCAATTACCAGGACCTGCTTTTCGGAGCGGATGCCACCTATACCCTTACCATGGCGGACATCGAAGGCACCACGATCACCCCGAATGGAAAGGAAGTAACCCTGACCAAGGAAGAGAATTTTCAGGAAGACCCCATTTTTATTTCAGATGTCTTTGAGGACTGGGAAGGTTCCGGGCGCAATGTCGGCTATCTTATGTACAACGGCTTCCTCAATGAATTTGACGAGCAGCTCAACGATGCCTTCGGGTTTTTTAAATCACGCGGGGTCACAGACCTCGTCCTGGACCTTCGTTATAATTCAGGAGGATCTGTAAATACCTCCCGCCTGCTTTCCAGCATGATCTACGGCACGAATACCTCTGAGGTCTATGTGGAGCAACAGTGGAACGACAAGATACAGGAGGCCTTCACCCGGGACGACCCGGACGCCCTGAAAGATTACTTTGCCAGTTCGACCCGGTCCGGAAGTGCGATCAATACCCTCAGCCTCAACCAGGTATACATACTGACCACCCGTTCCACCGCTTCGGCCAGCGAACTGGTCATCAATGGGCTGGATCCCTATATCGATGTCATAAAAATAGGGGGCACCACCCGGGGCAAAAACGAATTTTCCCTTACCATGGTGGATGATCCCGACCGGGATGGCGCCCCCTTCATCAATACTCCGAGCAGAGAAAACCAAATCAATCCGGAAAATTCCTGGGCCATCCAACCCCTGGTCGGACGGAATGCAAACTCAGTGGGCTTCACCGATTATACCTCGGGATTCCTGCCTGATATTGAACTGCCGGAGGATCTTGAAAACCTCGGCGTTCTGGGGGATCCGAATGAACCGCTCCTGGCGCGTGCCCTTCAGGAAATCACCGGGGTCAGTGCCAAAAGGAGCTTTGAGGTCCAGCTGCCCGCAGATGCCTTCGCCGACAGCAAAATGTTCACTCCCATGAAGGACAATATGTTCCTGGACAAGGAACTTCTCCTGCCTCCATCCCTTCAGAGAGGTTCAGGGACCAGCCAATCATTATATTTCTTCCGGGAGTGGTAAATCCCAGCACTTCCGTATAGATCGTGTTAAATACGTTATCGATCCCGACAAAGCCGTTTACCTGTCCCGGTTTCAACGCGTAATCCAGCCTGAGGTCAATCAGGGAGAACCCCTGGAGTTCCACCGGTTCAAACGTACTGAAGTCCGTATCGGTCCGCTTCCCGGTATAGCCGTACCGGGCCGTGGCCAGGAGCTTTTTACCCAGTTGGGATCGGGCCGAAACGTTGAGTTTGTGCTTCGGGATACGGATCGCCCCTTCCCCTTGAGGTTCCGTAAATGTATAGTTCAGAGCCAGTTCACTGCTGGGATGCCAGATCCAGCGAACCTCTCCTTCCACCCCGCGCACCCGGCTTTCTCCGTCCGAGTTGAAAAAGAGAAAATCGGTGTTGTTGAAAAAGACGGTATCGTCCTCCCTCCGGTCAAAATGAAGGAGGCTGATGCGAAGACCTTGGGACAGGTTGACTTCCAGGCCCGCTTCCAGGGTGGTGTTGCGCTCAGGCTGTAGGTCGGGGTTCGCACCAAAGGCGCCGTACAACTGGGCCAGGGACGGAGTAATATAGGCATTTGCCCAGGAGCCCATTACCTTCAGATAACCGTGTCTGAACCGATAGGCATAGGAAGGGTTTACCTGGTACACAGCATTGTTCCCATAGGTCGAGTGCATGTTCAGCCGCACCCCGGTGTTCAGGTTCAGGCCGAAGTCCGCAGTCCAGACGAAATTGAGGTAGGGATCCACAACCGTGAACTCCTCCGTACGCTCCAGGTCCGCTTTGTCCTGGAAGACATTGAGCCCTCCAAGGGCGTACAAACCTGGGAGCAGGGTCCGCCTGTAGGTAACATCCCCCGTCCAGCTCCTTCCTTCAAATTGGCCCGGGAAATCGCTCAGGTTTTCTGACCTGAAGTCCGTATAGGAACCGAGTGCCTTCAGTTCCTGTACGCTGTCCTTCCATACCCAGGAGAACCCAATGCGCTCCTGGATGGTGTTGAATTGGAAAGGGGCATCTACACCATTGAAGGAGTCATCATAGGCTGCTTTCATCCGGGATGTGTTTGCGAAGATCCCGATACGGGAATGACCGGAAAGTTCCCGTCCTGCCTGAAGATCCACAGACCAGTTCGAATAGGGATCCGGTTCGCTCCCGGCGGCCAGGGAGGAGAGGCCATTGGCAAACGTATTAGCAAAGGAACCCTTGTATTCCCATCCTTGCTGGCGTCCGCTGAGCTGTACGTATTGGTTGAAGGTCCCGAGGTCCCAATCCGATTCCTCCGCCGTATTCTGGGTACTGGTGCTTCCCTCAACCCGAAGAGCGAGGGGCCTGTCTGCCGGGGCACGGGTCTTTATGTTGATTACTGCCGTAGCTGCATTCGCCCCGTACAGGACGCTGGTTGCACCTTTTACGATCTCCACCGATTCTATGGAGGAGAGCGGAAGCAGGCGAAGATCGAATTCCCGGGCGGTGGATGAAGCATCCGTTACGCGAAGTCCATCCACCAGGACCAGTACCTGTCGGCCCCTGCCCCCACGTGCGAACACGCCGAGTACCTCCCCCGGCCTTCCGCGACTTCCGGAAATCTCAAAACCGCTCAGCTGGTTGAGCACATCAGGAAAGGATTGTCCCTGATACCTGTCCAGGTCCTCCCGGTTGAGTTGGATTACGGTTTTTCCGGATTGTTCCCTTTTCAGGGGGATACGGGTATCGGTAACCACCACTTCCTCCAGTTCCTGCATGGGAATGGAATCGGACGGCTGCTGGCTGAAGCCTGCCCATATCCCAAAAAGGCAAGCCAGACAACCCTGCCAATGCTGTTTCATTATGGATTTATTACATACGGGAAATCCCCAGGCAAGAATTGCTTGTAAACTTTTTGTCCCGAAAGTTTAACACTCATTGATGGATCAGGCAGGTCTCCTGGCTCGCGTCCTGTTGCCGACCTTCCCGTCCTGCAGGCAGCAGGACAGTGGTATGGAGTTGGCAGCAGGCATCCCGACCGTTGTGTCAGGACTCAGCTTACAGTTGCGGGAACAGCTCCGGTATTTCACCGGATTCCCTTTTAATGCCCGTCTCACTAAAAACGGGCAACCTGAAACCGGGGTAAAAATAGCCAAATTCAGACTACTTTTGTGGAGCGCTTTTTAAAAAGTACTTTTGGAGGCCAAAGTCCGGATGATGAGAACCTGGTATTTCCTCTTCTTTATAGGATTCCTCCTGACAGGCTGCCGCGAAGCTGAGAAGTCGGAGAAAGTTAGGGATGCCGAGATCCGGGAAACCCTAACCCCCAAATACGCCCGCGGGTTTGCAGCGGCCTATACCGGAGACGGGATCGTATACCTCACCGTCAATAACCCCTGGCCCGGGGCCCAGCGGGATTTTCGCTACGCCCTCGTACCCAGGGAAAGGGTCTCCGAATTCACCCCCCTTCCGGAAGGCCTCGACGGCGTTGTGGGAACCCCCGTCCGGCGTATTATCCTGACCTCTACCACCCATGTCCCGTCCCTGGAAACCCTTGGAATGGAAGAACGACTGGTGGGTTTTCCGGGCCTCGATTACATATCCTCCCCCGGGACCCGTAAGCGGATTAAGGCCGGGCAAGTCCGTGAACTGGGGGCCAATGAACAGCTAAACACCGAACGGGTCCTTTCCCTGAACCCCGACCTGGTGGTGGGTTTTGGCGTCTCGGGAGCTCCGAGTTCCTACCAGACACTCGAAGCTTCCGGGGTACCGGTCATCTACAACGGAGACTGGATGGAAGAAGATCCCCTGGGAAAGGCTGAGTGGATCCTCTTTTTCGGGCTACTCTTCGGGGAAGAAGAAGCCGCCCAAACGGCTTTTAAAAAAGTCGAGAAGGCCTATCAGGAGGCCAAGGCTATTGCGGGCAGGGCTGCTGAATCCCCGACCGTACTGAGCGGAGCTCTCTACCGGGACGTCTGGTACCTTCCGGGCGGGGACAGCTGGGCGGCGCGGTTTATCCGGGATGCCAATGCCCGGTATCTCTGGGAAGACTCCCCGGGAAACGGAAGTCTATCCCGCAGTCTTGAAAGCGTACTGGAGAAAGGTGCCGAAGCCGATGTCTGGATCGCCCCCTCCCAGTTCACCTCCTACACGGAAATGGCCCGTGCGAACCAGCACTATGAACAGTTCCGGGCATTCCAAAACAAAAAGATCTATTCCTATGCCCTGAGCAAGGGACCTGGAGCCGGAATGTGGTACTATGAACGCGGCCCAGGACGGCCAGATCTCATCCTCAGGGACCTGATCTACTGGCTGCACCCCGGTCTGCTGACCGATTATACTCCCGTTT
>JARRQA010000214.1:0-3524 GCA_037382325.1 Robiginitalea sp.
CCCAGGAACATGAGGTTTGGATTTTCCGGATCTTCGAGGATGGAAAGGGTATAGCCCACCACATCCTCCGAATCCACGATGCGTTCCCAGGTCTTGCCATAATCCCGCGTGCGCCAGGCATAAGGGGTGTAGTTGAACCGGCGATAATCATTCGCCACCAGCAGGGCTTCCCCTTTGTTTCTCGCAGAAGCCTTGATCTGTGGGATCCAGCTGCCTTTCGGAAGCCCTTTGATATTCCCGCTCACCTCGGTCCAGGTTTGCCCCCCGTTCCGGGAATAGTGAACCCGGCCGTCGTCCGTGCCCACCCAGAGCATGTCCTTTTCCACCGGGGAGGGTTCGATCACAATAATGGTACAGTGGTTCTCGGCCCCTGTTGCATCCATGGTGAGCCCGCCGCTGTCGCTTTGCTTCAGTTTTTCAGGGTCATTGGTCGTCAGGTCCGGGGAAATCACCTCCCAGGTAAGTCCCTTATCGGAACTCTTATGCACGAATTGGCTCCCGAAATAAACGGTATTGTTGTCAAAGGGATCCTGTCCGATGGCAGCGTTCCAGTTAAACCGCAACTCGGTGGTGTCATCGGGAGCGGTGGGGCGCACGGTGTAGTCGTTCCCTGTTTTCGAGTCGTAGCGGCGCACAAAACCCTGCTGGCTCATGGCATATCCGTACCGGGAATCGTCCGGGTCCGGGACCACATCGAACCCATCCCCGAAGGCGATCTCCTGCCAGTAGGAATTGCGAATCCCCTGGGCACGCCATACGTAGGCAGGACCCTTCCAGGAGCCGTTGTCCTGCATTCCTCCGTACACATTGTAAGGGAATTCCTCATCCACGCTCACGTGGTAGAACTGTCCTACAGGGAGGTTGCCGATAAATCGCCAGGTCTTTCCGCCGTCACGGGTGATATTCATTCCCCCGTCGTTACCGTCGATCATAAACTGTCCGTCCGTGGGGTGGATCCACCAGGCGTGGTGATCCGGGTGCACGCCGTTATCCACGCCGTAGGCCGGCATCAGTTGCCCGAAACTCCGGCCCCCGTCTTCGGAAACATTCACGTAAGTAAAAACCGAGTAGACCCGGTTTTCGTTTTCCGGGTCCACAAAGATGTCGGAGTAGTAAAAGGGACGGTTCCCTATATCATTGCCGTCGTTGATTTTTTTCCAGGAGAAGCCGCCATCTGTGGATTTATAAAGGGCATTTTTCTTTGCTTCCACCAGGGCGTAAATGATATCGGGCTTGCCACCTGCGATTGCCAGGCCGATACGGCCCAGCTCTCCTTTGGGCAACCCGTCTTTTTCAGTGAGGTGCTTCCAGCTCCGCCCCCCGTCATGGGTCATGTAGAGGCCAGAACCCGGGCCTCCGGATTTGAAGAACCAGGGATCCCGTTTGTGTTCCCACATGGCGACCAGGATTTTATTGGGGTTGGTCGGGTCCATGACCATGTCCGCGACTCCGGTTTTATTGTTTACAAAGAGTATTTTATCCCAGGTCTCTCCCCCGTCGGTGGTCTTGTAGACTCCCCGCTCAGGGTGTTCTCCCCAGGGAGATCCGATGGCCCCGACATAGACGGTATTCGGATCTGTGGGGTCAATGAGAATACGATGGATATGGCGGGTTTGTTCAAGCCCCATACGCTGCCAGGAGCGGCCTCCGTCCAGGGAACGGTAAATGCCGTAGCCCCCGTTCAGGGAGTTTCTGGGATTGCCTTCCCCCGTGCCTACCCAGATGACAGAGGGGTTGGATTGTTGTATGGCCACAGCCCCGATGGAGGCCGTAACTTCCTTATCGAAGATGGGTTCCCATTTGATCCCCCCGGAAGTGGACTTCCAAAGCCCGCCTGAAGCCGTACCCACGTACATGATATCAGGTTCCGTGGTCACTACATCTATGGAAGTAACCCGGCCGCTCATTCCGCCCGGCCCGATGTTGCGGGGCTTCAAATCTCCCGCGAGTTTCATGTTGAAATCCTGGGCACCCAGGGATACCGATGCAAGCAGCATCATTGAGAAGAAAAATCGCTTCATGAATCGTTTGAGTTAGTTAGCGCCTAAAGGTAGTAAAATGGGCTTTTTGATTTCTTAAAAGGATGTTAAGGAGCGTAGTGGTAATCAGTCGGAAATAGCAGATTCCAATAACCAGCGTATTACCCTTACTCCACATAAAGGTTACTAATTCAAGAATTCGATAGTTCTTTACGGACTGCGACTGCCGACTCCCAAATGATTGGCAGTTTACAGATACAATTTATTGTTTGGGATTTTTACCTCAGTCGATTGGTTTTAAAGCTCCTTAATGTTATTAAATGAAATTAAAAGGCGCTGCCGCATTTAATTCACTTACCTTTGCCGCTTGAATTATAAACAAGGTTCCAGGAAACAGACTCGAATGGAATCACAAGATCCATTACGATGACATTTGAACAACTGGAATTGATTGCGCCCATTCAAGAGGCGCTGAAACAAGAAAACTACGAGGATCCCACGCCTATACAGGCCCAGGCGATCCCGCACCTGCTCAAAGGGAGGGATATCCTTGCCAGTGCCCAGACCGGTACCGGCAAAACCGCTGCCTTTTCCATACCTATCCTGCAGCAACTCGAGCAAAACCCAAAACCCCACAGGGGTGTACGCCCGGTACGGGCCCTTATCCTGACCCCAACCCGCGAACTGGCCCTTCAGATCGGGGAGAGCCTGAGTGCCTACGGGCGGTTTACCGGAGTGAAAAACACGGTGATATTTGGAGGGGTAAACCAAAACAAGCAAACAGACGCCCTGCGCAGGGGTGTCGACATCCTGGTGGCCACGCCGGGCAGGCTGCTTGACCTTATGGACCAGGGATATATTCGGCTGGACCAAATTGAGTACTTCGTGCTTGATGAGGCCGATCGAATGCTGGACATGGGGTTTATACATGATATCCGGAAGGTCCTGGCCTCCCTGCCCCGGAAACGGCAGTCCCTTTTCTTTTCGGCTACACTGCCTGATTCGATCGTGGCCCTTTCACGGAAAATCCTCTCGGATCCCGTAAAAGTATCTGTAAACCCAGTATCCTCCACTGCAGAAACCATTCAGCAGTATCTCTACCGGACCAATAAATCCAGTAAGAATAACCTCCTGCTCCACATCTTGCAGGACCCAGACCTGGACCAGGTCCTCCTTTTTTCCCGGACCAAGCACGGGGCAGACCGTATTTGCCGTACCCTCAACCAAAAAAGGATCCGGTCAGCCGCCATCCATGGAAACAAATCCCAGAATCAACGGCAAAAGGCCCTCCGTGACTTTAAAGAGGGTAAGGTTCGGGTACTGGTTGCCACGGATATCGCTTCCCGGGGGATCGACATCGATCAGCTCCGGTACGTGGTAAATTTTGATATCCCCAATGAACCTGAGACCTATGTGCATCGGATCGGACGTTCCGGCAGGGCAGGGGAGGAAGGCGTTTCAATCTCCCTTTGCGAACCGGAGGAAAACACCTATATCAGCTCCATTGAGAAATTGATCGACCAGAAGATTGAGCGGGTTTCTGAC
>JARRQA010000215.1:0-6862 GCA_037382325.1 Robiginitalea sp.
ATGTACCGCTCGTATTCCTCCAGGGTGAATTGCCCGATCAGCATGCCTTTCAGGGAATTCCGGAACTTCATATCCTTTTGTATGGCGTTTTCGATATATCCCGGTTTCTTTTCCTGTGCGAGGTCAAAGAAAGAACCTTTGTGTTTGACCACGTAATTTCTGAAAGCGGCCAGCAGCAGCTCATTCTGAAGCTTGATGACGGGCCTCAGGGTGTGGTTTTGAAAATATTCATCGGAAGATTCTTCAGCCTGTACGCGCCGCTTGGGAAGCTCCGGCCGGATCCGGATCAGATCGGTTGAACGGGAACTCATGTCGGGTAGGTTTTGACTAAAAATACCGAAATCAACTGCATTGAGGGGGCCGACCGCCAGAAGTTGTTAACGGGGTTATAAACACTAGTCGCGGAGGAGCGCCTTTGGCGAAGCGAACCGCTGACGGAACGGCTTGCCCGTTTAGAACGATTGGGGAACCTTTCAAGGAAATCGTGTTCAGGATTGATTGAAAGGATGGTCCCCGCACTGGAAGAAGGGGCCGTATTTCTAAACAGCCTGGTTAAGAGTGATCCAAGGCTTCCTTTCGGGGGTATGGGCCTCCGGGTATGGCAGGGAGCTCTCCAAAGAGGGTATCCGCGAATTTACCAATATCAAGACGGTCCATGTGCGTTGATCGGGGGCCGTATCGCATTTTTGCCGACAGGGCTCAAATCAGATGTTGCAGAAGTACCAGGGTGATGAGAATCAATATTTTGACAATAGTTTGCATGAGATGTTTAATCAATCGGTCATTTGAAGTTAGGGGATCCGGAGCAAACCCCGTGACGATTTAGGAAAAGTTTATTTTATACTTAACAATTTTTGGGAATCGGGAAAAATTGCGCCAAATGATTCCCGGAACCGGACCCTTTCGATATACGTTCTATCTTTGGGGCAAACTGTGGGGACAATGCGATTTCATACACGTAAATGGATTAAGCCGGAAGATTTAAATGCCAACGGCACCCTTTTCGGGGGGAGGCTTCTTGCCTGGATCACGGAGGAGGCTGCTCTTTACAGTATTATCCAACTGGAAAACAACAAGATCGTCCTTAAATACATGTCGGAGATAAACTTCATACATCCGGTTTCCCAGGGGGATATTGTAGAGATCGGCATCGAGGTGGTGCGCTTCGGGACCTCTTCCATTACGCTGAAGTGTGAGGCGCGGAATAAAATGACCCACGAATCCATAGCCACGGTAGACCAGCTAATATTTGTAAACCTGGACAAGTCGGGCAAACCGAAGCCCCATGGCAAGACCCGGGTAGAATTCGTCAGGGACCGCCTGTCGGCCAAAGATCAGTCCTGAGGCCAGCTTTTGGCGACTGCCTGTACCTCGTCAAGTACCCGGAAAAGATTCCCGCCCCAAAGTTTTTCGATTTCTTCTTCCGAATACCCGCGCCGGACCAGCTCCAGGGTTACATTGAAGGTTTCGGACGCATCGGACCAGCCTTCAATGCCGCCTCCGCCGTCAAAATCTGAACTAATACCCACGTGGTCGATTCCGATCAGGCCTACCATATAGTCAATGTGATCCACAAAATCTGACACATTTACGGGGGGAGGGGCATCGGGGCTTTTTGCAGCGATGTCGTCGGCTATGGAGGAAACCTTGCGGTAATTTACGATATAGGTCTCCTGTTCGGTATCCGAAAGATTCCGGAATTCAGAGCGGTCATACCACTGGATGCCGAGGGAATCGGCGACCTGTTCGCGGATCCCCTTCATGTAGTCATCCCGAGCTTTGTTCTTTTCCTCATTGATATAGGCATCCAGGGCAACTGCCTGTACGACGCCTCCGTTTTCCCTGAGCCGGAGCAATTGGGCGTCATCCAGGTTGCGGCTGTGGTTGCAAAGGGTTCTGGCGGAAGAGTGAGAAGCGATAACAGGGGCTTTGGACAGGGACATCATTTCCATTACCGCCTCCCGGGACGGATGCGAAATATCGATCATAATCCCCAGTCTATTCATTTCATTTATAGCCTCTTTGCCTAGTTCACTTAAACCATTATGTAGCCATATGCTGTCTGTTTCTCCCGTATTTGAATCCGAAAACTGACTGTGCCCGTTGTGGGCGAGGGAAACATACCGGGCCCCCAGGGCGTGGTATTTTTCAAAGTTGGTAAGGTCTTCTCCCATGGGATATGCGTTTTCCACGCCAATCATAGCCACTTTCCTGCCGGAATTATAAATCTCCCGGGCTTCGGCGGAGGTGCGTGCCAAACCGATCTGATCCGGTGCAATTTCCTCACACAGGCGGTGGATTGCCTCGAATTTGGACATGGCATTGGCGCTGGCCTTTTCATATCCGGCAGGAGTAAGGGAGTCCTGACCGGTATAGACGATGAACCAGGCCACATCCAACCCCCCTTCCTTCATTTTGGGAAGGTTCACCTGTGTATTCAGTCGCTGAGTGTAATTAATGCTATCGGTGAAATTCTTTACATTGATGTACACATGGGTATCCACCGTCATTACTTTTTGGTGGATTTCCCGGGCCCTTTCTTCCAGGTTTTTTTCCGGGTTCTCCTTTTTTTCTTCCTGGCAGGACACCAGTACCATCAAAACGGGAACAAGCCGTAATATGCGCATATCAAATTTGTTTTTACCTACAATTAAACGGGTTTTACAACAGGTTTCGAAAGATAGGGAACATTTAATTGTCAGCCCTTCCCTGATTATGGATTTTTAGGGATACAATGCGTTTTACCGATAAAACCAAGCGCTTAATCCTAAAAAATGCCCATTACATCCAGAGATTTACTCGATCAGCTGGCTGACCTGCAGCTGACTCTTGAAGGATATTCCTTTGAGCAACTCAATGTGGAAGAAGCCAGCGCCTTAAATTCTTACTTCGACACCTTCCGTGCCCATCTGGAGGAAAAACTGTGGAATCCGCAGGCAGGCATCCCCGCAAACCTGCCTGATTCCGGGCTGCAGACCTCCGGAGACACTCCCGGGATAATCACTTCTGTAAGCCACGATTTGCGAAACCCGCTTAACGGGATCCTCGGATTTACGGACCTGCTGGGGGCGACCCGTCTGGACCCCGACCAGCAAAGGTGCCTCCGTGCCATCCGGTTGGCTTCAAAGGGCGCTTTGGAAATCTTGGAAGAGCTCCTGCAGTACAATCGCTTGAAATCAGGAACCGAGTACCGGACTGAAGTTGCGTTCAACCCTATCGGGATTTTCGGGGAAGTTCGGGAATACATCAGGGCGCTTTTGGAGGGGACACCGGTGAATTTCGAACTTTTTATAGCGGGGAGGCTTCCGGAAAAGGTGAAAGGAGATCCCTCCAAATTGCGAAGGATTCTGATGAATTTACTGGAAAACGCCGTAAAATTTACCAGCAACGGAACTGTAGAACTCGTTGTTCGTTCCACCTCCGGGGACGAAGGGGATGTCCTGGAATTCGAACTTTCTGATACGGGAACCGGAATTCCCGGCGCCGAGCTCCCCTTTATTTTCAAGCCGTAAAAGGAACCACCTTTCGCTTCCGTCTTCCCTATAAAAGACCGGAAGCCCGGGAGTGTGACGGGATGCATGAAGAAGCGGCAACCACTCCGGTGGGAGAACTGAGGGGCATGAAAATCCTGGTCTTTGAAGATAACCCTTTGAATCAGAAGCTTCTGGAGGCCCGGTTGAAAAAATGGGGCTGTACCGTATTCACAGCGTCGAAAGTTCCAGTGGGCATGAACCTGTTGCAACAAGAAGAAATCGATCTGATTTTGATGGATTTGAGGATGCCGCTAATGGATGGTTTTCAGGCAGCCCGCCGGATCCGAGGTCACAGAGAGGCTTCAGTTCGGCGGATTCCGATTATCGCCCTGACGGCGGATATTTCTTTGGCCGAGGGGGAAAAGTACCGTCAATCCGGTATTGACGACCTGCTGCTCAAACCTTATGACCCTACATCTCTTTACACCGCCATGGTTCATGGGATCCGAAGCTGCGCAAATCGGAAGGACAAACCGGGAATCGGTTGCGAGCCGTTGCCGGAATTGAATTTGGAAGACCGGTTGCTGAGCCTGGAATATCTGGAAGGCGAATGCATGGGTGACCTCAGGATGCTTTCCGACCTGGTGCAACTCTTCCGTAACAACCTCCTGGAGTTTGCCGGGCGCATGAAAGTCTATCTGAAGGAGAGAAATTTACAGGCTATCGGGGCGAGTGCCCATAAGGTACTGTCCGGGCTTAAAATGATCGGGGCGACCCAACTCCTTTCGATTGTGGAGGGTATATACCGGGCATCAACAGAGACAGGGGACATAAGACAGGCTGCCAGGGCCTACGAGCAATTCCTTGCACTGTACCCCCTGGTGGAGGAAGCCCTTGAACGGGAAATGAACAAACGGAAATAAAATGCAACCCAAACGCCTTTTGCTTGCGGAGGACGACCATATGCTGGCTTCTTTGCTGAAGTACCGCCTCGAAAAAGGCGGATATGCAGTGGATCTGGCATCCGACGGGCGGGAAGTTAAATCCTATTTGTTAGAAAAGCTTCCGGATGTTGTGGTCAGTGATATCATGATGCCCTATTTCTCCGGTATTGAGCTGGTTGATTTCCTCCGGAGCGAATTAAAATCCCGGGTGCCGGTAATTATTATTTCCACTGCTGGCAACGAGACGAACATACTGAATGCCTTTGACCTCGGGGCCGATGATTTTATATCAAAACCCGTGAGCCCTGCAGAACTGATGATACGTGTGGACAAAATTATTCGTAAAAAGACCTCTTGAGGCTGTTTTCCCAATCATATCACCCCATTTCACTATTGAATCCGCCTCGGATCCATACGGACCTCCTTTGGGACCTTGGGATTCTTTTCGGGAGCATTACAGGTCTCTACTTTTTAGTGATCTTAATACTTCGATACCGGATGGCACGTCACCGTCAGAAGGTCTTCTCGAAAAAAAGGGAGTTGGCTCCCATGCTCTCAAACTTTCTGTTTTTCCGTCAGGAAGAGGATTCGGAACAGCGGGAAGACTACATCCGGATGAAGATCGAAATACGGGACCAGCTTAAAACCCCGATGAACCGGATCGTCCTTTCCGAGGTTTTGATGGACTTAAGGCAGGATATCACCGGCGAGGCCCGGACCCGGCTTCTCAGCCTTTACCAGGACCTTGGCCTGCATCGGGATGCCTTGCGGAAACTAAAGAGTGTCCGTTGGGAAAAAGTATCCCAGGGGATCCTCGAACTTACAGAAATGCGGGTGGACCAGGCCTATCACATCCTCAAAAAGCATATAAACGACAAAAGGAGTGTAATTCGAAAACAGGCCCAACTCGCTATCGTAAGCCTGAGGGAAGAAGGCATCCGGTACGTGCTGGACACGGCCCGGCACGGGATTTCGGAGTGGCAACAATTGAAACTGATGGAGCTTCTGAAACACAAAGAGGCTTTTGTACCTCCAAGGTTCAGGGACTGGCTTATTTCCGAAAATGAGGATGTGGTCCTTTTTGCCCTCCGGTTAATTCGGTACTACAGGCAAAGTGATGCCTCCAGGGCTGTCATCACCCTGTTGCAGCACCGATCCCCTGACATACAGGCAGCTGCCCTGGAATGTATCCGTGAGTTTCGGTTTGAAGAAGCCCGATCCCCCCTAAAACGACATTTTAAAAGCGCCACTACAGAAGTCAAGATCCTTATTCTGGAAGCATTTCGGGAAGTGGCTTCGGATGAAGATCTGCACTGGCTCAGGACAAGCGCCTTGAAGGATCACTCCTTCCTCGTTCGGAGTAAGGCCGGAGTGGTCATTAATACCGTGAAGCCAGACAGCGTGCTCCCCACGAAGGATATTTTGCCCCCGCCTGAACCGCATAACAGCGAATGGAAACCTGAAATCCGGCATTCATCCACGGAAATTTCCAATGGAACAGGGGAGAGGGATTTGAAGGAAACCAGTGTTCTGAAAGCTGATTTTGCGGATATCCGTTTGGACCCCGATTGGCTGCTTGCTACAGAACAACTGGAGTTTGTGCCCCTAATCAATACAGGATCTCTTCCAGAGGAGGACTGGACCCCGGAACACGAAAAGATCTTCGCGCATTGTTTCCTCGAAGAATTAAGGGACCTCCTGTCGATGAAGCCCGAAAAGGTTTCCCTGCCGGAGCTATCCTTTGATTTCATACCGGTCGTCACAGAAGAATCTATAAAAATCACTGATATGGAACCCCATCAACCCACCCCTGACTGGCTTCTCAGACTGGAGGTTCAGGCAGAAATTCTGTCCGCCGATTCCGGGTATGCCAAAATACTCAGGGAGATCCTCCTCGAAGACCTGGCGGAAACCGAGCAGGTCTTCACCACAAATTTTGTGCCCTGGGTCACCGGGAAGAAAGATGAAAAACAGGCGGCTTCCGAAACCATATCGGAAGACACTGAAATGGATCCTGATTTTGGGGTGATCGCAGGGGACATACAGCAGATAGATCATACAAACGACGGGGAGCCACCTGCCACTGAGACCGGGGAGGAAGCCGCGATTCCGGAAGGGGAGATGAATTATTTTTCCATCTTCCGGGAATTTTTCCGCTCTTATGACCGGGAATCCAAGCTGATCCTGTTGGACGAAATACCGGAAATCGGAACAGAGAAGGAGTTACAATTCCTGCAGGAGTTGTTTGAAGATCCCGATGAGAAGGTAGCCGCAAAGGGACGACAGGTGTATGCCCTTTTGGCAAAACGTCTCGGGATTGAACCGGAGGCCTTGAAAAACAAAGGTTCCCAAACCTTGTGGACCCCTTCTTCAGCTACACTAAAAAACACCTCCATTAAAAAGGATCCAGCGCGTTCTGACCCGAATGGCAGGGAAGACCCTGGG
>JARRQA010000216.1:0-6177 GCA_037382325.1 Robiginitalea sp.
CATCGGGAGCCTCCGGAAATCAAGGAGGGCCCGCTTGCGAAAGGCATAAACCCCTTTGTGCTTGAAATACCTGGCTTTGGGAGTTTCAGCCCGCTGGAAAGGGATCGGGGCCCGGGAAAAATACAGGGCAAATCCGTGGGTGTCGGTAATAACCTTTACCGTGTTGGGGTCCCGGATTTCTTCCGCATCCGTAATCTCAGTCATAAGGGAAGCAAGGTCAATCTCTTCCTTGGGATCCTCCCGGAATACCTTCAGGAGCTTCCCGAGGCTTTCCCCTTCCGTAAAAGGTTCATCCCCCTGAACATTAACCACGATATCCACTTCCAGGTCGGCGACCGCCTCGGCGATGCGGTCACTGCCGGTCTCGTGGTCCCCGCGGCTCATCATCACCTCCCCACCCGCCTTTCGGATAGCATCGGCGATTTCTCCGCTGTCCGTAACTACCAGTACAGCATCGAACAACCCGGTTTTCACCGCGGCTTCATAGGTGCGCACGATCACCGGTTTACCCGCAAGATCTTTCATGAGTTTGCCCGGGAACCGGGAGGCAGCGTAACGTGCCGGTATCATCGCGATCGTTTTCAAATGGGTATGTTTAACGTTTTGACCATAGACAAAAGTACACTAATTGGATCAGTGCGGCTTCTTTCGCTCCGGCCTGAGTTTTCTATAAATCCGAAATACAAATGCGAGGACCACAATCACAAGGAATGCGGCCAGAACCGGCGCCAGAATGGACGCCAGGCTTATCGTGGACGCTGCCGCCGTTTCCACGGAGGAAACCAGCGGATTGGCCAACCCGCCTGTACCCAGGGAGGAAGCCAGCCGACTGCCTGCCGCAGCTCCCTTAATGGCCGTGGCCGTTCCCCCACCGGCAATAATGGCCAGGCTCCAGGTAATAACGGGATCCATCCCGGCAAGGGTCGAGACCATTACCGCAGTTCCCGCCAGGGCAGCTAATGGCAGCGAAAGGGAGTCGAGCACATTGTCTACCCAGGGAATGAAATAGGCAAACAATTCAACCAGGGTAGCGACCCCCAGGGTGATCAGAGCACTCAGGCTTCCCAGCCATTCCCAGTTCGGGTTGAGCTCCCACATCCCGGTATGGGCTGCCAGGGACAGGGCAAAAAGGGGCAGGAAGACCCGGAACCCGGCCGATGCGGCCAGGCCAATTCCCAGGAAAATAGTCAGCATGGTGTCTGCCTGCATTACAATGGTTTTCCTTAAAAATAACTCATTCATCCATCACAAAAAAATCCGATTGGAAGCCGATGAGATACAAGCGGTTCCGGGCACGGGTCACCGCCGTGTACAACCAGCGCAGGTATTCCCGGTCCGGTTTTCCGGTGAGATAGGGCTGTTCCACGAAAACGGTTTCCCACTGCCCTCCCTGGGCCTTGTGACAGGTGATGGCATAGGAGAATTTGACCTGCAGGGCATTGAAAAAGGGATTGTTCTTCACCGCCAGGAATTTCTTGTACCCGGATCGTTCCTGCTCATAGTCTTTCATTACTTCCTGATACAGGCGGTTACTGTCTTCATAGGAAAGGGAAGGGGTTTCCGCCTCCAGGGTATCAAGTAGTAAAACAGTTTCAAAAGGAGGTTGCCCGGGGTAATCCACCATCCGAACCTTTACCTCGGCAAAACTGAAACCGTAAAGGGATTTGAAGGCGAAGATTTCCAGGATTTCCAGGATGTCCCCGTTCGCGATGAAGCCGGCTTCCGAATTGCTCTTCAGCCAGAAGTAATTGTTCTTGACCACCATCATGTAATCCCCCGAAGCCAGCTGATTTTCAAGGAATAACAAGCGGCTTCGGATATTTTTGTTGTACAGGTTGGCCCGCTTGTTGGACCGCACGATCACTGCAGTTTCTTCTTTCCCGTTGGAATCAAAAGCCTCGTTAATGGCATCCTGGATCTCATAACCATCCACAAGCCGGATGATATCGGCGTACCCGGAGAGGGAAAAGCGGAATTGGGGCGGCGGGTCCAGCTCCAGCTGCTCCCTGAGCGTGGTGGCATTCATCAGGATGCCGGAATCCTGGGATTGCCGCACGACCTCGTCGAGCTCCACCTCCACCACTTCTTTTCCAAACCCCAGGCTTAGTTTCCCGGCATCGAGGGCCGGACTCAGGGATAATTTGACCGGGGGAAGCTGGGCCGTATCCCCCATCATCATCAACTGGCACTTATGACCGGAATAAACAAAGGTCATGAGGTCATCCAGGAGGGAACTGTTTTTTCCCTTTGAGGATTCGGTGGGGGCATCCGGGTTCATAGAGGCCTCATCCACAATACCAAGGGTGTTCCGGTGGCGGTTCGGCGCAAGGGTGAATTTGACGCCGGTGGCGGTTCGGCGCAAGGGTGAATTTGACGCCGCCCGAGCGGTCCTTCCTCGGGAAATAGATCTGCCTGTGGATGGTGTGTGCCTTGGAGCCTGTATAACTCGACATTACCTTGGCCGCTCTTCCCGTGGGTGCCATCAAAACAGCTTTTTTACGAATATGCCAGAGATTGGTGATCAGGGTTCCCAGGAGCGTAGTTTTCCCGGTACCGGCATACCCTTTTAACAGAAAGACCTCCCCTGTATCCCCACGGGTGATAAATTCGGAAAGGGACCTGAGTGCCTCGGTTTGTTTGGAGGTTGGGGTATGGGGAAATTTTTCATGTAAATGCCTGTAAAATGCCGGTGCGGAAAGGGATTTCATAGGCCCCCAAAGATAGGGAGGAATTTGGGCGAATCTCTTTCGTGATTAAAAGTTACCGGTCCCATTGAGTTTGATAAAATCA
Organism: Robiginitalea sp.; assembly: GCA_037382325.1. Lineage (GTDB taxonomy): Bacteria > Bacteroidota > Bacteroidia > Flavobacteriales > Flavobacteriaceae > Robiginitalea. The sequence goes on from JARRQA010000216.1 coordinate 2,791, forward strand.
AAAAAGAGCGATTTGCAGAGGTTATCGACAGGCTTAAGGACATCCGCAATGCACAGGAGGCGTATAAAACGGTAAATGGCCGCTATGCGAATGACTTCGATAATCTGGTTGCCTTTGTAGATACCGCCAATTATACGATTACTCAGCAGCGCGATTCCTCCTACATGGAATACGACCGGGTCTATCAGATCGATATGCTGAAGGAGGTTACCATCATCGATACGCTGGGGTTTGTCGCTGTCAAGGATTCGCTTTTCAAGGAAAGTGACCGATACAAGCAAATGATGAATGTCCCGTATGCGCCCAACAACGAAAAATTCACCATGAAGGCGGATATCCTGGAGAAAAGTGGGTATAAAGCTCCGGTCTTTGAAGCCAAAGTAGCAAAATCCATCGTATTGCACGACCAGCCCCAGGACCTGCTCGCCCGGGAAAATTCTCAGGTAAGCGTCGAGGAGGTTAACGGAAGCGAAATCAAGGTCGGGTCGCTGACCGAAGTGAGCACCAGCGGAAACTGGCCCCCTATTTATGACAAAAAAGGAGATCAATAAGGACCTGTCAGCAACGGAAAACAGTTATCATAAATTGTCCATTCAGGTCAGCCTGAATGGACTTTCTTTTTGCATTCTGGACACCATTGCCAACTCGCTCTCCCTGAGCCATTCCCTTTCTTTCAAAGGAGAGGTGAGCCCCTTTGACCTCCACCGGGAAATAAAGCAGAGCTTCAGGGATGAAGGGGTGCTGGATTTCAGTTTTTCCGAGGTCATAGCCATCCACCGAAATACCCTGTTCAGCCTGGTCCCCCAGCCGATCTTTGACGAGGAGCAACTCCCGAATTACCTGAAGTACAACGCCAAAATTCTGGCGACAGACCATTTGGACTACGACATTATTGACGGCCTGGATACGGTGAATGTCTATGTCCCTTTTGCCAATGTGAACAACTTCCTGTACGATCTCTTTGGCGAGTTTGAATTCAAACACAGCGGAACCGTCCTGCTGGAAACGCTCATAAAACTTCCCAGCAGCCGTCAGGGATCCATCTGTTACCTGCACCTGGCGGAATCCCAGATGGACCTCGCAGTATTCGCCAATAAAAAACTGCGCTTCTACAATTCCTTTTCCATCAGCAGTCCTGAAGACGTGATGTATTTCCTGCTTTTTACCCTGGAACAACTGAATCTGGATCCGGAATCCCTCAGGTTGCGCCTCCTGGGCGAAATAACCGAAACGGATCGCGTTTACGAATTTTGTACGGAGTACTTTGAGAATGTTTCCCTCTTTGTTCCGACCGATACGACCCTGCCACTGCCAGAGCCGGAAGAGGGGATTGACTTCACCCTGATCAACGCCCTGTGATACGAATCATCTCGGGAATCCATAAAGGGAGGCGGATACGGGCTCCGAAAGGGCTTCCCGTACGGCCCACCACGGATCGTGCCAAGGAGTCCCTTTTCAACATTCTCGGACACCAGATCCTCTGGGAGGAATGGGCTGTCCTGGACTTATTTGCAGGGACCGGGAACATCAGTTATGAATGCGCTTCCAGGGGGTGTCCCCACGTAGTGGCAGTGGATTCCCATGCAGGGTGCGTAAGGTTCATCCGAAAAACGGCCGACGAATTACAATTACCCGTTAGCACCCACAGGCAGGAAGTACTTAAATTCCTGAAGAAATGTGCGGAACAGTACGACCTTATCTTCGCCGACCCGCCTTACGATATCCCGGAAGCAACACTAAGAGAGTTGGTATCCCATTGCCTGGAAAGGGGGCTGTTGAAAAAAGGGGGTGTCCTGGTTATCGAACACAGCCCGCAAAGGGACCTTAGCGGGCAGGAAGGATTTTCCGAGATGCGCAGCTACGGCAGCACCCGTTTCAGTTTTTTCCGGGAAAACAAATAAAAAGCAGGTCATAAGCCGGATTCTGTTACCCCCTCGAAAAAGGGCCCCTGTCATTTATCTGGACCATGGGTTGCCCCATGGTTCGATCCGCCTACCCATCGGCTCAGGCGTGCCGCCTTTGGTGCCGACCTACATGGCGTTTCACCGCATAGAGTTTGCCTGATTTCACTACAGCCGAACTGTACTTGCTTTCTGTTGCACTGGTCCTCACCTCACGGTGGACGGGCGTTACCCGCTATGCCGCACTGTGGTGTCCGGACTTTCCTCCCCGGCCCATGGGCCGGAGCGACAGGCTGACCTGCTCGCTATCAAAGGTACTTTAATTGTTGATAAAATGAGCAATAGGCGTGCCAAAGGAATCCGTATAAATGGTTTCGATATGTATATTTGTAGGAAGGCGGTCCCCATTGGCCGCTCCGAGAGAAACATGGAGCCCTTTATCGTATCAGCCCGGAAATACCGGCCCCAACATTTTGAGGATGTAGTGGGTCAGGAGGCCATTACGCGCACCCTGATGAACGCCATTGAAAACAACCACCTCGCGCAGGCCCTTTTGTTTTGTGGGCCGCGGGGTGTGGGGAAAACTACCTGTGCCCGGATTCTGGCGAAAAAAATAAACGAGGACGGCAGCGAGCAGGAAGGGGAGGATTTTGCCTTCAACATCTTTGAACTGGATGCGGCCTCCAACAATTCCGTGGACGATATCCGGAATTTGATCGACCAGGTACGCATTCCCCCCCAGGTCGGAAAATACAAGGTATACATTATCGACGAGGTCCACATGCTTTCGCAGGCGGCATTCAATGCCTTCCTCAAAACGCTGGAGGAACCCCCCAAACACGCCATTTTCATCCTGGCAACCACGGAAAAGCACAAAATCATACCCACCATCCTCTCCCGCTGTCAGATCTTCGATTTTAAGCGTATCTCGGTACGGGATGCCGTGAATTACCTGAAGTACATCGCTGAACAACAGGGGATCGATGTTGAGGAAGACGCCCTGCATATCATCGCTCAAAAAGCGGACGGAGCCATGCGGGACGCCCTTTCCATTTTCGACAGGGTGGTCAGTTTTGCCGGGAAGAAAATCACCCGGAAGGCAGTCGCGGAAAACCTCAACGTCCTGGATGTGGATGTCTATTTCCACACCACGGACCTGATCCTTCAAAGGGACATCCCCGGCTTATTGCTGTATTTTAACCAGGTCCTCAGCTCCGGCTTTGAAGGGCACCATTTTATCAATGGCCTTGCTTCCCATTTCAGGGACCTTATGGTCTGCCGGGACACGCAGACGGTAGCCCTTCTCGATGCCAGTGAAAATGTCAAAAAACGCTATCTGGAACAGGCCGGGAAAATGGATTCGCCCTTCCTTTTGGAGGCCCTTGATCTGGCCAGTGAATGTGAACTGAATTATAAAAGCAGCAGCAACCACCGCCTCCTGGTAGAACTCTGCCTGATGCAGCTCGCCTCCATCGGTGCCCGGGAA
>JARRQA010000217.1:0-5523 GCA_037382325.1 Robiginitalea sp.
TTCTAGTTACGGGTTTTTACAAGGAGGTTTCTCGAAACGCCGCAGGGGACACCGGCAAAATTTTTAAAGCAACAGGTCTATCGGTCGTACTTGTCTTTCTGTTGATCCTGGGCAACAGGACTTGGGAGATATATCCCGAGCTGATTATTCCGCTTTCCATTATTATTATATATAGCCTGCTTGCCCTGGTTGGACTGACAGCTTCACGTTATCTTATCAAGATGCGGTTTGATGCTCCTGCCTAAACGAAGCACTCTTAAGGGTAAAGTTGGCTTGGCGACGGTATTCTAAGGATCGGAAACTGTAAGCCTCGGAGGATGAAGGCAGCGCAAATCATGTTGGACAAGAAAAGCAAAAAGCCCCGTAAATACGAGGCTTTCGGTACTCGGGACGGGACTTGAACCCGTACGGCCGCAATGGCCATTGGATTTTAAGTCCAACGTGTCTACCAATTCCACCACCCGAGCGGAATGTATTGCTCTGTGGTGATTAGTAAACCGTATAACCAACGTGTCTACCCCCCGATAGCTATCGGGGCCACCACCCGAGCGGCAACAAAAAAACGCTGACGGGCAGCGTTTCCGTTGAGCGAAAAACGGGATTCGAACCCGCGACCTCCACCTTGGCAAGGTGGCGCTCTACCAACTGAGCTATTTTCGCATTATTTGTAAACTCCCATCTTCTCAGATGTGGATTGCAAATTTAAGACAATTCCGGGAAATGCAAAGAATTTTTTAGGATTGAAACCGCCCATTCAACGACGCGAAACATCACCAAATAAGGGACCGGGGATTAATCCAACTCCTGTGCAAGCTGCTCTGCAGCAGCCTCCCCGGAAGCCATAGCAGCATTCAGGGAACCACTGAGCAGGTAATCCCCTGCCAGGAAAATCTTTTTTCCCGCCCCTGCCGGGCCGGTTGATGGGTCCATCTTTACATTCCGGATATCCGGAAGGGCCTGTTCGATGCGATAGTGCTTTACCAGTTTACCTGCTTCTATGCCACAGTGCGTTTTCAGGTCTTTTCGCACGCGTTGGCACAGCGCATCATGGTCCAGACGGTGGTCTTTTACCACGGTCACCGACAAAAGGGGTTCTTTATTTATAACTTGTCCAAAGGGATAATAGAGGTTATTGACCAGAGAGGCGTCATCGGCAACCAGCCCAATAATCCCTTCCCTGAAAGTACGCTTCGGGAGGGTGAAATACAGGTTGTCACAACGTTTCCAGTCTACCCCGGCCCTATTGATTTGGCCGGTTTTCGGATCTAACGGTACTGTCGCCAGGATTGCACTGCTTTCGAGGATTTGCCCGTTTTCCAGGGTGATTTTACCGGCCGCTGCCTTCCGGACCGGCTGCTGAAACCGGATCTCTGTGGCTTTCAAGGAATCAGCAAGTTGCTGGGAAATCGCCCCGATTCCGTCGACGGGCAGCGCCGCGTACCCCTCGCTGAACATTTTAAAAATGAATTCGAAAAGACGCGAGGAGGTCCGGAGGTCTTCCTCCAGAAAAATACCAAAGCCGTAAGCCATGAGATAATCCCGGGTAGATTGCTCGGGGGCCGCAAAAATCTCCTCGATAGACTTTCGCTTCAGGGTACGGGTAAGGGTAAAAATCTTCCATTTGTCAGACCAGCTGCCCACAGGAGCAAAAAGGGTGGGAAGCAGACTGCTGATATCCCGAAGGGGGTCCCCGATCCGGTGCGCCCTTCCCTTAGAAAAAACCAGGGCTCCCGGCTCGAAATATTTAAGGTGAAGCTTCCGGTAATCCAGGTGTTTTTTCGCCTGTGGGTAGGCGGTCAATAGTACCTGGAAACCGTGGTCCAAAACAGCCCCGGAAACGCTGTCGGTCTTCACCCGCCCTCCCACAGAATCCGTGGCTTCAAGAATAACAGGTGCATAACCCTTTTCTTCCAGAGTTTTGGCAGCAATAAGCCCGCTGATGCCTGCCCCGACAATATATATTTTTCTTTCAGAATCCGCCATAAATCTTTAAAACCAATCTGCTTTAAAGGATATCAAATGTAGAAAAAAAAAAAAAAGACCTTGAACCTTGAACCTTGAACCTTGAACCTTGAACCTTGAACAAAATTAAAAAAACTGCCCACTGCCGCTGCCTCCTTTTTTAGGGCTCCCATCCTCATTCAACTCCATCAACTCAATCTTCCGAAACTCCGTCGGGTGGCTTTCGGCCTGAATGGCGATGTGCCCGGATGTCATGGGCTTTCCTTCCACGTACTCCTCCGGATCGTAACCCGCGATGGCACCTCCCCCCATGGTCGGTTTTCCATAGGTGAGCACCGTATCCCCTTCAACAAGGTGGTGTATAACGGAATCCCCCAATACAATCATTTCCACAGTGATCCACTCCTCCCCCCGAAAGGTTTTGGAGGATGAATTCATACAATGCTCTGTGCGGAGATCCCCTCCGATAACCACATTGGAGCCCGGAGTACACAGGTTCATCGTAGGGCGTTCGCCGGCATCGCGACCCCCGAGTAACTGCGCTTCCAGGGATATCGGAAAATCCTGATCCAGGCCCATGCCGGCCGCGGATTGGCTGTGCAGCATAAACCCGTTGTTGCGAAAGGCCCAGTCCGGCCCGCCTGCTACCTGCTCGCCGGCAAACCGGTATTCCGCCCTCAGGCGATAGTAGCTGAAAGGCTTCTCATAAAATAAGTGTCCGAATTCATTGTTATATCGATCATACTGCTCATAGGAGACCTTCAGAATGCCATTTTCCACCCGAAACGTATTCTTATAGTTATCCCCCATTTCATAACCGCGGATCTTTACCTGCCAACCCTCCAGGTCTTTTCCATTGAACAATTGTATCCATTGCGATGATTCCGTGCCCGTATCTGAGTCCTTCGGTGTATGCTTACAGGCAAAGGGTAACAGGGCACAAAAAGAAAATAAAAGGAAGTGTCTCACCAGGCAGAAAAAATCGGCTTTATGCTCTCTAAGGTACGTGATTTGAAAAAAACAGGTTCAAATTCGGAAAGGCATCAAATCACCATGACTTCATGCCCCCGAAGAAATCCCTTTATGATTGCGGTTTCAGGTTGTGATACGATGGGCCGAACGCAGTATTTTAGAGAATGGACCAGGCCTTTATTTCTCGTTGCCCCCCAGACTAATGTCGTTGTGGGTACAACTACGGAAGGAATCCGAAGCAGCATATACGGCAGATTGCGCCAATTTTTCAGCCTCGCGGGATGCGTTCAGGGATTTACGCATGTAGTAATGGATATTCCCCAAATTCCGGGTGCCGTATGCCTTTTTTGCCAGAGCATAAGCCTCTTCCATCAGGTCTCTGGCAGAAGTTGAAAAATCCTCAGCCTCTATGGCTGCACTTTTTACGGCGTCAATCCCGCAAATCCCGGAATGGTATTGGGCCTCTGCTGCGACGGCAGTAGCATCGTAAGCAGAAGCAAGTGCCTGCCCCGTTAGCAACATGGCCTTGCGCGCATCCTCCCTGGCAGAAAGATATCGATCACCGTACGCGGCAGCCTCGGCAAAGGTCTTGAGAGAATCGGCCAACCGGTGTACCGTCCGCATTTCCTCTTCCACTTCCGAAATTTCGCTTTTGAAGATCTCACATTGTGCCTGTCCAAACAAGGGAAATAACAGAACTACCAGCATCCATCGCAACGAAACCATTTTGCTAACTTTTGCATTCATAAGCATCGAAAATTTATACTTTAAGAAACTCAAATTACCTCCGGAGATTTTAAATGTTTGGACAAACTACTCAAAAAATGGATGAATTCATCATGTTGGTAGTTGGCAGTAGCAGCAGGGAGCAGGGTTTTCTAATCCAAATCAAACCTTGAACCTTGAACCTTGAACCTTGAACCTTGAACCTTGAACCTTGAACCTTGAACCTTGAACAAAATTAAAAAAACTGCCCACTGCCACGGCCTGCTCAAAACTCCCGGTACTCCCCACTTAAAAAATTATTGGCCTTCTCCTCCCGGAACCGTGCCTTTTCCCCATCCCAGTGCAGGGTCTCTCCCGGAAAGCGCCCTGCAATAACCCCTAAAAGGATGGTTTCTGTCAGGCGGGCAGAATAGGAAAACGGGGCGGAACACTCCGCTTTGCCCAGGCAGGCATCCACAAACTGGTGGTAGTGTTTCTTGCTTTCACTGTCGTAATCGGTTACCGGGGATCCAAGCTTAAAGGAGTCGATGTCCATTTCGCGGTATGCGCCCTCCACTATAAGTTTCGGGAGCTCCATGAAATGAGGCAGGTAGAGGCGGCCTTTTTCCCCAACAAACATGGCTCCCTGGTCATGGAGGGGTTCGTTTTCGGGGAGGGAGAGGTCCGGGTGGGTGGGTGGGGCCCCGGGCCCGTCGTACCAGACCCAGGTCAGGGATTCAGCCGTATGCCTGGTTCCCGGAAACTCATAGGTTACCGTATTTTTCTCGGGGAATCCAAAGCCATTTGGGGGGCGGCATTCATTGCGGATTGTTCTCGGCACATCCAGCTCCAAAGCATTGTAAGGGGTATCGAAGATATGCACCCCCATATCCCCCAGGGTTCCGCAGCCATAATCCAGTAGTTTACGCCAGTTTCCGGGGTGATAAAACCCCTCTTTATATGGGCGCACCTTCGCAGTACCCTGCCAGAGGTTCCAGTCCAGGGTATCCGGAACGGGGTCAGAACCTTCAGGCGGCGGTCCGTCGTATCCCCAGTTTTTCGGCGACCAGGCGTGAACCTTTTCGACTTTCCCGATGATCCCGGACTGAATGAGCAACGTGGCCAGTTTGTAGTCGTAAAAAGAATGTACCTGAATACCCATTTGGGTGACAAGCCCTTTTTCTGCTGCCACCTTTTTCATCTCCCGGGCCTCGGATACATGGTGGGTGAGCGGTTTCTGGCAGTACACCGGCTTATCCATTTGCATAGCCATCAGCGAGGCCGGGGCATGGGTATGGTCTGGGGTAGACACGATCACGGCATCTATTTCCTCCGTCATCTCCTCCAGCATTACCCGGTAGTCAAAGAAAACCCGGGCCTTCGGGTGCATTTTGTGGGCAGCACCCAGGTAACGGGCATCCACATCACAAAGCGCTACTACCTCTACATTCGGATGGGAGGCAATGGCTTTGAGGTCTTCACCCCCCATATTCCCCACGCCAATATGTGCCGTCCGAAGCACTGTTTGTGACCCTGCTGCAGCCTTTAGTAAGCCGGGTGCAAGGGCCAGGCCCAGCGCACCGAGGCCACCCTTCTTTAGGAATTCCCTTTTATCCATTTTGGTTGGTTTTTAAGAAGTACCCGGCGCTACCGGGTTTCAAAAGATAGTACTTTTTTAAAAGAAAGTGCTTTGTTAAAAACTGCTGTGCTCTTTTCAGGGCGGGCCATACCCCCAACAGGAGGCAGACTTTTCATATGCAAACCTTACATGTGGCCTTTACCAACCTGCCGCAAAAAACGCCCAAAATCGGAACCTTGAACCTTGAACCTTGAACCTTGAATCTTGAATCTTGAACCTTGAATCTTGAACCTTGAACCTTGAAC
>JARRQA010000218.1:0-4139 GCA_037382325.1 Robiginitalea sp.
AGGGCATTTGTATCCTGACTTATGCTGTTGTAGATCTGAATGAGCACCTTCTGCTCAAGGGCCCGTTCCTTCCGGTCTTCATTCCAGTTATCGATCTGCAACGCAATCAATATCCCAATAACCACCAGTAATATCTCCCCAACAGCATACAGCAGGTATTTGCTGAAACGGTTTTCGGTGAGGAGTCTTTGTCGTATTTGGCGGAAGAAACGGAGCATCTTCAAGGACCATTTGGCTTAGGGTAACTTTCGGTAACCTCTTTGCCCATTCGGGCTTTCAACAGAGAAAGAAGTTCAATGGCATCTTCTTTCCGGTGTTCGGACCATCCACGGTACCACTTTGCGTCGTTTATGGAATAATCCAGGGCAATCCGGAAGTCGTTGGCTTGTTTCAGGGCTTGAAAATCTACGGGCTCGGCCTTCCGGCTATGCTCGAAGTTCTTAAAATATTTTGGATAAATTACCGTGCGGAAATATTTTGAGTTTTCGTAATAAATCTCCACCTCCTTCAACCATCGGGAATGATCGTAGTAAGAAACCAAAGCGTTCCGCAGGCTGTCATCTTTGACTAGGTCTACACCAATATTAACCAGCCGATTAAAGGCCGTATACTCGGCCTCTACTACATTTATATTTGAAATCCAAGCAAAGGCTGTGTCTAAACGGGCCTCATAAGGCGCTTCTGAATCCAGCCTTGCCTTAATAAGGTTTGCGGCATCCAGAACTCTCTGAAAATATCGGTATTCCTGATTCAGGGCATTTGTATCCTGACTTATGCTGTTGTAGATCTGAATGAGCACCTTCTGCTCAAGGGCCCGTTCCTTCCGGTCTTCATTCCAGTTATCGATCTGCAACGCAATCAATATCCCAATATACAGCAGGTATTTGCTGAATTTATTGTTAGTTAGAAGTCTTTGGCGTATTTGGCGGAAGAAGCGAAGCATTGGGTTGGTTGGTGATTTTTATTAATGTACAAATAATGGGCAAAACACTTGCTTTACTCCCAAAGGTTAATCTCCTTCATTACTTCCTGAATCCGAGGATTCTCATACAACCATTGCGGCTTGCTTGGGTGCCTGATGGCGAAATACGGTAGGTTGGGATCCCTTAGAGTATACATGCGCTCGATCCACTGTGCCGTTTTATCCTGATTTTCAGCTAATTGATAAAGCAATGTGATAAGTGCCGCATTCACATGTTGTTGTTCAGAAATGATCCCCAGGGTATCTGCAAGGACATTAAGCGCCTGTTCATATCCTTCGTTTGCATATGTATCCTCAAGGATATCAATTATTCCGGGTTTATCTCTCAGAACGACATTATTGCGAAGTGCGATAATCACACTGTCTTGCATATTCTGAAAACCGTAGTAGATGAAATTCAAATCACTCCAGGACAGTTCCCGAGCCTTATCGAATTGGCCGCTATGGACCAACATGGCGTCATAAAAAAACTGCACCAAAGGGTTAATTGGATCCAACTGCTGCGCCTTGTTAATTTCCATCCAGGCCTTGTCCCATTTACTTTGCATCATTGCAAAATGGGCGTAGAAGGCATGAGCTTCCGCAAAATTCGGCTTAATTTCCAGGCACCGTTCTATTGCCTCTTCGCATCCCTGCCAGTTGTACTCATAAGCCAGTTTTGCGGCATACATCCGCCATATTTCGGCATCCGTGCTGTCCAGGGCGAATGACCGCTCGATATACTGCGTGTATTTTGCATTTGTCTCTGCCGGGGTATATCCGGGATGGTTCAATTGTTTGCGAACTATCCAGACCCCTGCAAGACCGGCATAGGCCGGGGCAAACTCAGGATCAATCTCTATGGACCTTATGAAATTCTGCTCGGCAACATCCACAATTTGGGGTGTCAGAAATGAAAGATTAGTCTTCCCCTTCAAATACCATTCATATGCTTCGGGATCTACTTTACGTAAATAGGACTCCTTATTTAGTAGATTCGTATTGAGGCGTTCAGCCACGATGCGGGCAATTTCGTCCTGAACAAACAGGACATTTTCAATCTTCCTGTCAAACGTATCAGACCAGATATGGGCCCCATCTTTTGTGTCTATAAGTTGTACGGTAATACGATAGTTATCTCCTGCCTTACGCACACTACCCTCTAGCACATTAGCCACACCCAGTTCCTCCCCTATAACATCAGCAGTTACATCTCTATGCTTATAAGCAAATGAAGAAGTACGGCTAATCACTTTCAGGTCTCTGTATTTGGCCAGGTGATTCAAAATCTCTTCACTAATCCCATCGGACAAGTATTCCTGATCCTTATCCGGAGACATGTCGGCAAAAGCCAGAACCGCAATGGAAGAAGCATAATCCCTGGAGTTAGCGAGCTCTTTGTTCTGATTTTGCGAATTAATGGTTCCTGTAAAAAAGACCTTATCCGCAAGTAAAAAGCATACGGCTAACGCAAGGATTCCTATGATGAAGTTATTGAGCCTTCTGCCTACCTTTTTGTTGTCCGCAGTATCCTCCTGATACGTACCGGTTCGCTTAAATCCTTTTGGAGTCAATTCATAAAGCCAGGCTAACACCAAAGCAATTGGGAATCCAACCAGGAGGATTTTGGTGACAAGCGCAGTTAGTGATTCTGGCCAGCCAAACCCGGGTCCAACCACATCCACGATTTGAAGCAGAAGCCAACCCGTTACCACATAGGCCACACCTGCTTTATAGACGTTACGTTTTTTAAGCTCCTCGAAGAATTTCATAAGGCTGTTCAGGAGTGATTGATTGCTCCTTCAAATTACAAAAAAGGAAAATATGGCCGGGATATCGTATAAGCCTTCCATAACTTTAAAGAGAATAAACAAGATGAACCAAGCCGATTTTAAAGAGTACGCAGACCAGGAATTGCAGAAGTGTAAACGCTATAAGTCTATTTGGAAGAGAGCCACCAATCCCAGAATCAAGGACATAGCCTTCGTTGCCTGGTGTGTTAAGAGTTTTCAACTACAACAGATTCATATCTACTCTTCTGAACCTATGACACCTTTCAATATGTATAGTATGGACGAGGCTGTTGGGTATATCTGATAAGAGATTTTGGCCTAAATATTCCTTGTGAATCTATCTGGAGTAAGCTAAAACCCCGATCCGCCAAGGGTAAAACTTTCAGCTATCATATATCCCGCGAACGCAATTACAGGAATTGTTATTGCGACCATCGTTACCAAAGTGGATGCCGTTTTATTTTTTGTCCTGACCTGGATAATATCTTCACTTTCCAAAGGAACCTTTTTATACACTCCCCAATCTTCTTCTACATTTCCATAGTATACTCCAGCTTCATAGGAAATAAACTTATACCTGGAAACAGCACCGTCGATGTTCGTTACCTTGGTCTTCACCCGTTCCTGAGAAGCATTCTCCAAAGTTGTTGGGGTTTTGTGATAGATCGAACAGCTTTGTGCTAAAAGTAAGATAGACAGTAAGCGTGCCGTGGCTTTCAGTCGTTTTCTAATTGCTTCCATAGTCCTGAATTTTCATTCAAGGTATGCCAAAATGGAAGCCGAAAGCAATGATTTGGATCAACTGAAATGAGGTCCCGGTGCAGGCTGGATCCCAGTCACAGCGTGGATGCATTGTTTTTGACCCCTTGGTAAAGCAAGGTGCCGGGAGGGTTCGCGTTTTAAGAAGAGACTAAAAAGGAATTCCCGCAAAAGCTCAGCGCGTGCATACAGGGCTTTCCTGATATCAATGAAGTAATATGCTTGAACAATTAGGGTAATTTTAATCCCCCTCCTCCCCTCAAGTACAAATTAGCCCACAAAGCTGCAATCCCCAATCAGCCGTCTGAAACTAGATGAAGTTTATAAATAGGCCTTTCTAATCCTCATAAACTTCCACCACCACCTCAACCTCCACGGCAATACCCCTGGGTAACGATCCCATCCCTACGGCAGCCCTGGCGTGCTTTCCACGCTCGCCAAAAACCTCGACCATTAAATCAGAGAATCCGTTGACCACTTCAGGCTGGTCTGTGAAATCCGGGCCCGCGTTGACCATCCCGTGGACCTTAACGATGCGTTTCACCTTATTGAGGTTTCCCAACTCGTGCTTTAGCACAGCCAGCTGGCTGATCCCCACCAGGCGTGCTGCCTCATACCCCTCTTCT
>JARRQA010000219.1:0-3365 GCA_037382325.1 Robiginitalea sp.
CACGACAAAACCGATAATCGCGAAGGAAAGCAAAAAGCGGTTGAAATGCTTGTAATGCCTTTTATGAAAGACCTTTTGGGCCGCAGTATAGCGCGAAAGGTCTACCTTCTCATTGAGTTTGTTTGGTGAGATATTCAGCATCCTAACTTTCTTTTACAATTCTACCATCAGACATATAGATCACACGACCGCACTTGGATGCCCAACGCTCGTTTTCGCTAATAACGATCAGGGCCCATCCATTGGCGGGATCGGTGAGGAAATCCATCACCTCCGTCGCTTCTTCCCCCCTGAAATGGTCCAGGGGGTCCTTCATCAGCAGGAGCTTTGGGTTTCTGAGAATGCTCCGCTCCAGTACCAATTTTTTCCCGACGGTATAGTGAATCTCCCTCCCTTCCGGGTAAAGCACGGTATTCAAGCCCCGGGGCTGCTCCTTGACAAAGTCCATGAGCTTGATCTTTTCCAGGACCCAGTAAACCCGATCCATTGGAATGTTCTTATCCCCAAAGGTGAGGTTCTCCAGGATGGTCCCTTCAAAGGGGGACTCTCCGGGCATGGATTTCCCCAGATGGGAACGGTAATAGTTCAAATTGACACCCTTGAGGGAAACATCATTGATGTAGATCTGACCGCTGTCGGGCTGGAGGATCCCGGCAATAAGCCGCAACAGGGTCGACTTTCCGGAACCTGAGGGCCCCCTGAGCAATATGGTACAGGTAGGAGTCACCTTCAGGTTGACATGGTCTATGATGGTCTTGCCCCTGTCCGGCACACTGTAAGTCACATCCTTGAGTTCGACGTTGAAGCCCTGATCGGTGGAAAAGGGGAGCTCCCCTCCGATGGGCTCCAGTTCCTTGTCCACCACCTGCCCCAGTTTTTCAAGGGAGGTCAGCAGGTCGTAAAAGGTTTCCAGCCCCAGGATGAGTTTCTCCACAGAACTGATTACCAGCAGGATGATGATCTCCGCCGCTACGAACTGCCCAATATTCATTTCCTGGTTCAGCACCAGCAGGCCACCGATCAGAAGGAGGCCGGCCGTCACCAGAACCTTGAAACCGATCATCTGGATAAACTGGATGACCAGCACCTTGAAATGGCTCTCCCGGGCGTCCAGGTATGAGCTCACCAGGGTATCGTTCTTGTCTATGGCAAGGTTGGTCTTCCCGGACAGCTTAAAGCTGACAATGGAGCGGGCGACCTCCTGTATCCAGTGGGCTACCTTGTATTTGTTCTTGGATTCCGCCAGGCTGGTCTCCAACCCGCGCTGGGCAGTGAACTTAAATACCACATAGATCAGCAGCACCAGCAACAACCCGTAGATTATAAAGAACGGGTGATAGAAGGACAGCAGCAACAGGCCGAAAATAATTTGGAGCAGGGCTGCGGGGAAATCCACCAGGATCTTGGCCAGGGACTTTTGTACCGTCAGGGTATCGAAGAAACGGTTGGCCAGCTCCGGGGGATAATATCCCCATAACTCTTCCATCTTGATCTTCGGGAACCTGTAGGAGAACTCGAAGGAGGCACGTGTAAATATCTTTTGCTGCAGGTTTTCAATGATCCGGATCTGCATCAGCTGCAGGATCCCCACAAAAGCCACACCCAGGGTAACCAGCACGACCAGCACGATCCAGGAGGTGCTGACCTGTGCCCCCTGAATGAGATTGATTATGGCCTGTATCCCAAGGGGCAGGGAAAGGTTTACAAGCCCCGCGAAAATAGCGTAGTAGAAAACCTGGAAAACATCCTTTTTCTCAAGGGTCAGCATTCCAATCAACCTTTGCCAGGCTGTCAACATCGTTTTAACCATGGGTTTGAAGATTTAGGGATGAGAACAACAAATTGCGAAAATAGTCGAACAGGGAACGGTTATCCGTGCAATTGGTGAGCGATGGAAAATGCTCCATCAAAAAGTGTTGGTGGAGGGAGCCTTCCATAACGGTACTGGCCAGGCTCCCGGCAAAGGGGTATCCCGGCTGAACGGCCCGGATCATTTCCCCCAGCCTTCCAACCATGCGTTTATAGATTTCGAAATAGCCCTCCTTGTTCTCCCTGTCGACCTCTTTGGTCAGGAAGGATTTGGAATACTCATTGATCACGATCTGGTAAAGGGCCACCTCGTCGATATGCAAAAAAGCAGAATCCTCCTCAACGGGTTCGGTGAGCACTTCCAGCGCCTTCTCCAGTTTTACCGCCTCATCTTCTATGCTGTTGGTAGTAAGTACCAATTGATACTCCTTCCAACCCCAGTACCATGAGGTCAGGTAAATAAGGAATTTGTGCTTGTTTTCGAAATACCGGAAAATCGAGCTTTCGTTGGAACCTATGCGGGTCCCAAGCTTGCGAAAGGTGAATTTTTCGAAGCCCATCTCTGAGATCAGGGAGATGCCGTGCTCCACGATACGCCTGCCAAGGTCAGAGGACTCCGGGTCCTTGACATAGGTCTTCTCATTGACTGCAATCTTTACGTTTTGTATTAGTTGTCTCATCATTCTCCATTCAAGAACGACAAAAATAATAGTATTACTATCATTTACTAATAGTTTAACTATTATTTAACAATAGTACTTCTTTTACTTTTCATGGAACCCAAAGGCTTACTCAGCCCAAGATCATCGTCCTCTTTTTGTTTATCTTTAGGGTAATGGATAAAAACCGATGTGGCTGGTGTGTTGGAGACCCACTCTATGAAGCCTATCATGACGAGCAGTGGGGCGTTCCCGTCAGGGACGATGCCACCCTTTTTGAATTCTTGCTGCTGGAAACCTTCCAGGCCGGCCTGAGCTGGATCACGATCCTTCGGAAACGGGAAAACTTCCGAAAGGCATTTGACGACTTTGACTACCGGAAAATCGCAACATACGGACCGGAAAAAGTGGCTTCCCTCCTGGAGGATCCGGGAATCATCCGCAACCGTCTGAAAATACACTCCAGCATCACAAACGCACAGGCCTTCATGAAGGTACAGGAGGAATTCGGGAGTTTCAGCAACTATTTCTGGGGCTTTACCGACGGGAAGACCATACAGAATGAGCTGGAGGACTACAGGCTTGGGCCCGCTACCACCCCTCTTTCGGACCGCATCAGCAGGGATCTAAAGAAAAGAGGATTTAAATTTGTGGGCAGCACGGTGGACTATGCCCATATGCAGGCTACAGGAATGGTAAATGACCACGAAATTACATGCTTTCGATATCGTGAAGTTTAAGGGGATTTTTATTCTAATGCTTATCCTGGGGGTTACCGGTTTTGCCCAGGTCAAATCCGAACGGGAATTCCGGATCAAGAAAGCCCAGTTCCCGATCGCCTCCCTGGAAAAGGCCGAGCCGCATCTGGAAGGCGTTCGCAAGCTTCGCTTTTACAAG
>JARRQA010000220.1:0-3364 GCA_037382325.1 Robiginitalea sp.
CTCCTCTTCGGTGAAAAATATGCCGTTACCCTTGGCGTATCCCTGCCCCGGACCCGAAACTGGACCATACTCGCCACCGGGTTACTCGCTGGGGGGATCACCGCTTTTGCAGGCCCCATTGCATTTATCGGACTGGCCGTTCCCCACCTGGCGCGGCAACTCCTGGGGAGCCAGGACCATCGCATCCTCCTGCCCGCCGTCCTCCTTTATGGAGGAATCCTCATGCTGGTTTGCGACATGATCGCGCAAATCCCGTTTTCTGCCTATGTCCTGCCCATCAATGCCATCACGTCCCTGGTAGGCGCTCCGGTGGTGATCTGGTTACTGGTTCGCCGCAGACGAATGATCTTCTGAAGGGTTCACTGTGAATGGGATTAGGTTTTCTTGCCGTGAGCGGCTACTTTCGTATCCAATCGCTTAAGGCTGCCGCCCTCTTTGAAAACTAATGACAATAAATACGAGAGTCCCTTAGTAGCCACCGGTCTGGGAATCGGATACCTGGACCATGGAACTAATACCTTGCTGGCCGGGGGGATTTCTTTCCGGCTTTCTCCGGGAAGTCTCAGTGCCGTGGTGGGGATTAATGGGGTTGGAAAATCTACCCTTTTGAGAACCCTCGCAGGGATGCAACCTGCCCTGGAAGGGTCCATCCAGATTCAGGGCAGCCCGCTGGCAAAACTACCCCCTGCCGAGAAGGCCAGACTGCTGAGCGTCGTCCTTACCGAGCCCCTGTCCTCCAAGAACCTGCACGTTTCGGAGCTGGTGCGTCTGGGAAGACACCCCTACACCAACTGGCTGGGCCAACTCACCCAAACGGACTTGCAGAAGGTACGGGAAGCCCTCTCTAAAATGGAACTGGAAAATATCGCCGAACAACCCTGCCATACCTTAAGTGACGGGCAGCTTCAGCGGGCCCTGATTGCCAGAGCCCTCGCCCAGGACACCCCATTGATGCTGCTGGACGAACCGACCACCCACCTGGACCTCTATCACAAGGTAAAAATTTTGAAGCTGCTCAGGGAGATAGCACACTCCACCCGGAAATCCATTTTGTTCTCCACCCACGAAATTGACCTGGCGATACAACTATGCGACTTTATCCTGGTACTCCAGCCCGGGCATGCCCATTTCGGCAGCCCCTGCGAGCTGATTGAAGCCGGCGACTTCGATGAACTGTTCCCCAGGGATACCATCCATTTTGACCCCCAGTCGGGAATGTTCCGGGTGAAGAAGTAATGAAGACAACTGCTTTTTATCTTCGGGCTTCTTTCTATCTTTACTAAAAAGAAGTCAAGCACATGGCGGATTTATGGTTATGGATTGGGTTAGCCCTTGTTTGCCTGGCAGGAGGCTTCCTGCTGGGAGGTTATATCGCCCGTCTGAAGATTCAGTCTTCCCAAAGTGCCCAGAAAGAGCGGGAATTGCAACTTGGACACAACCTGGAACAGGCCGGGGAGCATTTGCGGGAATCCCAAGCAAGGGCACAGCAACTCCAGCTTGAAAAAGAACGCCTGGGGCAGGAGCTGGTCCGCAGGGAATCCGAAGTGGCTGCCCTTAGGGAGAAACAGGCGGAACAAAAAAAGGAAATCCTCGAGCTGCAGGATACCTTTACCAAGGAATTTGAAAACCTGGCCAACAAAATTCTGGACGAAAAAAGCACCAAGTTCACAGAACAAAACCAGAAAAACATCCGGAACATCCTGCTACCGCTACAGGAAAAAATCCAGCTCTTTGAAAAGAAGGTCGACGAGACCCGGAAGGAAAACTACGGAATCCATCAGGCACTGAAAGAACAGCTGATGACCCTTCAAAACCAGAATCTCAAAATTACGCAGGAAGCCGAAAACCTCACCCGGGCCCTGAAAGGGGACAGCAAGATGCAGGGCAACTGGGGCGAACTGGTCCTGGAACGGGTTTTGGAAAAATCAGGACTGGAAAAAGACCGGGAATACTCGGTTCAGCAGAGTTTCCAGCGGGAGGATGGCAGCCGGGTGCAGCCTGATGTCATCATCCATCTCCCCAACGGAAACAAGATGGTGGTGGACTCCAAAGTTTCCCTGACCCATTACGAGCGCTTCGTCAATGCTGAGGAGACTGAACAAAAGGAGTACCTGAAAGACCACCTGAATTCACTGAAAAGGCACGTGGAGCAACTCTCAGCCAAGAAATACGAGGACCTCTACGAAATGGAGAGCCCGGATTTCGTTTTGATGTTTGTCCCTATAGAAACTGCATTTACCATCGCAATCAATGCCGAACCGGACCTCTACAACAAGGCCTTCGAACGCAATATTGTAATTGTCACCCCGGCGACACTCCTGGCAACCCTCCGAACGATTGACAGCATGTGGAGCAATGAAAAACAACGCAGAAATGCCATCGAAATCGCACGTCAGGCGGGCGCCCTTTATGATAAATTCGAAGGGCTGGTCACCGATCTTACACAGGTGGGAAAGAAAATGGATGAAGCTAAAAAAGAATACGGGGGCGCCATGAACAAATTAGTGGAAGGGCGCGGAAACATTATCGGCAGGATCGAAAAACTCAAAAAAATGGGGGCCAAGGCAAAAAAATCCCTGCCCGAAGCAATCCTGAAACGAGCTGAGGAAAGCGATGTGCCTTCCGAGGAATTAGATTTGGAAAAACCTTAATCAGAATCCTATGTGGAAAAAAACGGTATTCAAGATCCTGGCTGTGCTACTGTTGTTATTGGCAGGGGTATTTGCCTTTATATACTATGTCCCTTACAGCGAAGGAGTGCGTTCCGGGGAACTGATCAAATTCAGCCGCAAGGGGGTACTCTTCAAAACCTGGGAGGGAGAGATCAGCCAGGGGATATCGGGGGCTCAGATTTTTCCGTTTTCCGTGCTGGACCGGGACCCGGAAGTCATAGAGGCCCTGAAAGAGGCTGAAGGGAAATACGTCAAATTGAACTACGAAGAACGGTATGCCACCTTCTCCTGGTGGGGAGAGACCAAGTACTTTATCACCGACGTGGAGGTAACCCAGTCCCCTCATGTGCGGAAATTCGGCGGGGAAACCCAGTAGCGGAGTCTCTTTGTTTCAGGAAAGTCCCGAAGCGGCGGCTGCATCGAGCATCCAGAGCAACCGTCCGCTCCTTGGAGCCACACGGGAGGCCGGAAGTTTTTCAAATCCCGGAAGTTGTTGCTGTATCTGCCGTACACGGGCTGCCTTGTTTGCCCCTGTGACCAGGAAGACTACCTGCCTGGCATTGTTGACGATATCCCCTGTAATACTTATGCGTTTCTGGCCTGTCTCCGGGTGGGGGGCCACCACGCAGGGCTCCCCTGCAGCCCAGAGCGTCATTTCATGTGGGAAAAATGGAGGCTGTATGCCCGTCATC
>JARRQA010000221.1:0-4822 GCA_037382325.1 Robiginitalea sp.
GTCTTCCATGGAGCCCTCAGCCTCCCCGTCATACTCATCATCCGAAGCCTTTCGGAGTTCCACTTTGAAAATGGTAACGTTGGCTTCTGCCACTTGGTCATAGGGAAAAGGGGCATCGGTAAGGCGTACAGTCAGGCGACCCATCCCGTCTGGGTTACGGTCCCCGGAATCTTCCGCGCATCCGCTGAAAAAAAGGTTTAGGGCTATCAGCAACCCCATAAAAATTCGCGTGTTCATAATGTAGGATTTGGATTTTGGTGCAAAAATGTTTTACAGCTGTAAAACAATTTAAGTATAAGGTTACCCTACCCGAAAACCGAATTATCCAGGAGGTTTTCGATGAAATGCACACGCCTTTCACCCGCATGGTCAAAAAGGAGGGATGAGGTTGTTTTTACAGGTTGAAAACTCAGTTGGCTTTAAGTCCGATAGAGTCGATCAGGAGCTGAAAGTTTTCGGGGCGTTTGTTCCCGATCAGAATCCCAATTTCTTCCAGGACATTACCTGAGAAATTCGGGAGGTCCAGTTTCCTGCCCCGGAAGGTAGGGTAGAAATCGGCTAATGGCAGGGAAATATCCTCCCAGTCCCCGCTGGTTTCGAAGTAATGGATATAGGAGTAATAGTCGTTTTTTCGGGCCCGGATCCGGAATTGATAGCGCTTGCCGTCCCCTTTCACTCTGAGCACCATGGCCTTACTGTTGAGATCGATTCTTCCGCATTGCAGTCGGATGGAGGCGAAGCCGCCGTTGTTTTCCAGGGATACCCTGCCGGAAAAGACGCCGTGTCCGGCCTGGTCCAGGCTGAGCGTGCTGCGGGAACGCCCGCCCATGACTCCGTCGTTTACCACGGTCCAGTTATTCAAGTCAGCATCGGGTTGGAAGTCAAAAATTGGGATTGGGTCCATCAGACATAGTAAAAGGGGCAACAGGTGAAAAATCATGTCTTAAAAACCTGTTCAAAGATACGGGATTCTCGCAGGAGGTTCAGGGCATCACCAGCACCTTGGCTCCTTTAATTTCCCCACTGCGGAGTTCCTTTAGGGCCTGGTTCGCTGCCCGCAAAGGATAGGTTTTTACATGTGGCCGGATCCCGGCCTCAGCAGCGAGCTCCAGAAATTCAGTGACATCACGGGCAGTGATGTTCGCCACGCTTTTAAGCTCTTTTTCCATCCAGAGGTGGTCCTCATAGGAGAGATTGCAAAGGTATTCCTTGTCGCCTGCCTCTTTCCGGATGGCGTTGATCACCAGGCGCCCCCCTTTGGCAAGATGTCCCATGGAAGCTACCACGGGTTTCCATGCGGGAGTGGTATCGATGATGGAATCCGGTTTGTCCGGGGGGCGCTCCGTTATATCACCGCTCCAGACGGCTCCGAGTTCGAGTGCAAAGGACCTTTCTGTTTCATTGCGGGCAAATACAAATACGTCCATATTCGGATACCGGTGCCGGACAAGTTTAAGGACCAGGTGGGCAGAAGCGCCGAAACCCATCAGGCCCAGGCGTGCTATGGAATCCGGTCGGGCCAGCCTAAGGGAACGGTATCCGATGGCACCCGCGCACAGCAATGGAGCCGCTTCTGTGTCAGAAAATATTTCGGGCAGCGGATAGGCAAACCCCTCGCGGGCGATCATATATTCGGCATAACCCCCGTCCACATCCCGACCTGTGGCTTCAAACCGGCCACAG
Organism: Robiginitalea sp.; assembly: GCA_037382325.1. Lineage (GTDB taxonomy): Bacteria > Bacteroidota > Bacteroidia > Flavobacteriales > Flavobacteriaceae > Robiginitalea. The sequence continues at coordinate 1,684 of JARRQA010000221.1, forward strand.
AGGTTTTCGAGTCCCGATTGGCAATAACGACAGTTTCCACAGGCGTTGTAGATCCATGCTACGCCAACCCGGTCCCCGGGTTTCAGCAGGGATACACCTGTGCCGGTAGTCACCACTTTTCCCACTACCTGATGGCCTGGCACCAGCGGTAGTTTCCCGGGAGGGGTGCGCCCCTCGATTTCATCCAGTTCCGTATGGCAGACCCCACAGGCACGTACCCGTATAAGGACCTCCCCTGTCCGGGGTTTGGGAATGGGGAGGTCCTCAGGGGTCAAAGGCTCCGGGGTCTTGTCCATCGTAACCACCTCATGGAGAACCATCGCTTTCATTTGGTGAAACTTTGGGGGGTGGGAGCGTTTTTCAGAGCCTACATGTACTTGGTCAGGAATTTAAAGAATTCCTTTTTCAGAGCGTGGAACATTTCGCGCTGGGTTTCCATTTCATCCCGGAACTCGAGGTGTTTTTTTACCAGAGCCCTGTCCATAGAGTTGTCTCCTGCCATACTTTGGCCGGCCAGGCGGTGTTCGTGGGATTCAATTCCTTCCAAAAATTCATCAATCCTGCCTTCGTGCAGGATGAATTCATTCTGAAAGTGTTCGAGCTGAGAGAGGACTTCTTTGTCGGACCAGCGAATCACGAGTTCTTCCAGGCGGTGCCTGAAGGATTTTATTTCATCTTTCCAGAAATAGAGTTCACTTTGCCAGCGTTCGTGTTCGAAGTGCAGATCGGAGTTGTAAATAACTTGGGTTTCCATCTTAATGTATTTTTGGGTTCTTATGGTGTTCTAAAAGGCTGCAGGTTAAATGCGTTCAGCCAATTCTTCGGAATCTATGAGGTGTTCCGTGATCTTAAAGGTTTCTTTTTTGGCGTGCCGGAAATTTTTTGCAAAGCCGGCTATTGCCTCTTCAAGTTCACCGTGTTCCTCACGGAATGTCCGCTCATCCCGGGCGAAAGGATCTTCCATTAGATCGGCAAGATGTCCCAGATGGATTTCTACCTCACTTATGAGTTCCTGACATTCCTTACGTACTTCTGAGAGTTCTTTCTTGATCTCCCGGACCATTTCCACCTCCTCATAACGGGTAAGCCACATAACATACCGGTTCAACAGATGATGGAGAAACTTAATTTCGTCCTGGTGGAAAAGCAAATCGGATCGCCAGTGTTCCGTCAGGGCGTATAACTGCTTCCATTCGGCCTTCAGGAGGTACTTGTCGTTGTTGCTGGGTTCAAAAGTTCTCATGGCCAGTGATTTTAAATTAATACCTGGAAACTGGTCACTGATACCAACGCGGGTGCGCCGGTCAGAATACCCGAATCCTAATTCGTTCGGGAGGTCATTTAATAAAAATAGGGAGGTCCATTTTGGATTACTATGATTTGGGTCAGGTAGGAGGATAGTTGGCAGTGGCAGGTAAGGGGATTATCTTTGTTGTTCAAGTCTGCCAATCGTCAGGGTTCAAAGGTTCCTCCCAATAAATATTTAGCCCGATGGCAGATATTGGGCATCCTTTGGAAAGTAACCCCGATGGTTTTAAGAACCTGAAGGATCCTTCGCTCTGCTGACTTCACTTTCCCGTTTTATGAGTTGTCTGCCCTCGGCCTGTTCGATTAGCAGCACCTTTTCTTTACCGTCTTTATTTTGTGCCCGGGGTGTCCCGCGCAAACGAATCAAGTCCCCTCCCGGAATTTCATAGTTTATTAAGGAACAGGAAGATTTTTAACCATGAATGCAAATCACAGAATGTACACTGAACGGGAACGGATAGAGGAACTTAAAGCAGAAGGGTTTGAGGCTGATTATGATATCCGTGATGGAGCCTTAGTAAACATACAATCCGGGAAGGCCTATGAAAAAGGAGAAGTTCACCTGTTGAAAGATTACCGGTTTGAAGGACGTTCCAACCCTTCGGATATGTCCATTTTGTATGCCATGGAAACCAGCAGCGGAGAGAAAGGGACCCTTTTGGTAAACTACGGACCCAATACCCCGCAGGAAATCGTTCGGTTTTTCAGAGACCTGGAAGAAAAGCCGTCCAAGTCCGACAACTAGATCTCCTGGATAATGGAAGTCAACGGATGGCAGGAAATATATTCTATTTGAAGGAACCGGCTTCTTAACCCACTTATGCCTGTTGCTGCCTCTGCCTATGCTATGACCTGTAAGAAGTATACCTACCCCGGGGGATTATTCCTTTTTGTTCGTAAAGTGGACGCCTGGACAGGCTCTTCCGGCTTTTCGGAAATGAATCAAGATGATTGGAATATGCATCAAGAACAAACCATACAGGGTCGTAAATTCCTTGTGTAAATTAATATTAACCTAAAGGAACATTATGAAAATTCTGAAATATATTACGCTGATTTGTGCAGTGGTTTGGAGTACCTCTCTGACTGCTCAGAGCGAAAAAGCAAACGATTTAATGACGGATGCCAAAGAAGCCAAGAAAATGCTTCTGGAGCGCAATAACGGGCTTCAGGACTATTTTGACAACTCCGCGGGCTACGTAATCTTTCCCAATGTAGGGAAAGGTGGAATCGTCATCGGAGGCGCTTCCGGGAATGGAATCTTGTATGAAGATGGAAACGCCAGGGGACTGGCCGATTTAAAAAAGGCTACCGTTGGAGTAAAAGCTGGAGGACAGGCACTTATAGAAGTGTTGTTCTTTGAAGACCAGGCTGAATTGCATGATTTCAAAGATGGAGAATACGAACTTAGTGCCAGTGCTTCTGCAGTGGCCGTAGAATCGGGTGCTTCGATCAATGCCAATTTTGAAGATGGAGTTGCTGTATTTACCTTGCCTAAAGCAGGGCTTATGGCAGACCTGTCCATCGGTGGTCAAAAGTTCAGTTACGAAAATTTTGACTATAACGAGAGTAAATAACTCCTGATAGTTAAAACCTTTAAAAGGGCCTGCAGTGCCTAGCTGCGGGCCCTTTTGCATTTTGAAGCCTATGGGGGTTTCGGTCATCTTTTTCAGGATAAATCCAGGAATGGCCGGGATGCCACCGGCGCAGAACCTCTTAAGGTGCCTTTTTGTTCGTTCAGGCCGGCCCGAAAGCACAGCAAGACCCATTTTGCTGGTTGCTTATAGTTTACCCGGCGTAATTCCCCGATATAGGCAAAATTGGCATTGAT
>JARRQA010000222.1:0-3271 GCA_037382325.1 Robiginitalea sp.
GGGGCTCAAACTTTCAGAGGGGCTGAAGAAGTAGCTGCCGGTAACCAATAATGGATAACTGTTCAGGTAGTTATACCGGTATCCGGAGAGGGTTTCGGTCCCCGAGGTTTCTGTTACGTATCCCAAATCATCGTTGAATACCTGCCAGCCTGTGCTGAAGCCAATGGCGAGATTCTCCTGCAGGAAGTAGTGGTAGTCGAGGTTAACACCCCGCCAACTGGTAGCGTCAATGTAATCAGAGGTTTCCCCCGTCGGGAAGCCCATGCTGTAGGTGATTGAAAATTTGTTTTGCCCCGAGGCGTATAGTGCAAAAAACAGCAGCAGGAAAATAGTTATATAAAATCTTCTCATGGGAATATTCTTTTGGAATTAATCAAAAGGAGGTTGTGTAAATGCCTGGTCCAGGTTCCGGTCGATTCGGCCTATGATGTTGGCATCACTACCCTGCAGCAACCCATTGAGAGCGCCTGTCCAGACCACCGGGACCTCCTCATTTTGAACGTTGTTCGGGTCCGTTATTTGTATTAAAACGGTTCCCGTCCGGTATCCTGAGACGTATCCGGGGTTGTAACCGGGATACCACCATCCCCAGCAGGGATAATACCAGCACCAGTAGCCCGGGTCATAGAAGTAGAGGAACTGGGTGTCAAAGGCCGATGGAAGTATTACCAGATCCGGGTCTGCCGCTTCTTCTACCTCCGTCCAGCCCTCTGCGGTCAGGTTTTGACGGATATTTTCCAGGATCACATCGCCAAACTGGTCATCTATGAATTCGGGCGGGTCGTCCGGTCCCCTGCCATCCTCCAGCAATAACACCCCATCTGGCAGGGAAAAAGTGTAGTCGTTCGAAAAATTGAAATCCGGGGAATAATTCGTGTAAACGATATCGTATTCTTCCACATAATCCGGCTGTTCCGGATAGCAACCCAGGAGCAGCAAAAAGAAGGCTGCGGGGGCCACTGGCAGCAACCCCTTCGCATTTTTAAATAAGGTCCAATGTTTCATAATTACGTCTAATTCAAGTTCTTTTGAATTCAATGTAAAGGTAATGAATCCTGTTCACAGAGATCCCTGGAATGAATCTATTTAAGGTAACTTACCGCAACAGGTAATTGCCTTTCCCGGGATGGCCTGGGGCACGTTTTGGGGTGGGGAAAGATGCTGGGTATTTTCAGGGTGGGAGATTAAATTGAAACCGGGTGGGGGTGGGGGCGACCCCCCTCCTTGGAATTCAGGAAACACCTTACTTCCAGGATACCTGATTCAGATCATTTCAAATGTCCTGACATTCCCCTTAATTTATTTACTCAGTAGTAAGAACCCTAAAAATATCAGGATCATGATTATTTCACCCGAACAATTATCAAGCCGGGATCTCATTCAGGACGAGGACCGCAAAATACTCCTCGAATCCCGTGATCCCTATAGCCTCTCTATTTATCTTCCCACTCATGTTCATGGAGAAGAAGTGCTTCAAAAACAGGATTCAAAGTTCCTGGACGCTGAATTGCGCAATATCAGAAAGGAGTTGGAGTCCCTATCTTTAGAGATATCTGAAATTGAGGACCGCCTGGGACCTATCGTAGAATTGGTACAGGATGGGACTTTCTGGCGGAAACAATCCGAAGGCCTGGCAATTTTTGCTTCCGGCGACTGGTTTAAAACCTTCCGGCTTCCAATATCCTTTGCCCCCATGCATTATATCGGCACTGGATTTTACCTGGTTCCCTTAGTAGGGGAACTCGCCGAATCCAATCCTTTTTACCTCCTGTCGCTGGAACTTGAAAACATTCGGTTGTTCCGCGGTTCGCGACGAGGCATGGAGGAGATTTCCATTGAAGGCAAGGTTCCGGACCGCCTCGAAGACCGGGTCGGATATGATTACGAACAAAAAAGCCTGCAGATGCACAGGCAGGCTCCGGGCGACGGGAAGTCTGGATACCACGGGCATGCAGAGTCGGACTGGGACCGCAAAAACGAGATTCTCAGGTACTTCAGAAGTGTGGACAAGGGGCTGGAACCTTTACTGGATCCGAAATGGCCATTGCTCATAGCCTCCCAGGAGTATCTTGCTGCCATCTACAGGGAAGCGACTTCTTTTAGTAACACCCTGGAAGAAACCCTTATTGTCAACCTCTCAGAGGCGACCCTGACAGAGTTGCACGAAGGAGCTTTAGAGGTATTGAGGCCTCGCCTGGAAGCAGACCGACTCGGGAAGTGGGCTGCCTTTTCGCAGTTCCACGGGACCGGAAAGGCCACGGCACAAATGGATGAAATCCTCAGGGCTGCGGTGGAAGGACGTATCGATACCCTGTTTATAGCCAGCGGGGCAGAGCTCTGGGGTACCTTTGACGATCGGAACCTGGAGGTACATACTGTCGACAAGCCCTCTTCAGAGGCAGAGTCTCTGGTGAACCGTGCCGTCCGACTTACATTACAGCATGGCGGGGAGGTCTATGAACGGGACCCTGCAGAAATGCCCGGTAAGGATCTGCCGGCCGCTGCCCTCTACCGGTACTGAAATAAAGAAGATCGATGCACAGGATCCCGCTCTCCGGAGCGGGGTCTGTTCTTTAAGCAGGACCAAAACCCTTATTCAATGAATCGTCTTGCCGGTACATCCGATAGGCCACCCCATAGCCTCAATGCGGAGCAACTTGCCGCCCGGCTGGAGGCAGACCCCCATACCGGGCTGACCGCAGCCCAGGCGGCTGCACGTATCAGGGAAACCGGACCCAATGAAATCCCGAAAGAAAGACCTCCCGGACCTTTGCGGATTCTTTTGAATCAATTTGTGGATCCGGTCATCCTGATCCTTTTAGGCGCCGCCGTTGTGGCGTATCTTTTCGAGGATTCCTGGCAGGGAACCGCCATCCTGGTAGTGATTATAATTTCAGCGGCCATCGGCTTTTTTATGGAAGCCCGGGCTTACAGAACCCTGGAGGCATTACGCAAACTCGGACAATCGCGGACCCGGTTGATCCGTTCCGGCAAAGCCAGGTCTGTTCGGATAGCTGAGGTGGTGCCCGGGGACCTCGTGTTGCTTTCCTCCGGGGATGTCGTCCCTGCAGATCTCAGATTGCTACAGGCTGAACAACTCAGTGTAAAGGAGTCTGCCCTAACCGGGGAGAGTGTCCCCACCTGGAAGCAGGCGGGTACCCTGCCGGCAGATACCCCCCTGGTGAAGCGCAGCAATATGCTCTATAAAGGAACCACCGTGATGACCGGAAGCGGTAAAGGGATGGTCGTCAGTACCGGGACCCAGACCGAG
>JARRQA010000223.1:0-3239 GCA_037382325.1 Robiginitalea sp.
CCAGTATTTTTTTCAAGGTAGATGATACCTATGAAAGCTATTTTGGCAGGAAGGATGGCCGGCCGTATCGCTTCATCCGAAAGATTTATGAAGGAGGCTACACCCGGGATATCGAGATCAACTTCGATTATCGCGAACAGGTGGCCCGCTATCACGACAAGGAGAAAAAGGAGGTAGAGCGGTTTGATATCGGAAATTCCATACAGGACCTTATTTCGGCCTTTTATTTTTTGAGGAACACCTATGACGTGGAAGATCTTGTGTTGGGGGAGAGCATCGATCTGGACGTTCTTTTTGATGATGACGGGATCTTTAAATTCCGGCTTAAATACCTGGGTAAAGAGGTGTTGAAAACCAAATTCGGAAGGGTGGAATGTCTGAAATTCCGGCCTTATGTTCAGTCCGGAAGGGTGTTTAAAGAAGAGGAAAGTTTATCTTTGTGGGTGTCCAATGACCGGAACAAGATTCCGATACGGATTCAGGCGGACCTCATGGTTGGGTCCATAAAGGCGGACCTGGAAGGGTACAACAGCCTTAAATACCAATTCAAGATTATTATGGATTAAGTGTACTCTATGGACGAAAAGGAGCGAATTGAGGAACAGATCCAGAAGCTGGAAGAGAAATACCGGGATTCCGGACAGGATCTGAGCTCCTACCTGGATGGCCTGCTTTACCAACGCTACCTTACCTACTGGGACTACATACACCTGGATACGCTGCTTAGCCTGCAGGTGCCCAGGACCCATTTCCCCGATGAGGAGATCTTCATCATGTACCATCAGATTACCGAACTGTATTTTAAACTGATCCTGCACGAGCAACGCCAGATCGTGGATGACAAATCCCAGGACCTGGGGATATTCACTGAAAAAGCCAACCGGATCAATAATTATTACAAGGCGCTGATCTCCTCCTTTGGTATAATGGTCCGCGGCATGAACCCGGATCAGTTCCTGCGATACCGTATGGCCCTGCTTCCGGCAAGCGGATTCCAGTCAGCCCAGTACCGGATGATCGAAATTTACGCCACCCCCCTTGAATTACTGGTACACCCATCCGAAAGGGACCGCTTCTCCTCAGCGGATCCCATAGAAACGCTTTACGAGCATATTTACTGGAAAAAAGGGGCCACCGACCGGAAGACCGGAGAGAAAACCCTTACCCTGAAGCAGTTTGAATACAGATACACCCCGCGCTTTATCCGTATCGCCCGGGAGGTCCGGGGTAACACAATTTATCATAAATACCTAAATTTGCCGCCGGAAGGCCGCAATAATAAAGGGCTTAAGTCTGCGTTACAACAGATGGATATCAACGCCAATGTTAACTGGCCTTTAATGCACCTTGGCTCGGCACACCGGTATCTGAACCGGGAAGAAGGGGCTATTGAAGCCACAGGGGGCACGAACTGGAAGACATACCTTCCGCCGGGATTTCAGAAAATAGTATTTTTTCCGGAAGTCCACGATGATGAATCCCTGGAAAACTGGGGAAAGCAATGGGTTGAGCACCAGCTCAATCCGGAAAAACAACAATAGGGCATGCGCACATACTGGGGCATTTTACTGATCGCACTTGCGATCATTTCCTGCAAGGATCAACCTGCAGATACCGGGAAATCAGAGACAAATTTGGAAGAAACAGCCAGTCCTGAACCCAATTTTGCCTACGGGTTCAACCTGGATGAATTCCGGGTAGTGGCCGATACTGTTCGTTCAGGGGATATTTTTGGGGAGCTGATGATGGAAAACAAGGTGTCCTATCCCAAGATTCATCAACTGACGGAGCACTACAAGGACACTTTTGACGTACGCCGCTTCCGGGTGGGCAAACCCTATTACATCCTGAAGTCCAGGGATACGGCAGAAACCGCCCAGGTATTTATATATCAGGAAGATCCCATCAATTACACGGTAGTGGATTTCAGGGATTCGGTCGTGGCCTATAAGGGTAAACGCGATGTTACCCTTGTTCAGCGGGAGGCTTCAGGGGTCATCCCGGAAGGGGGGGCTCTCTCCAATGTGATTGTGGAACAGGGTCTGGATTACTACCTCACCTATGACTTGTCTCAGATCTATGACTGGACCATTGACTTTTTCAAACTCAACCCCGGGGACAAATTCAAGATCATCTTTTCGGAAAAGTATATCAACGACAGCATATATGCAGGGGTGGGCCCTATTGAGGCAGCTTATTTCGAGCATAACGGGGAACCTTTCTATGCCTTTTCCTACCACAACGATTCCCTGGACGTCAAGGAATACTACGATGAGGAAGCCAATAACCTGAGGCGGACTTTCCTGAGGGCGCCTTTGAAATTCGGGCGTCTGTCTTCCCGTTACAACCTAAAACGAAGAATTCGGTATTACGGTTACAAGGTCCGGCCGCACAAAGGCACGGATTACGCGGCGCCCATCGGTACACCCATCCTCGCCACGGCAGACGGGGTGGTCACGGAATCCCGCCGCCGAGGGGGCAATGGAAAGTACGTGAAAATCCGGCACAATGGTACTTACAGCACCCAATACCTGCATATGAAAGCGCAGAAAGTCAAACAGGGGGAATACGTCCGTCAGGGCGATGTGATCGGATGGATTGGAATGACTGGAAATACCAGCGGCCCCCATGTTTGCTATCGCTTTTGGAAGAACGGTCGTCAGGTAGACCCCTTAAGGGAGAAACTACCTGCAGCAGATCCCCTGGCCGAACCGCTTCGTCCGGCCTATTTCAAGTATATCGCCCAAATCAGGGAGCAGTTGGATTGCATTCCCTACCACCCGTCCGGGGAAATGCAGGATCTGTTAACGCTTAATGAAACGGAACATGCCCTTACCGAGAATTAATCCAGCCCAGACCGGTAGCTGGAAGAACCTGCAGGAACACTACGAGCAGATAAAATCCGAACATCTTAAAGAACTTTTTGCCACGGACCCTGAAAGGGCCGCCCGTTTCAGTATCCGGTGGAACGGATTCCTGGTGGATTATTCCAAGAACCGCGTGGATCCGAAAACAATGGAGCTGTTGGAAAACCTTGCCCGTGAATGCGGCCTGGAAGCAGCCATAGAAAGTTACTTCAACGGGGAGCCTATCAACGAAACGGAGGGCAGGGCTGTGCTTCATACAGCGCTTCGTGCTGAAGCGGATGACTCCCTGATGCTGGATGGGCAAGACATCGTAAAAGAAGTGTATGAGGCCCGCAGGCAAATGCAGGCGTTCAGCGACGGGGTGATCAGCGG
>JARRQA010000224.1:0-3216 GCA_037382325.1 Robiginitalea sp.
AAACAACAGGTTAACCCAAAGGCCTCGGAACGGGAACTTGTCGGTGTTGGAAGGATCACCACCGTAGTCTTGATGGTCTGCAGTGCTGTACTGGCCTTATACCTGACCAATGCACTTCAGCTCTTTGATATAATCCTGATGTTTGGGGCGGGCACGGGTCTTATTTTTATCCTGCGCTGGTTCTGGTGGCGCATCAATGCATGGAGCGAGATCTCGGCCATGTTTTCCTCCGGAGTTATTTCCATCCTTTTTAATTTTACAGACCTGGGCGTGTTCCTCTTCGGAGGGGAAAACAGTGCCGGGATTCTATTGGACCCCATCCTTCCCGCCTGGTCCAGGTTCCCCCTGGTGGTACTGGTTACCACGGTAATATGGGTGGCAGTTACCTTTGCCACCCCTGCGGAGCGGCCGGAAACCCTCAGGCGGTTTTACCGAAAGATACAACCCGGGGGCCCCGGTTGGCGGAATGTGACAGCTCAGGCCAGGGCCGCAGGGGAACCCGTGGATGAAGGGAAGAAATGGACCGTGCCCTCGGGCATCCTCGCCATGTTGCTGGGTTGTGTGCTTGTATACAGCACTATGTTTGCCACGGGCAACTGGATTTATGGCCATTATGGCATTGCGGCTGCTCTGACGGTAGTGGTAGTGCTTTCAGGCTGGTACCTGAGCCGAATCTGGAATCAAATCAAAGGTGATATACTATGAAACAGCGTGTAATTTCCGTAGACATTTTCAGGGGATTAACCATTGCCCTGATGATTTTGGTCAATACACCAGGTATCTGGTCGGCGGTCTATCCGCCCCTCTTGCATGCCAAATGGCACGGGTATACCCCAACGGACCTGGTTTTTCCATTTTTCCTCTTTATCGTGGGCACCTCTATTGTATTTGCCTACCGGAATAAACAACCTGGCCCCGCGGTTTACCGCAAGATCAGTATCCGCAGCCTTAAATTGATCGGGCTGGGGCTTTTTCTGGGGGCTTTCACCCTTACCTTTCCCTTTATCGAACCTTTTGGGGAAATCCGCTTCCCCGGGGTGCTGCAACGCATTGGGGTGGTGTTTTTTGCGGCAGCCATTCTATTCCTGAACACAAACTGGAAGACCCTTGTGGGCGTGGTAATAGTCATCCTGCTGGGCTACTGGATCTGGATGGGCTTTATTCCACTTCAGGGGCAGGCGCCCACTTTTGAACGGGCGCCGAACAACTGGGCGAATTATATCGACCTTCAGGTCTTCGGAACCCATATGTATAAAGAAGACTATGACCCGGAAGGGCTGCTCAGCACTTTACCATCTATCGCAACGTCCCTTCTGGGGATTTTCACAGGGCTGCTGCTGGTCTCCAAGCAGACGCAGAAGGTTCGTAAGATGCTGCTGATGGGCGGCGCCCTTCTCGTGCTCGGCCACCTCTGGGACCCGGTCTTTCCCATCAACAAGGCCCTCTGGTCCAGCAGTTTTGTGTTGGTAACCGCGGGTTGGGCCAATATTGTGCTGGCGTTGATTTACTACCTGACGGATGTTAAAGGGGTTCGCTTTGGCAGCATTTTCAGTTATGCAGGGGCGAATGCCATAACGGTTTATTTCCTCTCCAGTTTTATCTCCAAGCTCTTCTACCTGATTCAGGTGGGAGAGGGAGAAAGCCTTCATGGCTGGCTTTTCAATACCATCTATGTGTACGAGGGACTGCCCCTTGAATTCTCTTCCCTCCTCTACGGCCTCTCTGTAATGGGCTTTTACCTCCTTTTGGGATGGTGGATGTACAGGAAGAAGATCTTTATCAAAGTCTAGGAGGCATAACCTTTTAGCAGGCGGGATACATATTTGCCGATCATGTCGAACTCCAGGTTCACCAGGCTTCCTTCCCGGTACTCCCCGAAACGGGTGTGCTCATAGGTATAGGGTATGATGGCCACACTAAATGTGCCCGGTCCGGAATCCACGACGGTCAGGCTGACCCCGTCCACCGTAATAGAGCCCTTTTCAATGGTGATCCCTCCGGGCCCGGTTTCGTATTCAAAGTGGAAGACCCAGCTGCCATCGGCCTCTTCTACCCGCCTACACCGCGCCATTTGGTCCACATGCCCCTGAACCAGGTGCCCGTCCAGGCGGGCTCCGAGGACCATGGCCCGCTCCAGGTTGACATGGCTCCCAACCTCGAGGGTACCCAGGTTACTCCTCTGCAGGGTTTCCTCAATGGCAGTAACCGTATACTGGTCTCCATCTACGGCCACCACGGTAAGGCAGACCCCGTTGTGGGCGAGGCTTTGATCGACTTTCAATTCCCGTGCGATGTCGGATTGGATAGTGATGTGCAGGTTGCCGCGGTCTTTTTCAAGACGCGATATTCTCCCCATGGTTTCGATGATCCCGGTAAACATAGTACGTGGAAATTAAGTAATTTTGGACTTTCTGTTCGCTAACAAAGGTACAACTTCATGCAGGATACGGAGGAGAATATAAAAGTGGGAATTTCGATTGGCGACCTCAACGGAATCGGTGGGGAGGTGGCCCTGAAGACCTTTGAGGATCCCCGTATGCTCGATTTTTGTACCCCGGTCATTTTTGCCTCCAACAAGACGATTACCTTTCTGAAAAACCAATTCGGCCTGAGTCTTAAATTTCACGGGATCCCGGATGCCTCCGAGGCCATTGAGGGAAAGGTCAATGTGGTGAACGTCTGGAAGGACTCTCCGGAGATTGCATTCGGGAAGCCAACAGAGGAAGCAGGGGAATATGCTATCCGGTCGCTAAAAGCTGCCACAGAGGCCCTTAAAGAAGAGGCGGTCGATGTCCTGGTCACAGCGCCTATCAACAAAAAGACGGTACAGAGCGAGACATTTAAATTCCCGGGGCATACGGATTACCTCGCCCGTGAACTGGGAGGGGAAAGCCTCATGTTCATGGTGACAGACACGCTCAAGGTTGGCCTGATCACGGACCACGTCCCGGTCAGGGACGCCCCATCCCTGATCACCGAAAAGAGGGTTGTGGAAAAGATAAAGGCGATGGAAAATTCCCTGGCACGTGATTTTGCCGTCGATGCTCCCAAAATTGCCGTTTTGGGGATCAATCCCCACAGCGGGGATGAAGGTGTAATCGGCAGGGAAGATGAAGAGGTGCTCAAACCCACCCTTCAAAAACTCGTGGAGAACAAACACCTGGTTTTCGGTCCCTATGCGGCAGATACCTTTTTCGCTTCAGATAATTTCCTGAA
>JARRQA010000225.1:0-5973 GCA_037382325.1 Robiginitalea sp.
TTTACGAGGCGGACACCCCCATGGGTAAATGGTTCGACCTTATCCTGATCTTCGTGATCCTGATCAGCGTGGTATTGGTAATGCTCGAGAGCGTGGATCGGATCGATGCCCAATACCACGACCTCCTGCTCGCTTGTGAATGGGTCATAACCATCTTCTTTACCGTCGAATACATCGCCCGCATTATCTGTATCCGCAAACCCTCCACCTATATTTTCAGCTTCTACGGAATTATCGACTTTCTTTCGACCATCCCGCTTTATCTCTCCTACATCATAGCCGGCTCCCAGGTCTTCCTGGCGGTAAGAGCTCTCCGGCTTTTGCGGATCTTCCGGATTCTGAAGCTCGTACAATTTATCGGGGAGGCTTCCCAACTGGGGAAGGCGCTCAAAGCAAGCCGGGCCAAGATCGCCGTATTTATCTATGTGGTGCTGATCCTCTCTGTGATCCTGGGCACCCTGATGTACCTGATCGAGAGCGATGAGGCGGGCTTTACCAGCATCCCCAGAAGTATCTACTGGACCATTGTGACGCTGACCACCGTAGGCTACGGGGATATCGCACCCCAAACCAATATCGGACAGCTTATAGCGACCTTGGTGATGATCCTGGGTTACGGGATCATCGCGGTACCTACGGGGATTGTAACCGTGGAATTTGCACGGCACGGAAAAGACTCCAAAACGGAGGACGAGGGGGCATGGGTGCACATCAATACGCAGTCGTGCCCGAACTGTTCTGTGGAGGGCCATCGGGACGATGCAAAATACTGCTATAACTGCGGAGAACCGCTGAAATGAAAAACTTCCTCGTTTCGATTTCAGGGCCCACCGGGATAGGAAAGACGGATTGGGCGATCCGGCTCGCCCGGCACTACAACACTGAAATTCTCTCTGTGGATTCCCGCCAGTTTTACCGGGAGATGCACATAGGGACAGCCGTTCCCTCCCGGGAAGAACTCCAGGCCGCCCCCCACCACTTTATCCAGCACAGATCCATTCATGGCTCTTATTCTGTGGGGGATTTCAGACGAGAGGCACTTGACCGGATGCAGGAACTGTTCCAGCATCACCGGCTTTTGATCCTGGCCGGGGGCAGCGGGCTCTATCTGGATGCCATCACTAAAGGGCTGGATGAATTCCCGAAAGTCGACCCCCAGATCCGAAAGGAACTGACAGCCCGGTATGAAAAGAGTGGGGTTGGTCCTCTTCAGAGACTTTTGGCTGAAAAGGATCCGGCATACCACAGGCGGGTAGACCTCAACAACCCGCACCGCCTGATCCGCGCCCTGGAAATTTGCCTGGGGGCCGGGAAGCCGTTCAGTTCCTTTATCGGCAACCGGAAAGCTCCCGGTTTTTTCACGCATATCCCTCTGGCCCTGCAGGCCGACAGAGAAATCGTATACCAGCGGATCGAAAGCCGGGTGGACCGCATGATGGAGGCCGGGCTTCTGGAGGAGGCCAGGGCCCTTTTTCCCTTTCGGGAATTGGCGGCCCTGCAGACCGTGGGGTATCAGGAACTATTCGACTACTTCGAGGGCAGATGGGATCTGGAGACAGCCGTGCAGGAAATAAAGAAAAATACCCGGAGATTTGCCAAAAGGCAGGGCACCTGGCTGCGGAGAGATCCTGAAATTCACTGGGTGGCCTACAACGCCCCGGAAAAGCAGGTAATTCGATATATCGATGCCAAAATGAAAACAGCGACCGATGGGGACGACGGATAAAATCTACTACGTGATGGGGGTATCCGGGAGTGGGAAGACGACCCTCGGGAAAAATCTCGCCAGACGACTGGGCATCCCTTTCTTCGACGGGGATGACTTCCACCCTCCGGAAAACATTCGCAAGATGTCGGCAGGAATCCCTCTGGAGGATATAGACCGGCGCGGCTGGCTGCTGCGCCTCAGCGAACTGGCCAGGGCACGACAGGATACCGGGGCGGTTATTGCCTGTTCGGCCCTGAAAGAGGCCTATCGGAAACTATTGGAAGAGGGTCTGGAAGGGAAGGCCATTTGGGTATATCTCCAAGGTAGCTACGAGGAACTGTACAGACGTCTGCAAAACAGGAAAGGTCATTTTATGCCTGCTACCCTGCTGAAGTCCCAGTTCGAGACGCTGGAACCGCCGGCATATGGGATCCACATACCGGTGAGGTTGAACCCGGAACAGGCCCTTGAAAAGGTTTTAGAGCATCTCAGGGGAGGGGCCCCACCCCTTTAGACATTCCTATTTAGAATTAGATTTTTCGGAGTCTGTTTTTACCACCAGGCGGAACCCTTCCCCATGAATATTCAGGATCTCCACCGTATCATCCCGTTTCAGATATTTCCGGAGTTTCGCGATATAGACATCCATACTCCGGGAGGTAAAATAGTTGTCATCCCTCCAGATTTTGGTAAGGGCCAGTTCCCTGGGCATGAGGTCGTTCTCATGCAGGGCCAGCAACCTGAGCAACTCATTTTCCTTGGGGGACAGCTTATTGGGTTCTTCGTCCTTGTATTTGAGAAAGCGAAGCTTCGAATTCAGGTGGAAATTACCTATCTGGAATTCGTATTGCTTGCTGTCTGCCAGATTATTGGATGCCTTACGCTGAAGAATTGCTTTAAGCTTTGCCAGAAGTACTTCAGAGTCAAAAGGTTTGTGCAGGTAGTCATCAGCACCAGCCTTATATCCCTTTAGCACATCCTCTTTCATCGTCTTGGCCGTCAGGAAGATGATCGGGATGCTCTCGTTTTTTTCACGTATTTCCTTGGCCAGGGTAAATCCGTCCTTGTAGGGCATCATCACGTCCAGGATACAGACGTCAAAATTCTCCTTCTTGAACTTTTCGAAGCCCTCCATATGGCGAGGACGACATCAAAATCGTTCATGGACAAATAGTCCTTTAATACAATCCCAAAATTCGGATCGTCTTCCACCAAAAGTATTTTCTTATTTGCTGTTTCCATAATTGTTTAAATTAACGGGAGTTTGATAAAGAAAGTACTGCCTTTGCCTTTCTCGCTTTCCGCATAGACCTCTCCCTGGTGATCTTCTACTATTTTCTTTACATAGGCCAGACCCAGCCCGTGTCCTTTTACATTGTGAATATCTCCGGTATGTTCCCGGTAGAATTTTTCAAAAATCCGTTTCAGAACAGCCTTGGACATTCCTGCCCCCTGGTCCTGGATCCGGATGATCAGGTAATTTTTGGCAACCTCCGTGAATACATCAATCCTGGGCGAATCAGTGGAATACTTTACTGCATTGTCCAGGATATTGACAATCACGTTGCCAAAATGGGTCTCGTTGGCCAGTACGTCGGACCGCTCTGCATCCAGATGCGTCCTGATATACCCGCCCCTGTCCTGTACGATGAGCTCCACATGGGTAATAGCCTTTCTTATTATGTCGTGGGCATCCACGCGTTCCTTACTGATATCCAGCTGGTTCTTTTCCAGTTTGGAAATCCGCAGGACGTTCTCCACCTGGGCATGCATCCGTTTGTTTTCGTCCCTGATCATGGTGAGGTACCGGTAAACCTTCTCCGTATCACCCATGATTTTCGGATTTTTTATGGCCTCAACTGCCAGGTTAATCGTAGCGATCGGCGTTTTGAACTCGTGGGTCATGTTGTTGATGAAATCCGTCTTTATTTCGGAGATCTGCTTTTGGCGGATCAACTGATAGATGGCACTTGCATAGGCGACCATAATAATGAGCGTGAAAAGGAGCGACAGCACTGCCATTCCGAGTACGGACCGCAACAGGAACTTCTTTTTCCTGGGAAATGAAATCAGCAGGGCGAAATCCGTATTGCCCTCGCTGTCCCTGAAAATCGGAGCGCGGTAAAAACTGTTCTTGTCAAACCTGAATTTAGGCGATTTGACCTTGGTGGGTAGCCCCCGGCTGTAAACCCCGTATTCATAGTCGATGTCCAGGCCCCTGTTCTCCAGTTCCTGGTCCAGTCGCAGTTCGATTTCCTCCCTGCTGACGCGTTCGTGGATGGGAACACGGTTTGCATAAACCCTGTATACATCGTCAAACATGGCCTTTTCCATGGCGGATATACCTCCTACTTTCTCCCATTTTTCAATGGGGCTCAATTTATAGGACTTCCCATCAAAGCCATATTCTTCCCGGAATATGGTTTTCGTCCGGCGGCTGGTGTAATTCTTGATGGTAGTGGTATCCGTCGGGTTGCTATTGTCAAAGAACGTGGATGCGATATCGTAATCTTCCTCGAGAATCCCGTGGGAATAGAACAGGATTTCATTGGAATTCAGATCGCGGTCGATGAAGAAGATATTGCTAAGGTGGGTGCTTTTCAAATCCCCGACACTATCCTTGAGGTTGAGGAAGCGCTCCGAATACTCTTTCATTTCGCGTTCCTCTATGCTCTCTGCCACATTGCTGAGGACTTCGGTGACCGTATTGGAGAACTGGTCCTCCTTATCTTCCACCGAACTCTTGATCCAGTATAGCTGTACTGCGATAATCCCGACAAGGGAAAGGCTCATCAGAACGACCAGCAGAACAAATAACCTTCTATTCATCGTCTTAGGTAAAAGTAAAAATTTAACATTTAGGGCCGGGGTGGTTTAACTGAACCTTAACACTACGGAGACGGCTCAATCCCAGATAATTGCAGGAGTTCGCTATGAATATGCGCGACCTGGAGACGTGTTTTTTCCAGATCGCTATTTTCAATCACATAATCCGCCAGGGGTCTTTTTTTGGCAGTTTCCCATTGATTTTCCATGCGCGCCAACACAGATTCCCTTGAGACCGAATCCCGCTCCATCACACGACGGATTCGCATCTCCCTGGGTGCGGTTACCAGGATCATCCTGTCAAACCCCTTGTATGCCCCATTCTCGAAAAGGATGGCTGCCTCCTGCAGGATATAGGGGGCGTGCTGCTGTGACGCCCAGGCGAGAAAGTCCTTCCGGACTGCCGGATGGACCAGGGTGTTGAGTTGTTCCAGGAGGGCTTTGTCCTTAAAAACCCGGGAGGCGATAAATGCCCGATTCAACCCTGCATCCCCATAGGCCCCGGGACCGAGGAGACCGGAAATAGCCACCTTGAGTCCCTCATCCGCTTCCATTAAATCCCTGGCACGCTGGTCAGAATTGTAAACGGGAACCCCCAGGTCCCTGAAATAGCCCGCCACAGTGGTTTTACCGCTGCCGATTCCCCCGGTAAGCCCTACCCGCATCATTCCCTCCTGATGATAAATTCCACAGAAGGCTCCAGTAACTGCGCCTGGTAAACCTCTTCAGGCTGGGTTGTAAGGGAGAGCATTAAGTGGCCCGTTTCAGATTCAGGGGCGCTGTAGTCCGCTACCAGGTGGAAATCCTCCGGCCGTAACCCTTTCAATCCGGCGATCTTTCCCTTGCAAAGAACCCCAACGGCCTCCGGGAAGGTTTGTATGTCAATCCCCTCCGGAACCCCGATCACCTCCACCGGAACTTCCACCACGGTTTCTGAAAACCGGAATACCCGACCGGAGACCTGGACCTGGTCAACCGAAAATTCGGTATGCCGGTAGGTTTTCGCCTCCTCCAGGCCCAGCTCCACCTGGAAGTCGCTCTTCTGGTCTTTCAGGGAAATTGCTTCTGTACGGACTTCATCAATGCTGTCGATTTCCCCGGGCGGCCCCAGCAATTGAATCTGATCCGGTTCCACTTTCAGGTCCCCGTCCAACATATAATTCTGGGCAAAATCAAGACTGGCCTGTACGCGTACGGGTACTGTTTTGGAACGGAGCTGCTGAAAATTCATAAAGATCGTATCCGAAGGGAGCTGCAGCAGCCCGATCCCCTGCCCGAGTTGCCGTTCAATCTGCTCTCTGTAGGACTGGGGGCTTATATAGGACCCCCTGCGGGATTCCCTGGCATCTCTAAGGTCGATTTTCACGGTCTTTGGGCTAAGCTGGTACCCCAGCAGTCGAAATCCATTGGCCCTGATGCGTACCCCGATTTCCTCCGGG
>JARRQA010000225.1:5979-11189 GCA_037382325.1 Robiginitalea sp.
ATCAAGGCTCAGGGTTTGAAATATAACCGGGGAAACAAATCCTCCGGTTTTTTCCTACTAAAGGTAAGCAAGATGGTGGATTTAAGAAAACCCAGACCATAGCCCGCAAATTGCACCAGTATCGCCACAGGGGCCAGGAAGGCAGCTTTGATACTCCGGGTCTTCATCCCGGCCCCGATTCCCACAGCCAACAGATACAACCCCCCGAGAACAGCCGGATACCAGGCACGCGGATCCCGCCAAACCAAAGGCAATACCAGGGCCAGAAGAAGCCCCCCGAGGAATAAAGAGGGGAACCAGTAGGAGATACGGGAAGTTCCCGGGTGCCATCTGTTCAGGATGGGGCGGGTCAACCCGAATTTGTGTACCTGCCTGAAGAAAGAGGGAAAATCGATCCTGCGCTTGTGATAGACCCGGGCACCGGGTATAAAACCAAGGGAGTACCCGAGCTTTTTCAGTCTCAGTGACAGGTCGGGATCCTCCCCGGGATGGATGTTTCCGAATCCACCGCTGGCCTCAAAAGCCTCCCGGGAGATCCCCATATTGAAACTACGCGGCTGAAAATCGCGGGCGATCTTTTTCCCCCGAATGCCCCCTGTGGTCAGGACCGAGGTCATCGTAAAGCTGATCGCCTGCTGAAGGGCATTGAAAGAGGGATGGGCATCATCCGGGCCCCCGTAACAATCCAGATACTCCCTTTTGAGGGCCTCAGAGACTTGCTGTAGATACTCCGGTGGCAGGATACAATCGGAATCGACCAGGATAAAGTAGGTGCCCGAAGCCTTTCTCATCCCGAAGTTCCGGGAATCTCCCGGGCCCGTGTTTTCCTTTTGGTAATAGGCGATCTGGAGCTGGTCCCTGTACTGGCCTACGACAGCCCGGGAGGTTACCCGGGACCCGTCCTCGACGATTACCACCTCAAAGGGCTGCCCGAAATCCTGCCGGGAAAGACTCTCAAGGAGCTCCCGGGTTTCGTCCGGCCGGTTGTATACCGGGACCACAAATGAAAATCGCAAATCCATAAACGCTTATAAAAAAGCCATCCGTACTGGATGGCCTTACGATCTTAACTAAGGTGCCTTATTCCGCGAAGGTGTCGATAATCTCCTGACTGACGCCAGTGGAAGAAAAGCCCCCGTCGTGATACAGGTTCTGCATGGTGACCTTTCGGGTAAGATCCGAGAACAGGCTCACGGTATAATTGGCGCATTCCAGGGCTGTGGCATTGCCCAGGGGCGACATCTTCTCCGCGTAATTGATAAAGGCGTCAAACCCGGTAACCCCTTTACCAGCGGTGGTCGGGGTTGGGGACTGGGAAATCGTATTGACCCGCACCTGTTTTTCCTTCCCGAAAAAATACCCGAAACTCCGGGCCACGGATTCCAGATAGGCCTTATTGTCCGCCATGTCGTTGTAGTCCGGAAAGGTGCGTTGCGCTGCCATATAGGTCAGGGCTACAATACTCCCCCAGGAATTCATGGCGTCTGCCTTATAAAGCGACTGCATTACCTTGTGGAAGGAGAGGGCAGAAACATCCCAGCCCTTTGTCGTGAAATCGTATTTTTCGTCTGTGTAGTGCCGCCCTTTCCGCACATTTACCGACATCCCGATGGAGTGTAGTACGAAATCGAGCTTCCCACCCAGAATCTCCATGGTTTGGGAGACCAGTTTTTCCAGGTCTTCCTCGCTGGTCGCGTCGGCGGGTATGATTTCGGATCCCGTTTTCTCGGCCAGTTCATTGATTTTCCCCATCCGCATGGCGATAGGCGCATTGGTGAGGACAAAAGAGCCTCCTTCTTCGTGTACCCGCTCTGCCGTTTTCCAGGCGATGGAGTGCTCGTCCAGCGCTCCAAAAATAATTCCTTTTTTCCCTTTCAGTAGATTGTAGCCCATGGCATCTGATTATGGTTAGACGCACCAAAGATATTTAAAAAAGAAGTTATAAGCGGCACGAATTACATGGGGATCTGGCGGGCCCGCCCACTCCCTTAGTTGAGTAACTCCCTGGCGTGCGTTAGGGCTGCATCCGAAGTGCCGCCCCCGCCGAGCATCTGGGCGAGTTCCTGCAATCGTTCCTCCTCGTTCAGGGGCTTCATACGGGTATAGGTCTGCCCCTGCCGGTCCTCCTTATACACTTTGAATTGCCGATGTCCTCTGGAGGCCACCTGAGGCAGGTGGGTTATGGCAAAAATCTGCATGTGGCGCGACATTTTCTTCATAATGTCAGCCATGCGGCTGGATATTTCCCCCGAAACCCCGGTATCGATCTCATCGAACATCATGGTGGGCAGGGGTTCGTAAGAGGCCAGTACGGCCTTAATGGTCAGCATTATCCGGGACAATTCGCCCCCGGAAGCCGTTTTTTTGAGCAGTCCGTATTGTCCGCCTTTGTTGGCGGTAAAAAGCAATTCCAGGGAGTCCCTGCCCGACTGGCCAAATCCCTCACGGGGAATAAGACGCCATTTGAAGGAGGCATTTGGCATTCCCAGGACGGAAAGTTGTCTTACAAGCTGGTCGGTAAAGTCGGGAAGCACCCCGGCCCGTTTCTGGTGCAGCTGTTGTGAAAGATTTTCCAGGTCCTTTTCAAGCGCAGCCACGTCGCTTTCCAGATCGGCTATTTCCTGGTCCAGGTCGACGGTGCGTGCAACCTTTTTCCCCCACTAGTTCCAACTCCCTGGGATCCGCCTCCTGGTCTTCCAGGAGTTGCTCCAACTCCTGTGAGATGTCATCGGTTTCGATAAAGAGGGACTGGATCCGGTCATGCATGTCCTTAAAGGAGGTGCCAAATTCGGAAAGCCTGCTGCTGAGTTGCCTGAGGCGCCCCTGCAGGGAGAGCAGGCCGTATTCCTCCTCCTGGCAAAGCTGAACTGCGTTGCCGAGGGTTTCCATGATTTGTTCTGCATTGTTCAGTCTGGCATACCGCTCCTCGAGTGCTTCCAGCATGCCCGGCTGTAGCTCCGCCCTGTCCTGTTCCTCGAGCAAAAACGCATTGTAATCCTGGTCCCTGAAAGCGGAATCCCTTTGGTTTCTGAGTTCCTCCTGCTGCCGTTGATTATGCAGGAAGGTCTCCCTTTTCTCCCGGTAATTTTTAAGGAGGGGCGCATTTCCGGCCAGGGCATCCACCACATGGAGCTGAAAATCCTGGTCCGTAAGTTCCAGGGTCTGGTGCTGCGAATGCACGTCGACAAGGCGCTTGCCAAGTCCGGACAGTACATCCAGGGTTACCGGGCTGTCATTGACAAAGGCCCGGGATTTACCACTGGGGTTAATTTCCCGTCTCAGGATGGTATTCGTATCGTAATCCAGGTCCTGTTCCGTGAAATACGCCTGGAGGGCCGGATAGCGCTCCAGGGAAAATTCGGCTTCCACGATGCATTTGCGCTGCTGATCTCGAAGGGCAGACCGGTCCGCCCGCTTGCCCAGCACCAGGGAAAGGCTCTCCAGCAGAATGGATTTCCCGGCTCCGGTTTCCCCAGTTATGGTCGTAAAACCTTCGGAGAAACTGACCTGGAGGTCATCGATCAGGGCGTAATTTTGTATGGATAAACGGGACAGCACCTATTGGGTTTTTGGTGCTGTAAAGATAACGGATACGACTGTAAAAAACTGCGGTCAGTAGGTAATTTGATTCCAGGTACTCGCATAGAAAGGAGCCACCCGGTTCAGGGTCTCTTTCAGCTGGACGATATCCACCTTGGGGCCATCGGAAAAGATATTCTGGATCTCTTCTGCCTTGGCATCGAAAAAGGTCTGGATCAGGAAGGCGTTGGGCCGGCGCTGTATCAGGGTTTCGAAAAGCCTCAGGGAGCCGGCGATGATTTGTTTTCCGGTACTGTTGTTGTCCGCCATGATATCAAGGCCCTTCCGGTGGTAGTTGTAAAGGGCGATCCGGTATTCCCGGAAGGTGTTTGACAGCAGGTTGTCCACCAGCTGGAACCGGGTCCTGTTGTCCGAGGCGGTCTGCCCCCACCCCGCGTAATTGCTTCCCTGGGCCTGGGTGACAATCCCCTGGGCCTTTTTGTAGTGATCCGTTCCCCCTTCCAGCTGAAAGGTATCGGCATCCAGCCCGAGCATGACGTAGACGTAATAGGAAATCACCCCCACGAGATTGGAATTGAATACATTCTCATTGAACACCAGGGGCTGGTACTCTATATACTCGAAATTGAACTGATCGTCCTTGTAATTGAAAACCGGGGTTTCATAGGAGGAATTGAAAACGGGCCTGGAGGACTGCAACTGTATCGTGGCCTGGAACCGACTCGATTCGAAATTGGTCACCGTAATAAAAATCCGGCAGTTCAACCGTTCGTTTTCGCGGTACACCTGATTCGTCCAACGGGTCTTGTTGACGAATTCCGTCAGGGACCGCTCCAGGGTTGTAAATACCTGTTGATTCGTTTGTGAGACCTGATCCGAATTGACCGTCACCACGCAATTTAGTTCCTGGGCCTGCAGGGGTAGCAGATACAGGAGTCCCGCCAGCAGGACCAGCGTATTATTTCGGAAGGCGTTTGTAAATCTCATGCAGGATATCCCGGGCCACCTCGGCCTTGGTTTTTAATTCAAACGGCGTAATCTCCAAATTCTTGTCTATGAAGGTCACTTTATTGGTCTCAGCCCCAAAGCCCGCTCCTGCATCCTTCAGGGAGTTCAGGACCACGGCGTCCAGGTGTTTCTCCCGCAGTTTACCTTTGGCGTATTCCAGCTCGTTCCGGGTTTCGAGGGCAAAACCCACCACAAACTGGGTGGTTTTCTGCTCCCCGAGCGCTGCGATGATATCCGGATTCCGCACGAGCTTCAATTCCAGAGATTCCCCTTCCTTTTTCAGTTTATGCCGGGCCTGTTTTTCCGGTCTGTAATCCGCCACCGCTGCAGCGCCAATCACCACATCCGTTTCCGGGAAGGCATTAACGGCCTGGGTATACATTTCCAGGGCTGAAGTGACCCGGATCAGGTGTATGCCGGGATCTGCCTCCAGGTGGGTGGGACCGCTGATGAGCGTAACAGATGCGCCAAGTTCGGCGGCGGCCGATGCCAGGGCAAAGCCCAATTTGCCACTGGAATGATTCCCGATGAAGCGGACCGGGTCAATCGCCTCCTGAGTGGGTCCCGCGGTAATCAGAAATTTTTTTCCTAGAAGGGGTTGCCCCGCCCGCAGGTACTCCTCTACGGCTGACACAATTTCCTCTGGCTCAGCCATCCTCCCT
>JARRQA010000226.1:0-3172 GCA_037382325.1 Robiginitalea sp.
GGAGCCCACCATGGCCACCGCATCGTCCTTGATATGGGCCAGCATGCTTTCTTCAATCTGCATATACACGCGGATGCTGGTATCGTTCTCCATCTCGATGCCCTTAACCACCCCTACACTGATGCCCGAATACCGGACATTGTTGCCTTCCTGCAGCCCGTTTACATTCTTGAAGACCGCGCTGATCCGGAAAGTGGACCGGAAAACGTTCTGTTCATTCCCGATCAGGTAGGCCATCACCAGGATAAGCAGGCTTCCCAGAATGACGAACACCCCCAGTTTTACGTATTGTGACGTTGATTTTCCCATGGCTTACTTTTTAAAGAATGCTTCCACTTTCGGGTCCGTGCTCGAGGAGAGCTCCGCAAAGGTCCCCTCCGCGTAATTGGTTCCGTCCACCAGCAGCAGGATCCGTTTGGAAATGACCCTGGCGCAGTCCACATCGTGGGTGATGATCAGGGAGGCGGTCCCGTACTTCCGCTGGATATTCCGCATCAGCTCGATGATCTCCTTGGAGGTAATCGGGTCCAGGCCGCTGGTGGGTTCATCATAGAGGATCAGCTTCGGCTTCAGGATCAGGGCCCGGGCCAAAGCTATCCGCCGCTTCATACCCCCGGACAGTTCTTCCGGCATCAGGTCTATCGCATGGGCAAGGCCCACATTTTCGAGTGCTTCCATCACCAGGGGCAGCGTATCGCGAATAGGCCCGAGCTTCTCCTTGTGCCTGCGCATCGGGAATTCAAGGTTTTCCCGTACCGTCATGGAATCATACAGGGCACTCCCCTGGAACAGGAAGCCGATGTCTGAGCGGAGGCGGTCCAGTTCCTGTTGTTCCAGGCTGGAAATATCCCTTCCGAGTACCTCTACCAGACCCTGATCGGGTTCCATAAGGCCTACCAGGCATTTGATCATCACGGATTTCCCGGAGCCGGATTTTCCCATGACCACCAGGTTTTCCCCCTCGTAAAGCGTCAAATTAAACCCCCTCAGTACGTGGTTTTCCCCGAAGCTCTTGCAGAGATCCCGAATGCGGATGACCTCCGTTTTCCCGGTCCCGGGTTTTTTGGCCTTTGTATGTTTTGTCCTGGTTTCCACGTTTTCAGAGATCGTAAAAAATATCCGAGATAAAGACGGCCATAAAATCCACAAAGAATACCAGCAGGGAAGCCGTTACCACAGCAGTGTTGGCCGCTTTCCCGACGCCTGCCGTACCCTTTTTACTGTAATACCCTTTATAGCAGCCCACCAGGCCAATGACAAACCCAAAGAAAAAAGACTTGACGGTGGCCGGGATAAAATCCCCGTAGGAAAGGGCATTGAAGACCTTGTTGAAGTACAGCTGGAAGCTCATGCCTCCCTTAAAGTACTCCACCAGGGCAGAGCCATACAGGGCCATCATATCCCCGAAGATGATCAGCAGGGGGATCATAAAAGTGGTTGCCAGGACCCGGGTGACCACCAGGTAATTAAAGGGGTTTGTTCCGGATACTTCCATGGCGTCAATTTGTTCTGTGACCCGCATGGAACCGAGTTCCGCCCCGATCCCGGAGGCAATCCGCCCGGCACAGATCAGGGCCGTAATCACCGGCCCTATTTCCCGAACGATGGAGATGCCCACCATATTGGGCATCCAGGATTCGGCCCCGAACTCAATCAGGGTGGGCCTGGACTGGAGCGTAAGCACCAGGCCGATGATAAAACCGGTTACCAGGACCAGCACCAGGGACCGGTTTCCCATCTGGTAACACTGCCGGAGGAATTCGCGGAACTCATAAGGCGGACGGATGACCTCCCGGAAAAACCGGCCTGCAAAATAGGCCAGCTCCCCGGTCTCGCTCAGAAAATCCCTGACTTGTGCCCTTATGGATCTGTCTTGGTTCATGCCAATAGTAAAGATAGGTCAGCAGGGGGTCACGAAGTATGACGAATATCAGCCCGGAAGCAGTCGTATTCGTGAATATCAGGGCGTTTCCCAGATTCTCTCAAGCGCGAAAACCGTACCGGACTCCACAACCCACTCCCCCTCATCTGCCCAGAAAGTGAGGGTGTCAAAAGGGACCGTAGGAAAAAAGATCTCCGTGAAATTCAGGGCTCCCTGCCCGGCAAACACCTCCAGGGAGGCCACATCCAGGTAGATCCTCAAGTCCTCGAGGTCCTCCATTTTAAGGGGGGCCGTGTGAGGTCCTTTGAAAAACTCCTCCGAAAAGCCTGTTGGTCCGGATTGGCGGCGGTCTACCCACTATTGTCCATTTTCGCGGTCGATCCCCAGGATCAGCCGGTCCCCTTTCCCGTTGGAAAGGGTCATCCCGAAAAGGGCTGCAGAGGTTTGCTCCAAATTCGTATGCAGGAGCAGCTCGCACCGGGCCGGCGAAAAAGACCCGGAAACCTCCTGCTCTTTGGTAATGTTTCGCCTGCCAAGGTCTGTCCGTTCGCCCCTGAGGGCTTCCAGGGCCTCCACAGGGCTTGAACTCAGGGAGTACCTGACTTCCCCCTTCTTGAGGGACAAAACCCGGGGCAGGGTCATGGCAGACCGCCAGGTGTCTGTAGGAACCTCTTGGGCATACTGCCAGTTGGACATCCACCCGATGCCAACCCGCTCCTCCGGGCCCGTTGGGGTATTGTCCCAGGTTACGAAGGCATAGTTATCCGTTCCATAGTCGAGCCACTGCTGCTCCGCCGGGTTGGCGATAAAGCGGGTCCCGTCAAAATCCCCGATAAAATACGAGGTGCCCGTCCCCCCGTTGGGGGCCTTTTGCTGTATGCTGACAATGAGCACCCATTTGGTTTGCCCGGTTTCAGGGTCCTGCAGGGGAAACAGGTCCGGGCATTCCCACAGGCGGGTATCCCCGGGAATACCAAAATCGGAGAGGTAAGACCATGATTTCAGGTCGGGTGAATCGTAGAACTCCACCCTGTCATAGACCGCCAGGGCCATGACCCATTTCCCGGTCTGCGGGTACCAAACACTCTTGGGGTCCCGGAAGTCCCGAACGCCGGTTTCATTTTTCAATACCGGATTGCCTTTGTATTTGGTCCAGGATCGGCCCTTGTCCAGGCTGTAGGCAAGGCTCTGGTTTTGAAAATCATCCTGCCCGGCCTGTTCCGTCTCCGGGTTGTGGTGGGTAAAAGCCGCCACTACAGGCGGGTTTTCCCGGGTACCAAACCCGGAAGT
>JARRQA010000227.1:0-3130 GCA_037382325.1 Robiginitalea sp.
CGTTCGGAAAGCAACAGGTTTTCCAGGCCTGCCTCCTTATCAAATGCCTCGGAGATCCCATCCAGGACCCCCGCACGGATAATGCATCCGGCCCTCCAGATGCGCGCCACGGTGGCCAGGTTTAACTCGTAACCATACTCCCGGGAAGCTTCCGAAAGTTGGTGCAGGCCCTGGGCATAGGTAGCTATAAAGGCAAAGTAGAGCGCCTTTTCGCAAAGGGTTTCCAACTCCCCGGAGGCGAAAGATAGGGGTTCCGGCCTGGGATAGTCTTTTTCGGCTTCGATGCGTTTCGCCTTAAAGGCGGATATAGCCCGCATGCTGACGGCTATATCAATGGTAGGGACCGGAACTCCGAGGTCCATGGCATTTTGAGAAGTCCATTTTCCGGTGCCTTTTTGCTTGGCCTTGTCCAGGATGGCATCGATGAGCTGTCCCTCCCCGAGTGGGTCCTTTTGCAGGAAGATTTTTGAAGTGATTTCCAGCAGGAAGGATTGCAGCCGCCCCTGGTTCCATTGGCCAAAAACCCTGTGCAGGTCTGCATTGGAGTGGCCGCCGATCTGTGTGAGGATTTGGTAGGTTTCCGCGGTCAGTTGCATCAGACCGTATTCGATCCCATTATGGACCATTTTGACATAATTTCCTGCGGATTTCGGGCCGAGATAGGCCACACAGGGTGTTCCTTTGTACTTTGCCGCCACCCCTTCAAAAATGGGTTGCAACCGGGAATATATTTCTGCCGGGCCGCCTGGCATGATACTCGGACCCCTGCGGGCTCCTGCCGCCCCCCCGGAAACTCCCGCTCCGAAGAAATGAATCCCCGCTTTGCGCAGTTGGGCTTCCCGGCGGTCTGTATCCTCAAAGTGGGAATTGCCCCCATCCACCACGATGTCTCCGGGTTCGAGTTCCGGCAACAAGCCCGAAATCACCTGGTCCACAACGCTGCCTGCCGGTACCAGCAGCATGATTTTTCGAGGCCTGGAGAGGCCCTCAACAAAGGATTTCAGGCTGGAGGTGGCCCCGATTTGCCCCAGGCCGGCCCCTTCCCTGATGAGGGCTTCCACTTTTTCGGGATCCAGATCGTATCCCAGGGCACTGAAACCGTTCTCAGCCACATTTAAAATGAAGTTGCGTCCCATGACCCCCAGGCCTATGAGCCCAAATTCAAAAGAATCCTTTGTTTGCATCTGAAATGTCTTTAGTGCTGAAACCTGTTTGTAATTCCGATTTTTTCCCCAGCTAAATTAGTTCTATCTTCGCCCGGAAACCTTCAAAAATAGGGGAAAATATCTTATGGGCGGCCTCTATCCAGTGGTTTGAAGGATCGTTCAACAGGGAAGGGGTCAAGACCGCCGTATTTGCAGGTATGAGTAAGACAGCCAAGCAACTTCTGATCATTTTTGGGGCGTCCGGAGACCTTACCGAGCGAAAACTCATCCCGGCTCTTTTCGATTTATTCGGGGAAAAGCACTTGCCGAAGGAATTTGTTGTCCTGGGAGTCAGCCGCAGTGAAGGGGACGATGCTTCATTCCGGGAGCGGGTGGTGATCAAAAACGCCTACATTCCCCAGACCGTTGGGAACCACGGTCTGAGGAAGGAATTTGCCAAGAAGGTTTTTTACCAGGACCTGGGATCCTCCTACGATACAGATTATTCGGGCCTGGCTTCCAGGATTCGGGACCTGGATAAGCAGGAAGGAACAGGAGGGAATTTCATCTTTTACCTGTCCACCCCGCCTTCTCTTTATGAGACGATTGCCAGAAACCTGCATACCCGGGATTTAACCTGTGAAAACGGGGGATGGAGACGTCTGATCGTAGAAAAACCTTTCGGCTACGACCTGGCCTCTGCCCGGAAACTCAATCAGGGGCTGCAAAAGTATTTCCGGGAATCCCAGATATACCGAATCGACCACTATCTCGGGAAGGAGACCGTTCAGAACTTGCTGGTCACCCGTTTTGCCAATAGTATTTTTGAGCCGCTCTGGAACCGGAATTACATCCGGCATGTAGAGATTACTAATGCCGAGAGTGTTGGTGTC
Source organism: Robiginitalea sp. (assembly GCA_037382325.1). Taxonomy (GTDB): domain Bacteria; phylum Bacteroidota; class Bacteroidia; order Flavobacteriales; family Flavobacteriaceae; genus Robiginitalea. The sequence continues at coordinate 2,039 of JARRQA010000227.1, forward strand.
GGAAAGCGCGGTGGTTATTACGACCGGGCGGGTGCCCTTCGCGACATGTTTCAGAACCACCTGCTGCAGATCGTTTCGCTGGTGGTAATGGAACCCCCCATTGGCCCGGAGCCTGAAGAAATTCGGAATGAGAAGGTCAAGGCCCTGAAATCCCTGCGGATCATGAAGGACCCTGAAACTATTTACAACAACACCATACGGGGGCAGTATCTGGCTGGCAGCTGTAACGGGGCGTCCGTGGTGGGATACCGTGAGGAAGAAGGGGTGGACCCCAATTCCAAAACCGAGACCTACGCCGCCCTTAAGTTTTATGTGGATAATTGGCGCTGGGCCGGGGTGCCTTTCTATGTAAGGACCGCCAAACGCATGCCTACCAAGGTCACGGAAGTGGTGATCCATTTCAAAACCCCCCATCACCAGATCTTCCGGGGTTCCGGCATGCAGAGCAAAGACAACAAGCTGATCATCCGCATACAACCCAATGAAGGAATGCTTATTAAGTTCGGGGTAAAGGTCCCCGGACAGGGGTTCGAGGTGGCCCGTGCCAACCTGGATTTCTACTACTCCAACCTGGCGGATGGCAAGATCATGGAAGCCTATGAGCGTCTGCTGCTGGATGCCATGCAGGGGGATGCCACCCTTTACGCCCGGGCTGACGAAGTGGAAGCGGCCTGGGAATTTGTCGACCCCATCCTCACATACTGGAGGGATGGAGAAGACGTGGTAACTTATGGCTATTCCGCAGGGGTGTGGGGCCCCAGCAACGCGGATGACCTTATCGAGGGGCCTTTCGGCTGGAGGAACCCCGGAGAACGGTTGACCGATGACCCTGCCTTCTGTGTAATCAGTTAATTACAGGCCTATGGAATTTCAGGTATTTGATTCAAAGTCGGAGGTTGCCCGTGCACTTACGGAACGGCTGGTAACCTGGTGCAGGCAGGAGGGCTTCAGGAGTATCGCCCTTTCCGGGGGAAGTACGCCAAAAGTTTGGTTTGACCTGCTGGCCGGGGAGTACTCCAGGGCCCTGCCCTGGAAGGAATTACGATTTTTTTGGGGGGATGAGCGCTGCGTACCACCCGGGGATCCGGAAAG
>JARRQA010000228.1:0-3128 GCA_037382325.1 Robiginitalea sp.
GAGAAGCTCAGGGGATATCAAATAAATCTTCAGGTAGTGGTCGCCTTTCGCATGCTCCCGGAGGTCGTATGGAGGTTACCGGAGTACGGTACTTTTAACCTTCACGCCTCCCTCCTCCCGGAGTATCGGGGAGCGGCACCCCTTAACTGGGCGATCATCAACGGGGAAACCCAAACCGGGGTTACCACCTTCTTTATAGATGAGGAGATCGATACGGGTAACATTATCCTGCAGGAAGAAACCCCTATCCAGCCAGAGGAAACCGCCGGGGAATTGCATGACCGATTAATGCAGCTGGGCGCTGAATTGGTAGTGGAAACCGTCAGGAGGATTGAAAGCAGGCAGGTACAAACACGTCCCCAAAAACATATTGACTCTCCTAAAACCGCCCCTAAGCTACATCGGGAAAACACACGCATTTCCTGGGAAGCCCCCACTATGCAGGCCTACGATAAAATAAGGGGCCTTTCGCCCTTTCCAGGAGCCTGGACCTTGTTTGAAAACGGTACGGACCAACAGCGGATAAAGGTCTATGAAAGCAGGCCGTCAGAGTTAAAGAAAAATGGAAATCCCGGAGCGCTCTATCAGGAAGGCAACCGGCTTTTTGTGGCCTGCGGAAATGGCTGGTTGGAACTCCTGGAAATGCAATTGCCGGGTAAGCGAAGGATGCCGGTTCGGGAGATCCTTAACGGTCTTTCATTGGAAAAAGAAGCCCATTTTCGCTAAACCCCCGCAACACAAGGGTTCCCGAAGTCTTCTGAAAAAAGGGCGGGGTTATCAACAAAGGCGCCAAGTTATCAACAAAAACCGGGATTTCCCCCGGATTTACTTGCGTTACCGGCAAATCCGTATAAATTTGTTTGCGCTTTGCAATATATAACAACTCTTAATTATTTTAAATTATGAACAAGACAGAATTAATTGACGCTATGGCCGCTGATGCCGGTATCACCAAAGCTGCTGCAAAAAAAGCCCTGGAGTCCTTCCTCGGAAATGTTGAAGGCTCATTGAAAAAAGGAAATCGCGTATCCCTAGTAGGATTTGGTTCCTGGTCCGTTTCAAGAAGGAACGCTCGTGAAGGAAGAAACCCTTCTACCGGAAAAACGATTCAAATACCCGCTAAAAATGTAGTAAAGTTCAAGGCTGGATCTGACCTCAGCGACGCTGTGAACTAAGTTACACGGACCGTAACAATATTGAAGGCACTCAATCACGGGTGCCTTTTTTATTTTGATAATATTACGAGAAATCCTATTTTAGATAAGGTAAGCTACTACCGGCATGATTGGTTTAAAGCCCAAGAAAGGCAAATTGTTGATCGCTGAGCCCTCCCTCACAGGAGATGTCTCCTTTAACAGGTCCGTGGTACTCCTGGCGGAACACAACGATGAAGGCTCCGTAGGCTTTATACTCAATAAACCCCTGAATTACAGTATGAATGATCTCGTCGAAGAGATCGAGGCTCCCTTCCCCGTCTATAACGGGGGACCCGTGGAACAGGATAACCTTTACTTCATTCACAAGGTGCCTGACCTCATTCCCCATTCCGTGGAGATCTCCGATGGGATCTATTGGGGCGGAGACTTTGAGGTTACGGTAATGCTGGTAAACTCCGGTAAGATCGGGCAAAATGAAATCCGTTTCTTTCTGGGATATTCCGGCTGGGCTTCCCTGCAACTCGATCAGGAGCTCGATTCCAAATCCTGGATCGTGGTCGCCAATAAATACGAGAGTGACATCATACAGCAGCCTGCCAATTCTTTCTGGAGGGATAAAATGATGGAACTTGGCGGACAATACCTGCTATGGTCCAACGCCCCTGAGAACCCCAGCCTTAATTAGGATTCCACCGGAATCATTTCATTTAGAATCTCTGTGACCCTGGTAGCCGCCTCCGGTGTAAAAGAAGCTTTTCGGTACCTGGAGATAGGCTGGACCCCATGGACGATATCCAGAAGAAAAAGCTCATCGGCCTGCTGCAATTCAAAAGGGCTTATCTTATCCTCAACCAGTTCAAACCCATCTTCCGCTAACCCCTGCTTCAGCAAAAACCCCCTAAGGATCCCTGCGCTGCCACCACTGTCCAGGGGCGGAGTCTTAATTTGCTTTCCCTTCCTCAGGAACAGGTTTCCGTGAAGTCCCTCAGCCATTTCCTTTCGGTGGTTGAGCAACAGGCAGGTATGCAAGTCGTTTTCACTCGCGAAAATACTGGCAAGGACATGGGTGATTTTATTGTGGTGGGGCAGCCGGGACAGGGCATCCGCCTGAATGTAATAATCCCTGAAAAGATCTGCGACGAACGGGGACCCCCCTATCGTAAATTTGGCCGTTTCCAAAGCTTCCGTTTCAATTATATAGGAAACCTCCTGGGTTACCGGAAGCAGGTGTGCCCCGCCTTTTCGCACTATCTGGATTTCAATTAGGGCCGGAGCGTTCTGATGACCTGAGGCGACAAGGGTTTTTTGGATTTCTGCCTCGAGGAATTCCAACGTGAAGTTCATTGGGATTTCCATGCGGAGCTGCCGCATGGCGGCCATAAGCCTGAAATAGTGGTCCTCCCAGAACAGGAGGCCCCGACCGGTATACCTGATACGTTCCGACAAAGCATCCCCAAACCGTACTCCCCGGTTCTGATGGTTCAAAAAATGACTGGATTCAGGGAGTAAGTCCCCGTTGTAATTCACCATAAAAAAAGCCTTGAAAAATCAAGGCCAAAGATACGGACTTCCTTTCGGACGCCATCAGGTGGAACCGATAACCTGCTTGAGATCCGAAACCTGGTTTTCCCAAAGCATCTTGGCTTCTTCCAGTTCGTCCTCCTCAGCAAAATCCGTTATGAACAGAGATACATCTTTGGTGATTTCATCCACGATAATCCGCATCTCAAAAAAAGAATCGTCCTCATTATACTCCCAGGCAAACCGGACAAACTCATCCGTTTTCCGTTTCAGAAGCCTTGCCACTTCTTCCGAACCATCCCAGATAAAGGTAAATAGTTCCCCCCTGGAATTAACATTATCGGCAAACCATTCTGAAAGGCCTGAGGGAGTGGCGAGGTATTGGAACAGGAGTTGTGGTGAAGATTGGATTACAAATTCCAGTTCAAACTTTATTTTATCACCCATTCG
>JARRQA010000229.1:0-4647 GCA_037382325.1 Robiginitalea sp.
GGGTTCTCCCACCATACTCCCGGCAGAGGTGATCCGGGCCACGGAGGAGGAGAAAAAGGCCCAGATAAAAACTCTTACCCGTGTCCATACACAGCATGCCGACGCAGCCACTATCTGGCTAGAGCGACTTCAGGAGGCTGCGGTGCATAATCAGAATATGTTCGAGGTGCTTATGGAGGTGTGCAAGGTGTGTTCCCTGGGGCAGATCACACAAAAGCTTTTTGAAGTTGGCGGACAGTACCGGCGGAATATGTAAGGGGTTCCTTGCCGGGAATTAGTTTCCGAGGCTTTTTCGCCAGTGCTTGAAGGACTTTCGAAAACTGCTGAGTTCCTGACGGAGCAATTCCAGATATTCCCGCTCACGCATGCCGTCCATCTCAAGACCTTTGCAGTAACTGCTTAAGTTCCGGATCATTATTGAGACGAACTGCAGGCTGTTTTGACGGATTGAAAGGGAGGATGTCCCCGCGGCAAGCGCGATTTGCTTTCGGATCAAGGCCGCATCGGTCAGCAAAGACCCTGCCACTTCCCCTCTAAGGCTTTTGACCTTACAGAGGTTCATAATTTCTTCCCGTTTGCCTACACATAGGGCAATGGCACGGCTCATCGTTTGCAGTTCGACTGCCTTTCTGTAAACAGGAAGATCCTTCAGGCCTTTAGCGGACATCTTGGGTAGCAATTTTTATGAAAATTACTATGAAATCCGCTACAAAATATTTCTTTTTTAAAATGAAAACCTTAACTTACTTTAAATTACAAGGAATAAATAATAATATCATTTGGAATTTAAATTAGATAAGCTCAATTGGGATATCCTGGCTGCACTGCAGGAGAATTCCAGGGCTTCCCTTTCGGCCATAGGAAGGAAAATTGGCCTGACTCCTCCGGCTGTTGCCGAACGCGTGAAACGCATGGAAGACCTCGGCATCATCGAGGGGTACTGGACCTCCGTGGCGCACAGCAAATTAGGATATCAACTAAAGGCAATCATAACCCTTAGGGCATTTATGGGCAAGTTACGGCCCTTTCTGGAGCACGTTCGTACCCTGGAGGAAGTAGTCAATTGCTATCGGATTACCGGCAACGAAAATATCATTATGGAAGTGGTATTCAGGGATCAGTTCCACCTGGAGGAATTCATTGATAAACTTATTCAGTACGGGGAGACGCGGACCCACATCATATTATCTGAAGTGATTTCCAATGCCTCTATTGGAAAAATGAAAGCCCCTGACTGAATACCTGACGGGAGGACAATGCCTTCCTTCCCTGCAGGACTGTGATAGTTCTTTCTAATTGCGTAATTTGAAGACATCAATGCCCTTCGTATCGGGTTCCTGTTTGGGCAGCTCAGTTAAGTATGGCCGGGTTTTTGATAGAAAAATCACTATGAGAAGATTATTCGCCTTGCTCCTTATTCTGTGGGGTATCGGGGCTCTGGCCCAGAAACAACCCGAGCGATTCACCCTTCGAAAAGGGGTGATCATGGACTCTCTGCCCGTACAGGATTCTGTCGCCAGGGAACTGATGCTGTACCTTCCCAGGGATTTTGAAACGTCCCGTACATGGCCACTGATTTTTATTTGTGTCGAGAATGGGATGGCGAAGCAGACGATCCGGTCCATGGCCGTGGCCGCTGAAAATAACGGGTACATCCTGGCGACCACTGATGCGATCCAGGACACCATTTCTCTTACCGAAAAGGTACTGCGGATCAATACCAGACTCGATAAACTGAAGGGCTACCTTCCTCTGGATCTCAATCGTATTTACACTGCAGGTTATGACCTGGGCGGCCAACTTGCCTCCCTGGTCCCCTCTCTGATCCGCCCTGTCCGTGGCGTATTGTCAATAGGAGCTAATATGCCCAGCCTTGAGCTAATAGAAGAAAGGGGCACCTATGAATACGTGGCTATTATGGGACGGGCAGATTACCTCTATGAGGACTTGTTGGCGGTGGAAGAGGTCCTCGACCAGAAGAAGGTATCCAACCACGTCATCTATCATAACCAGGGACACCAGTGGCCTGAATCAAGTTATATCGATTACGGGATGCAATTCCTCAGCCTGATGGCCCTAAAGGACGCCAGGGCCCCAAAAGACACCGTCTTTATCCGGTCCAGTTTCCAAAATTTCCAGGATTATATTTCGAGCCTGGAAGCGAAAGGGGAATACCTGCTGGCCATGGATCAGGTCGAAGAGGGGCTGTCCCTTTTTGACGGGCTAACGGATACAGACTGGTTAAAGGATAAGCGGAGGGAACTGAGGAAAAACCGTTCGTATAAAGACCAGAATCGCGATTGGGAACAGGTGAGGTTGCAGGAAATCATACTCACCGAAGACTACGCCTTTTACCTTCAGGAGGACGTGGCAACTTTCAACCTGAATAACCTGGGGTGGTGGAACTACCAGATGGGCAAAATCATCAAGTTTAAGGACAGTTCCAAAAAGGAGGAAAAACTTCTGGGACTGCGACTGGAAGGCTACATAAATGCGCTGGTCAGTGATTATATCAATGCCTATGGCACCGGGGCCAACCCCGATGAGGATGCGCTGATATTTCTTTACATGCTCAAAACGATAACCGCGCCTTTTGAGTATGGGAATTACCTTAAGGTTATTTCATATACGGCCAAGTACGGGGATTTCGGGACTGCGAACTTCTATCTGGAGGAACTCCTAAAAAAAGGATACCGGGATGCGGATAACTTGTATGACTTGCCGCATACGGGCCTCTTGCGGATCAGCCCTGAATTCAATAAACTGATCGAACAGTATTTGGGGCAGGCCCGATACGCTATAGAGTAATAGCCTCGTCATAGGGACAGCGATGTTGCTTCCGGGCGCATGCCGGCTTCCCCGATGGTTTTACCTTTGCCCCAAAGTTTCCCTGATGCCTGAATAATGAATACCCTTCCGTTTTCCTATTTTTGAAAATCAATTTAAACCCAAATTATGGAAGGGATGATAATATGGGACCGGAAAAGGCGAAGGCGTCCCTGTTTATTAAGGATGCTGGCAGGGATCGTTCTGATTCTGGCCGGATGCAGGGATGGGAAAAAGTACCACGACCTCAAAGAGCCGACTCGAATTTTTTGAACCGGATACCACTTATCGCGTCCTGGCCCGGCTGGACCGCACCCCGGAAGCGCTTCCGTTTGATATGCCAACAAACACCAACGACGCTGCCCGGGAACGGGTCTATGGAAAGCTGACCTTTAAACTCAGGGGAAGCACCTTTGTGCTGGAGGTGTACCAGAGCCCCGAACTCATGAGTGACACCGGCTATGAGGATTACTTGTTTCTCCCGTTTACCGACCAGACCAACGGTGGTCAAACCTTCGAAGGAGGCAGGTATATTGACCTCCGAATCCCCGAGGGGGATTCGATTCTGGTTGATTTCAACAAAGCTTACAACCCGTATTGCGCTTATAATCCCAGCTATTCCTGCCCCCTGGTCCCAGAGGCCAACCACCTGCCCGTGGAAATACCCGTGGGGGTTAAGGATTTTCATCCGTGAGCTGCTGTCCCCGAACCGGGGCAGGGCTTAGTACTTCGTGAATTGAAGTCATGTATCCTACTGATCTGACAAGGAGGACGTAGGAAGGTCAGTGCTGGTTCAGCCGGAAATCCGCATAGGAGTCCATTCCGTGTTCGTGCAGGTCCAGTCCTTCCAGTTCTTCCTGTCGATCCACCCGGATCCCGATGGTTTTTTTAAGGGTAAAAATGATGATAAAGGCGGTGAGCGTGCAAAAGATCCCGGCGACCCCCACCCCGGTTAGCTGGTAGAGGAACTGCTCCAGTCCTGCCTTGCTTCCAAACAGTCCTACAGCCAGGGTCCCCCACATGCCACAGATAAGGTGCACGGTTACGGCTCCTACGGGGTCGTCCAGTTTTATGCGGTCTATGAGGGCTACTCCCCCCACGATGATCGTGCCGGAAATCAACCCGATCAGTACCGCCTCGTTGGGAGACATCAGATCTGCTCCCGCGGTGATACCCACCAGCCCACCCAGGATGCCGTTCAGGAACATAGTGAGGTCAAAATTCCGGTATGCCAGGGTGGAGATTACAAAGGCCCCTACACCCCCGGCGGCGGCGGCCAGGCTGGTGGTGGTCAGGACGAGGGACGTCAGGGCGGGATCGGCTGAAAGGACAGAGCCGCCATTAAACCCAAACCAGCCGAGCCAGAGGATCAGGACCCCGGCAGTGGCCATCGGTATGTTGTGCCCGGGGATGGCTTTGGGTTTTCCGTTTTCATCGAATTTTCCGATCCGGGCGCCGAGCAGCCAGATGGCGATCAGGGCCCCCCAACCTCCCACCGAGTGGACCAGGGTAGATCCGGCAAAATCATAGAAGCCCGCCTCGGCACCTCCCAGGGTGGAGAGAAAGCCTCCTCCCCATTGCCAGGAGCCCACCAGAGGATAAACCAGGCCTACATAGATGACCACGAATATCATAAAGGGACCGAGCTTAATGCGCTCTGCCACGGCACCTGAAACACTGGTGGCAGCGGTGGCGGCAAACATACCCTGTCATCCGTCACGATAGCAATATGGGTCTTTTTTGTCTGAAACTCCCGCAAAAGATCTACAATGGGCTTATTCTCTGAAATAAAATAGGGCGGATTCAGGAACTCCTGCAAAC
>JARRQA010000230.1:0-4948 GCA_037382325.1 Robiginitalea sp.
CTCCGGACATGCCAGTGGCCTCCACAGCCGTGTATGTGGCCTCAGAGATCGGGGCGGTAAATGCCTTCGCATATGATCTTCAGGCTGCCTGCTCCAACTTTCTATACGGTATGTCCACAGCTGCCCGGTACATCGAATCCGGCCGGTATAAAAAAGTTTTGCTGATCGGGGCGGATAAGATGTCCTCCATCATCGATTATACAGACCGGACCACCTGCATTATCTTCGGGGACGGGGCCGGGGCCGTGCTTTTTGAACCCTCCGAAGAGGGCTATGGCCTGATCGATGAATACCTCCGATCCGATGGAGGCGGAAGGCAGTTCCTGAAAATCGAGGCCGGGGGATCCCTCATGCCTGCTACAGAAGAAACCATCCGGGAGAAAAGACATTACGTTTATCAGGACGGAAAATCCGTGTTCAAGTTCGCGGTATCCAACATGGCCGATGTGGCCGCCAAAATAATGGAACGCAATAATCTGTCCCATGAAGACGTGGACTGGCTGGTACCCCACCAGGCGAACAAGCGCATTATCGACGCCACGGCAAACCGGATGGGCCTGGATCCTTCCAAGGTGATGATGAACATCGAGAAATACGGAAATACGACTTCGGCAACTTTGCCGCTACTTCTCCACGACTACGAAAATCAACTCAAGAAGGGGGACAACCTCGTTTTCGCAGCTTTCGGGGGAGGATTTACATGGGGGGCCATATATTTGAAATGGGCCTATGATCCTAAATAATCACAACTAACAAAACCTGTATCCATGGATATTAAAGAAATTCAAAGCCTCATCAAATTCGTGGCCAAGTCCGGGGCCAGCGAGGTGAAACTTGAAACGGATGACATCAAGATCACCATTCGTACCGGTTCTTCGGGAAGCGGCTCTGAGACCACCTATGTGCAACAGATACCCGTCCCTGCCCAACCGATGGCTCCAGCTGCCCCGCAGCAGCCGGCCCCAGCTGCGCCTCAGCCGGCCCAGGAGGAAGCCGGAAAAGAGAGTGACGACTCTAAATACATCACCATCAAATCCCCGATCATCGGGACCTTTTACCGCAAACCGTCCCCGGACAAACCTCCTTTTGTAGAGGTAGGGGATACCATCGGCAAGGGGGATGTCCTCTGTGTGATCGAAGCGATGAAGCTATTCAACGATATCGAATCCGAGGTATCCGGAAAAATCGTGAAAGTACTGGTAGAGGATTCTTCTCCGGTGGAATTTGATCAGCCACTGTTCCTGATCGACCCGTCCTGACATCTCTAAATGTCAGACGAAACCAAAACCTAAAACTGCCAAGAACAAGCGCCATGTTCAAGAAAATACTCATTGCCAATCGCGGAGAAATCGCGATGCGTATAATCCGGACCTGCAAGGAGATGGGCATCAAGTCCGTCGCAGTGTATTCCAAAGCCGATGAAGAAAGCCTGCACGTCCGGTTTGCCGACGAAGCCGTCTGCATTGGCCCGGCACCCAGCTCAGAATCCTACCTGAAAATCCCGAATATCATTGCGGCAGCTGAAATCACCAATGCAGATGCCATTCACCCGGGGTATGGGTTTCTTTCAGAGAACTCGAAGTTTTCACGGATTTGTGCCGAACACGACATCAAATTTATCGGGGCCACCGGTGACCAGATAGACAAGATGGGGGACAAGGCTTCGGCCAAAGCGACCATGAAGGAGGCCGGGGTCCCCACGATTCCTGGTTCTGAGGGGATCCTGAAAGACCTGGATGAGGCTAAGAAGGTAGCTGCAAAGATGGGGTATCCCGTAATGATTAAAGCCACGGCCGGAGGCGGCGGTAAAGGAATGCGGGCCATCTGGAAGGAAGAAGACCTGGGAAAAAATTACGAAAGCGCGGTCAAAGAAGCAGAAGCGGCTTTCGGAAACGGTGGGATGTACATGGAGAAGCTCATTGAAGAGCCCCGTCATATCGAGATTCAGATTATCGGAGACCAGTATGGCAAGGCCTGCCACCTGTCAGAGCGGGACTGTTCCATCCAGCGCCGTCACCAGAAACTCACGGAGGAAACACCATCCCCGTTTATGACGGACAAACTTCGGGAGGAAATGGGCAAGGCGGCCATCCGTGCGGCAGAATACATAAAATATGAGGGGGCCGGGACGGTTGAATTCCTGGTAGACAAGCACCGCAACTTTTATTTCATGGAAATGAATACCAGGATTCAGGTGGAACACCCCATTACGGAACAGGTAATCGATTACGACCTGATCCGGGAACAGATCCTGGTGGCCGGCGGCGTGCCGATTTCAGGTAAAAATTACGTGCCTAAACTGCATTCCATCGAATGCAGGATCAATGCAGAGGATCCCTACAACGACTTCCGGCCTTCTCCCGGAAGGATAACGACCCTCCATACACCCGGAGGACACGGGGTGCGTCTGGATACCCACGTATACAGCGGGTACGTGATCCCACCCAATTACGACTCCATGATCGCCAAGCTGATTACCACCGCCCAGACCCGGGAGGAGGCGATCAACAAAATGAGGCGGGCGCTGGACGAGTTCTTTATCGAGGGGGTAAAGACAACCATCCCCTTCCATCAGCAATTGATGGACCACCCTGACTACCTGGCGGGGAACTACACTACCAAATTCATGGAAGACTTCAAGATGCAGCCGGCCGGGGAAGATTCCTGACAGGCCTCCTGTATCTTTTAAAATGCCAAATAATTCCCGATGGAACTGAGCTACTGGGAGTTGAAAACCTGGGTCAGCAAAATCGATTTCTGCATTGTCGGGAGTGGGATAACAGGCCTTAGCTGTGCCCTGGCGCTCCGGGAAACCTATCCGGAAGCCCGGATTCTGGTACTTGAAAAGGGCGTTTTTCCGCAGGGTGCCAGCACTAAGAATGCCGGGTTTGCCTGTTTTGGAAGCCTTACTGAGATCCTTTCGGACCTTAAGACCCATACGGAGGAGGAAATCGTGCAACTGGTTTCGAACCGCTGGAAGGGCATACAATTGCTTAGGCAGCGGTTTGGGGATTCCGGAATCGATTACCGGGGGTGGGGCGGGTACGAGTTATTCCTCAGGGAAGAGAATTCCCTCTCCTCAACCCTAAAGAAGGGCAGATCGATACGGGCCGTATGATGCACTCCCTGCTTCAAAGTGTACAACGGCAGCACAACCCTGTGCGAATCTTAAACGGAATTCAGGTGCAGGGCTTTGAAGATCTGGGCAACCGCGTAATCCTGAAAACGAACCAGTTTGAGTTGCAATGCAGGAAACTATTGCTGGCTACCAATGGGTTTGCCGCTTCCCTGGAGCCACTTGAGGTAAAACCCGCGAGGGCCCAGGTCCTGGTGACGAGTCCCGTAGAGGGTCTTCAGCTGAAAGGGACTTTCCACATGGAGGCAGGGTATTACTATTTCCGGAATGTGGGCCGGAGAATCCTTCTGGGGGGTGGACGAAACCTCGACCCGGAAGGGGAAACCACTACTGCTTTTGGCCAGACGGAACAGATCCAAAACCATTTGGAATCCCTTCTGAAAGAAGTAATCCTGCCGGGGAAGGAGTTCCGGATTGCCCATCGCTGGAGTGGAATCATGGGAGTTGGCCCTCAGAAAAAACCCATTCTCAAAAAACTCTCTGAAAATGTAGCCTGCGGGGTACGCCTGGGGGGTATGGGGGTTGCCCTGGGAAGCCATACGGGTACGGAACTCGCCAAACTTGCCGGACAGTAGTGCCCAGTAACTGAAGGCTCAGGAGAAGGGCTTGTTTTAAAAATTCAAAATTTTAGCGGATATTAAAGGCACCTAACCTCAAGGGTGTCTCTATGGAAATCCTCCTGCTGCTCCTGTCCGTCGGCTGTATCATCTGGTTAACCACCCGCCTGAAAGTCCATCCATTCCTGGCACTTCTGCTTGTTTCCATGGGTTATGGTGCACTTGCTGGAATGCCCCTGGAGGCCCTTATTGAAGCGATCAGTGAGGGGTTTGGCGGCACCCTGGGTAAGATTGGGCTGATCATCGTCCTGGGAATCATCATCGGGGCGTTCCTGGAACATACCGGGGGCGCAAGGGTCATTGCAGAAAAGGTACTCACCTGGATCGGAAGTAAACGCGTACCCCTGGCTATGGGAGTACTGGGCTATATAGTGTCTATCCCGGTTTTTGCAGACAGTGGCTTTATGCTGCTGGACCCGCTGGGGAAAAGCCTTAGCCGGAAATCGCGCATATCCCTTGCCGGGACGGCAATTGCCCTGGGCCTTGGCCTGATGGTCTCCCACACCCTGGTCCCTCCCACACCCGGCCCTATTGCCGCTGCCGGGATACTGGAGGCGGACCTTGGGTTGGTAATCCTCTTCGGGCTTCCGGTAAGCCTGCTGGCCCTCGCTGTATCTGTCGTATTTGCGAGCCGCTATGCAGCGAGGACTTACATAGATCCGGGTGAGGTTTCCGAAAATACCTCCGGGGAGGAGGGACCCATTGTTGCCTTCAGACCGGGTTTCTTAGTGTCGAGCCTGCCTATCCTCGTGCCCATACTCCTCATAGTTTTGAAATCTGCCATGGGGGCTGGCGAGGGCATACCGCCTGTCCTTGCCAAATGGGTTAATTTTTTGGGCGAACCCGTGATCGCGCTCATGATTGGGATGCTTCTATGCCTGTTGCTCCCGGCAAAACTCGACAAGAAAATGCTGTCTTCCACGGGATGGGTAGGTCAGGCTGTCCGGGATGCTGCGTCTATCCTGCTTATCACCGGGGCTGGCGGAATCTTCGGAACCGTTTTGCAGCGTTCCGGGATCGCCGAATCCCTCGGCTCTCTTTTGATCGCTTATGACCTGGGGATTTTCCTGCCTTTTGTGCTCGCCGCTGCCCTTAAAACGGCCCAGGGATCCTCAACGGTAGCCCTGATTACAGCGGCCTCTATCCTGCTGCCTATGATGCCCTCCCTCGGGCTGGAAACAGAAATACAGAAGGC
>JARRQA010000231.1:0-3014 GCA_037382325.1 Robiginitalea sp.
CGTTTGTTCGGGACAAGTTTTCAGGCGGAAGCACAAAGGAAAACGTCGCCCCGATAGCTATCGGGGGTGATAATCCTGCCGCGGTCACTGAAATTTGTAATGAGTTGAATAGAAAACCACGGTTTTCAGCTATGGAGGTTCCATACAACAGATCCGGATGATGAGCCCCTTTGGTTACGATTTATTGAAGTTGAACCCGACCCCCAGAAAAACCCGGACATTGTTCGTTCCGTTAACCCAGGAAACATCCAGGTTTATAGGGCCCAAAAGGGAATTATAGGAAAAGGTGCTACCCGCCGACATCAAATAACTGGTGTCCGTTCCCTCCTGCCAGGTCCCCCGGGGGTTGAAAAACTCCCTGCCAAAATCCTCAAAAGACCCAAACCCCACTGAAGCCATATTTACATGGGGAGTCAGGAATACTTTTCTGAACACCTCCACCTGGGCTCCCAGGGCGAGGTTCACGTACTGGCTCACCGCCAATTCCTGCTGGTTCAGCCCAGGGAAGGGCCTTGTGTCATATCGGGGGTTCGGGATGTTCCCGCCGAGGATGTATTTTGCCCCAAACCCAAAGTCCAGAAAGGAAATGTCAGCTTCATCCAGGGCGTCCTCGAACAATAAATGGGAGGCCGCCCCCAGGATGACGGTAGTCTTGGGAGTGGCCGGGAACCTGACCTCGTAATCCACCCCCAGTTTCGAATACCCATTCGTCTGGCCCTTGACCGTGGCGACGTCTTCCAGGGAAAACTCCTGTTCTACCCTACTATACAGGGACCTTCCCAAATATCCCTGAAGGGAGGCTCCCCCGGTAGGGAAAAGAACCCTGTCCATAGTATTATGACGGTAATGCGCATACAGTTCCGCGCTTTGGAACCGGTATTTTTTTAATTGAAAGAGATTGTCGCTTACATCCGGGTCAATGGTAGGTCTGAGCCCGGTAAGCTCAAATTTAACGCCCAGACCCACATAATTTACAAGTGGATCCAGGTTCCGGTTGATCTGGTTGTCGAATACCCCGTTGCGGTACCTGTAGTCATCCGAATATTCTCCCTGGAAGAATGCTTTTTCCTTCTGCTGTTGTCCCATAATTTCAGAACGCCACCACCAGGCCCTCAGGGGCCCGAACAATGCCTGGTGCTGCAGACGGAATTTCGGTCGTTCCGCAACATCAATTGTCGCCAGCGTCCTTGAGGCTTTGCCTAGCACATTAAGCCCCGTGTAGTTCAGGACCAGGCCCACACCGTTGTCGGTATCGAAATGAAGAGACCCCTTGAACTGGTGCCTGGAACGTTCAAACCCCAGTATTTCGAATGCCAGGGATTCTTCATCATTGAGCAACTCGTAGTTCACCTGGGTGAATCGGCCCGTCCCCATGGTCCTGTCTATAGCGGACTTTAGTTCTGCCAGGCTATAGGTTTGGTGAGCCCGCAAATTGGTCCGCTCCCTGACCAGGGTCCGGTTGCCCCTGCTCAGCCCCTTGAAGATAATCGTATCGAAAGTGAACTGGTTCCGGGCTTCCGGGATTTCATGAGGCCGTTGATCGAACTTTTTGAGTTGTTCGGCCAAGGAAGCCAGGGCACTTCTTTGTTTGGACACCCCGATTTTACCTTCCTCCATGATGATATCAGATTTGGCAAAATCGGCCGTCGAATAGGTCAGATGGGGAAGATGGTCGATAAGGATGTCACAAAGGGCTTGGTTTTCCGGGTTTTTCAAGTTGCTATTCAGCATCCCTGCCTGGAACAGGAGGGCACTGAGGCTTTCCAGTTTTTCCTTGGGCAGCATGTTGCCGCCCACATCACTGCCGATAATAATATCTGCCCCCATTTCTTTTGCTACATCCACCGGGAAATTGTTCAGTACCCCACCATCGACAAGCAGGGTCTCCTGGTAGGGCACCACGGAAAACACTCCGGGGATCGAGATACTCGCCCGCATGGCAAAGCTGAGAGACCCGGAATCCAGGATGACCTCTTTGCCATTTACAATGTCCGTGGCCATGGCGCGAAAGGGAATGGGCAGGTCATCAAAATGTTCCGCCCTGTACACCGGGTAGGTCAGGGTAGAAATAAACATCCGAAGGTTCTGGTCATTCACAAGGGCATTTCCCATGCTGAGCTTTCCCTCCTTCAGGTTCAGGTTGACCATATAGCGGTTGAATTCGCTTTCCTCTTCGACGGAAACGTCGTTCAGACCTATGCCGCCCCCCATCAGGTAATCCCAGTCGGCCATATGGGCGATTTTTGCGATGCTGTCCCCGGAATACCCCGCTGCATAGAGCCCCCCCATCACAGAGCCCATGCTGTTCCCCACCACCCGGTCCGGTACAATCCCCAGGGAATCCAGGGTCTGGAGCAATGGGATGTGCGCCAGCCCCTTGGCGCCCCCACCGCTTAGGACAAGGGCCACTTTGGGCTTTTCATCCTGGGAAAAGCCCGCGAAGGGTGTGATTAAAACGAGAATCAGTAAAAAAAGGGTCTGGTGAAAACGCATCGTCTGTGATTTTGAATTAGGTTACAGTAGCAACCGTGCAAAGCGTGGCCTGCCCAAAGAACCTGAAGCCGGGGATGAAGGCAATGGAAGCAATAACCCCGGAATTATGCTGGCCAAAAGGTAAGGTGATGGAAACCTTCCCATGGGGTATGGTCTGGTTGTTGACCACAGGGAATTGCCGGGTGGTAAGCAGCCCGGAGCTGCCTGGATATGCAATCAGGAGTATAGGCTGTACAACCCGGGTGTATCCTGAAAGATACCTCAATAGGCGTACCATGGTAATGGTTGGTTTGTACTCTACGTGAATCAGCATAAGGCTTTTATCGTTCGTTTATAACCCAATCGCTTCGATCTCTGGTAAGGGCTTCATTATTTAACCTGACTCCATCCCAGTTTACCCCACCGTGGAACCAACCAACTCATCGGGAGGATGGTTTTGAACGCGCATTTCGGGGTAAGGTTTTTGATAGCCCAGGGGACTACTCAGAGCCAGGAAGACCCGAAGACGATATAAAATGCAA
>JARRQA010000232.1:0-4793 GCA_037382325.1 Robiginitalea sp.
GTGAAATCGTTATCCGATTTCCGGAAAGCGGATAAGCAAGAGGGTAACTGCATACTGCAACTGCCAACTCAGGATTACGCTCCCGATAGCTATCGGGACGTGATCCCTGGCAAACCCACCTGAAAATACAAAACCGGCCATGCTGCGCATGGCAGCTCTTTAGTTCCTCCAGCCTCTTTAAAGCAAGCTTTTCGAGGCTTTTACTTTTCCCTTTGAAAAAACTGCCAACTGCTACTGCCAACTCAGGATTACCGTCCTGCGGCCGGTGATCCTTTGCAATACCGCCTGAAAATGCATTGCCAGCAAGGCCTTTCAGCCTTGCTGCTTTTTGCTTTCCCTGAGATCCGCTCAAGCTTGCTTGGCTGCACTTCGGGAAAGCAAAAAGCCCCGCAACAAAAGTTGCGGGGCAATGCGCTTTAAGTGATCGCGGCAGGATTCGAACCTGCGACCGTCTGCTTAGAAGGCAGATGCTCTATCCAGCTGAGCTACGCGACCTTGTATGTCGAGGGGCCATGCCGGCCGTAAACCCGCTCGTTCCCAATCCCTATCGGGAGGGGGACGAAGGCGGGGCAAATATACGATTAACCCTAAATTTTTACCTAAAATTCAAGGGCTAATCTACCGGGACCGGTCATTTTCTAGGTCGGGTTATACCAGATGGTAAGGATATGCGTTATGAGAACAGTATAATACCATAGATTTTATGAAGCGAATTTTAACCGCAGTCTTTTTGCTGGCATGTGCCCTCCCTGCAAGCGGGCAGCAGCAGAGCAAAGAGGATCTGAAAGTACAGATCTTTACCCATGAGGAAAGGGACAACCTCCAGCTTTGGTTTAACCAAGAACTCAAGCGTATGGGGCTTTCAGAGGAAAAAGAATCCCAGTATAACAGTATCCTGGTGTATTACATCGCCAAGATATCCCGACTGGACGACAAGGACCAAGAGCCAAGATATCCCGACTGGACGACAAGGACCAAGATCTATCCAAAGACAAATTCAAGGCGCAGCTGAATACCTACCTGAGCAAACAGGACGAGGACCTGAAGGAAATCCTGACGCCGGAGCAATTCACCATCCACAAGGAGATCTACGGGGAATTCCTTAGATCAGCCTACAGAAGGTGGGGCATCGAAGAGTAACCAAGCTTTCTACAAGGCGTTGTCCATGATCTCCTGCACCACTTCGGGGTTGAGCAGCGTGCTTATGTCCCCGAGGTTGGAGGTATCCTTACAGGCGATCTTTCGCAGGATACGCCGCATAATTTTTCCACTGCGCGTTTTTGGGAGGCCCGGTACGAACTGGATTTTCTCCAGTTTGGCAATGGGGCCAATCTGCTCGGTGATCTGTTGGTTGATCTCCCGACGGAGGTTGTCGCGGTCCCTCCCCTCCCCTGTTTCCTTGAGAATCATAAAGCCATAGAGGGCATTCCCCTTGATGTCGTGCGGGAAGCCTACAATGGCGGATTCCGCCACGGCCGGGTGTTCGTTGATGGAGTCCTCTATGGGGGCCGTACCCAGGTTGTGGCCTGAGACAATGATCACGTCGTCCACGCGGCCCGTGATCCGGTAATAGCCCACGGCATCCCGCATGGCCCCGTCCCCGGTAAAATACTTGTTCTCAAAGGTGGAGAAATAGGTTTGCCGGTACCGCTTGTGGTCCCCCCAGATGGTCCGCGCCATAGAAGGCCATGGAAACTTGATGCAAAGGCGCCCCGAGACCTGATTATCCCGGATTTCCTTTCCATCTTCATCCATAAGGGCGGGTTGTACTCCGATAAAGGGAAGGGTGGCAAAAGTTGGGGTCGTGGGTGTCACAAAGGGAATCGGGCTGATCATGATCCCGCCGGTCTCCGTCTGCCACCAGGTATCCACGATCGGGCTTTTTCCCTTTCCCACGTTGTTGTTATACCAGTGCCAGAACTGGTTGACCCGGTGTTTTTCCACCACCTCCCAGAAGCGGCCGAAATCCGGATAGGAAGGCACCCCTTCAAACATAAGGGTGGTGGCGCCGTTGGCCAGGGGCCCGTAAACGATATAGGAGTGGCCGGTAATCCATCCGATATCCGCTGTACACCAGTAGACATCTTCTTCCCGGTACTGGAAAATATTTTTAAAGGTATAGGCCGTGTAAACCATATAGCCTCCGCAGGTGTGTACCATACCCTTGGGCTTGCCGGTGGAACCTGAAGTATACAGGATAAAGAGTGGGTCCTCCGCCCCCATGATCTCTACAGGGCAGGTGGGGGAAGCTTTCTCCAGCAGGGGGGCCAGCCACAGGTCCCTCCCTTCCTCCATCTGTACTTCGCCTCCGGTGCGTTTTACCACCAGGACGTTTTCCACCCCCGGGCATTCCTTCAGGGCTGCATCCACGATGCCCTTCAGATCGATGGTCTTCGCCCCCCGGAATGAGCCGTCAGAAGTGATCACCATCTGGCAATCACAGTCATTGATACGGGTGGCCAGGGCACTGGAGGAAAAGCCGGCGAAGACGACGGAATGAATGGCCCCGATCCGTGCACATGCCAAAACGGCCACAGCGAGTTCCGGGATCATGGGCAGATAGATGCAAACCCGATCCCCTTTTCCAACCCCCTGCGCTTTCAGGACGTTGGCCATTTTACAGACCCTTTCATATAATTCCTGGTAGGTGATATGCGCTGCCTCCCCGTCCGGATCATTCGGTTCGAACAACAGGGCTGTTTTCCCGGCCCGCCTCGGCAGATGCCGGTCCAGGCAGTTTTCGGTGATATTCAAACGGGCCCCTTCAAACCAGGTGACTTCGGGTTTTTGAAAATCCCACTGCAGCACCCGGTCCCATTTCTTCCGCCATATAAAATGCTCTTCTGCGATTTCCTCCCAGAAGGACTCCGGATCACGCACGGATTTCCTGTATACCTGAAAATATTCCTCTAGATGCTTTATGTGGTAATTGCTCATTTATTTGGATGTTTTATGTGGCCGGGGCCGTTCCCTAAAAGTAGTAAAAGTATCGAAATTCCTAAGCGCTGTACAGTACCTGGTAAAGAACCAACCCGGCCTGATACAGATCAGTGTGAACGGAATATCACCCTGTTACTTTTGTAGAAACCCAAATACATTTCGCGATGTCCGCCTTGCTAGAACATACCTCCGATTTAGCCATTCAGGCCGAGGGCTACAGCCTTGAAGAACTCTTTTCCAATGCACTTTGGCAAATGAACGAGCTGCTGCTGCCGGGGTATTGCGAAGCCACGGACCACTACGACTGCCATATCCGGATTCAAATAGAAGAAGAGGACCCCACCGTGCTCCTGATCGAATTCCTCTCGGAGGCCCTTACCCTTACATATTTAAAAAAGGCGCTGTTCTGTTACGCCTATTTTGAGGTCCTGAACCAAAAAGAACTGGCAGGGAACCTCTTCGGGCGGTGGTACGGGAAACTCGAAAATGAAATCAGGGCGGTTACCTACCACGAAGCCCAAATCCGCCGTGGACAAGACGGACAATGGGGTACCCCGGTCCTGTTCGACCGTTAAATAGCGTAATTTGGGAAATCCGCTGTAATTTCACGGAAAACCTCTGTTTATGGATGAAAAAGACCCGAAGGATCCCGTGGCCTTCAAACTGGACTACAGCAGTAGCGCAGAAAAACCTTTTCTCGAAGGTCCCAGGAATCGTTTTAAAGAATTTTGGTTTGCCCTGAAAGTGGCCTATCAGTTTATCCGTGGATTTCGGAAACTGCACTTTGTGGGCCCTTGTGTAACGGTGTTTGGCTCGGCCCGCTTTGAGCCGGATAACCCCTACTATCAACAGGCTGAAGAGGTAGGCAGGGTCCTTTCGGAAATGGGATTCACGGTAATGACAGGCGGGGGGCCCGGGATCATGGAGGCTGCCAACAAAGGAGCTTTTGAGCACGGGGGGTATTCCATTGGCTGCAACATCATCCTGCCCAGGGAGCAGAAGCCCAATCCGTACCTGCACAAATGGATCGACATTCCCTATTTTTTCGTGCGGAAGTTCATGCTGGTGAAATACTCCTATGCCTTTATAGTTCTGCCGGGAGGGGTGGGTACCCTCGATGAGCTTTTCGAGTCCCTTACCCTTATCCAGACAAAAATGATCGCCGATTTCCCGGTGGTCATTTTCGGAAAGCAATACCACAAAGAGCTTTACGAACATATACGGCTGATGGCCAAAAAAGAAAGCATCAGCCTTGATGACATGGACCTTATCTTCATGACCGATTCTGTGGCGGAAATGCGCGAGCACCTGGAAAAATGCGCTGTAAAAAAATTCGGCCTGGTGAAAAAACCCCTTCATTCACGCTGGTGGCTGGGGGAACACAACAATAGGCGACGCCCCTCCTGAAAATCCCGGTGACAGACCGGATAAACAACCTGGCACCTGTTACTGGTTCCAAAACGGATAAGCCGTACATTTGTACGCTATGGAATGGATAAAAAAACGCTTCTCAAAAAGCAGTATCAGGAATAACCTATTGTTCCTTATTGTCCTTGGGGTGGTCCTGTATGCCACGGGGTATCACGTCCGGGTGTATTCCGGCCTGCGGAACACCCTGATCCGAACGGGGATTATTGCCCCCCGGGCGGTAACTGCCGTCGATTTTGAACAGGTGTATGCAGACCCAAAGTCTCTGTCCGATCTCCAGCTGATCGATGAGCGTGGCCGGCAATCCAGCCTGGGAGCCTTTGGGGAAGAGGTGCTCCTTATCAATTACTGGGCGAGTTGGTGCCCGCCCTGCGTCGCAGAGATGCCGGGCCTTAATACCCTCTATGAGTCAGAAAAAGGTGGCG
>JARRQA010000233.1:0-3108 GCA_037382325.1 Robiginitalea sp.
GCGCAATCTGATTCAGGATCTGCCCTTTATAAGGGATTCCTTTGGGCATTACCACATCAAATGCAGAAAGCCGGTCGGTGGCAATGACGACCAGCAGGTCATTTTCCAGGAAATACACTTCCCTCACCTTGCCCTTGTATACTTTTTGCTGGCCCGGAAACTGGAAATGGGTACTGGTGATGGTCTGGCTCATACTTAATTCTGGTGTTCAATAGTCTTGTAGGCGTCGATGACCTTCTTGACCAGTTTATGACGAATCACATCCTTGTCATCCAGGTAAATGATTTCAATGCCCTTGATATTTTTCAGGATGAGCACCGCTTCCTTTAATCCTGAAATCTCGCGACGGGGAAGGTCTATTTGTCCGGGATCCCCCGTAAGCAGGAACTTGGCACTCTTGCCCATCCGGGTAAGGAACATTTTCATTTGACCATGCTTTCGTCATCCTGGATGAGGCCCAGAACACCACGCATGCTCAAATGAAAATGTTCCTTACCCGGATGGGCAAGAGTGCCAAGTTCCTGCTTACGGGGGATCCCGGGCCAATGGCAAAGACCATGTCATTTTTGGAAACGGCATCCACCAGACGCCGCTGGTTGACCGTCTGCGCCCTCACCAGGCGTCCGCTGACCCCATGTACCAATACATCCCGGCTGGTTTCCGAAGATTCAAGTTCCTCCCCATTGCTGCTCAGCACGCGCTCAATGACATTCTCATCGAGTTTGTTGTAGCGGGAATAATGATCGGTGAGCATCTGAAACCGCTTCTGGAATTCTTCCAGCATGGGCGGGTCCCCGTAAACCCTGATCTTACTGCCCCTGGCCACGATCTTAAGTTTGGGAAACGATTTTTTAAGCAGGTCTATATTGGCATTCCTTTCCCCGAAGAAGTCTCTGGGGTTGATATCGGTGAGTTCGAGAATCAGTTCGTTCAAAAAGCAAGAAGTGTTTATAAGTGCCTGGGTAAAGAAGGGTCGGCTCCGCTGTTTTTTAATTAATTTTGCCTAACAAACTTACGTAAAATTCAGTTTGAAGGTTTAAAAAAATATCAACAGCGACGGATGCCAATTATCACCCTGACTACAGATTTTGGCCTTAAAGACCATTTTGTAGGAGTCATTAAAGGGCATATCTACAAGGAGCTGCCCGAGGCAACGGTCGTGGATATCTCCCACCTGGTGAGCCCCTTCCATATACAGGAATGCGCCTATCTCCTCAAAAACGCCTACAAGGCCTTTCCGGATGGCACGATTCATATTGTAGGGGTGGATTCTGAAAAAACCTCAGAGACCACCCATCTGGCACTCCTGGTGGACAATCAGTATTTCATTACGGCAGACAACGGGGTAATCAGCCTGATCACAGAAGCGGTCAACCCGGAAAAGGTCGTTGAAATCCAATTGCCGAATTTAGAGGAAACCGTTTTTCCGGTCCTGGATGTGTTTGTGCAGGTCGCCTGCCACCTCGCCCGGGGCGGGACCCTGGAAGTAGTTGGAAAACCTTTTTCAAATTTACGGTCCATCAAAGAACTTACCCCGACGGTGACCAATAACGGGAATACCATTCTGGGAAGTGTCCTCTATATCGACAACTACGGGAACGTGGTATCGAATATCCATAAAAGCCTGTTCGAGGCGTACCGGAAGGGACGAAAGTTTACCCTGGAGGTGCGAAGTAAAAAAATCTCGCAAATCCACGGGAAATACAGCGACATCATAAACTTTGGCCTGGAGAAGGGCCAGCGGCGCGGGCCTGGGGATTTGCTGGCCCTGTTCAATTCTTCCGGCTATATAGAACTGGCCATTTACAAAAGCAACCTGAATACCGTGGGCGGTGCTGCGACTTTGCTCGGACTGAAATACCGCGACTCCGTGGTGATAAATTTTTCATAGATGCTGACGCGAATCGTACAAATGACCTTTGAGCCGAAAAATATCCCTAGTTTTGAGCGCATTTTCAAGGCTTCCAGCCCGCGGATCCGAAACTTCCCGGGGTGTACACACCTGGAACTGCTGCAGGATGCAGAGAACCCTCAGATGTTTTTCACCTATAGCCACTGGGAATCGGAAGCGGACCTGCAGGCCTACCGGGAATCGGAATTCTTCCGGGAGGTATGGGGACGTACCCGTGAATTGTTTGCGGAACGACCCAAAGCCTGGAGCCTTAAAAAGCGAACGCCCTAACGTATTTGACAAATGTGGTCTGTATTTAAAAAGGAAATTACCTCGTTTTTTACCAGCCCGGTGGGATATCTGGTCATGGGACTTTTCCTGGTGCTAACCGGATTGTTCCTTTGGGTATTCAAAGGCCCCTTCAACATTTTCGACTACGGGTTCGCGGACCTGAGCCTGTTTTTCCTGCTGGCCCCCTGGATCTTTTTGCTGCTGATCCCGGCTGTAACGATGAAATCCTTTTC
This sequence comes from Robiginitalea sp., assembly GCA_037382325.1. Classification (GTDB taxonomy): domain Bacteria; phylum Bacteroidota; class Bacteroidia; order Flavobacteriales; family Flavobacteriaceae; genus Robiginitalea. The sequence continues at coordinate 2,416 of JARRQA010000233.1, forward strand.
AGAGGAGCGCAAGCTGGGGACCCTTGAACTTTTGTTGAGTAAGCCGTTGTCATCCTACTCCCTTATCCTTGGGAAATACCTCGGTGCTTTTGTATTGGTGGTGATAGCCCTGCTCCCCACCCTCCTTTATGTGGGTACCATTTATGAACTAGGAACCACGCAAGGCAATCTGGACACGGGCCTTATTTGGGGGTCCTATGCCGGGTTATTCCTGCTGATGGCGGTGTACACGGCCATCGGGCTGTTCTGTTCCATCCTTACAGAGAACCAAATTGTGGCATTTATGGGGAGTATCCTAATGTGCTTTCTGATCTATTACGGGTTTGAAAGCCTCTCCACCCTCTTCCCCGACGGACAACTGGCTCTGGGAATCCGAAAGCTGGGGATGAAGGCCCATTACGAACAAATAAGTCTGGGGGTAATGGACAGCCGGGACCTGGTGTATTTTGGGTCCCTTACCGCATTCTTCCTCTTCCTGAGTGCTAACCGGTTAAACCGCCTGACGACATGAAAGGAAAACCATTTTTAATGCGGGCTCTGGGAGTTTTAATCCTGGTTATCCTTATAAACCTGATTTCCGGATGGGTATATACCCGATGGGATTTGACAGAAGACCAGCGGTTCACCCTGGCCCCCCAAAGTGTGGAAGCTGCCGAAGCCCTGGAGACCAAGGTCGTCATCGATGTCTTGCTC
>JARRQA010000234.1:0-2907 GCA_037382325.1 Robiginitalea sp.
ACCTGCTTACTGCAACAACAACAGGTACCCGATGGGAGGCTCCGGCAATTAAGGCTTGGGGAAAAATAGACGGAGGAGGTAATACTTTGGGGGGCTCAGGAATCGCCAGCGTGACATCGAATGCAGGAGACTATACCGTTAACTTTCTTACGCCAATGCCAAGTGCAAACTATACTATCCAATTAACCGTCCAGGGCGATTATAAAATTTGGGTTGAGAGCCAGACAACGGATAATTGTACAATCCGAATAGTTGATGATTCCGGAGTGGCTGGTAGTGCAGTATTCTTTATAACCATAATTGACTAGAATCCCGTTTAGTGAAAAGGATACTTTTATTTATTTTTTTGGTTAGTTGTACGGCTATCGATGCCCAACCCGCCCTCCAGCACAACGGCGGTATGCAATTGCACGAGGGCGCCCAGATGGGACTGTACTTTTCCTTTGTCAACGAGGCGCCTTTTGAACAGGAAACCGGCTTGGTCGGGTTTTACGGAGACGGGCTCGTCCGGATCTTGGGAAGTTTTGCCCCGGTGCTTTACGATGTGGAGATCGATCATGACCAGTTTGTGGACCTGCAGTTGCCCGTAAGTGTTTCCAACAACCTGAACTTTATACAGGGGGATTTCCTGACGGACAAAGCCCTCCCGCAACTCTATATTTCCCTTCTGCAAAATGCCTTTACCGTAGGGGAAGGCAACGCCTCCAAGGTAAACGGATATGTAACGGTCCTCAACCAGCCGCAGATGGTATTCCCAGTGGGGGACGAAACCGAATACCGCCCCCTTACCCTGGAGGGGGAGATCTTTCCACTGGCCAAATGCGCCTACTTCCGGGAAGACCCGAACAACCCTTCCACCTTCCCCCCGTTTCGCACGGACCTGAAACCCCGGACCATCCAGGCCATTTCCACGGCCGAGTTCTGGCGGCTGGAGGGTAGCAGTACCGGGCGGGTAACCCTTACCTGGAACCCCAACAGTGCCCTTGGGGGCATTGCGGAGGACATTTCAGAAATCATCCTGGTGGGCTGGAGCAAATCCGCCCAGCGCTGGGTTCCCCTGGGGACGCAATCCACGGCCGGGGACCTGAACAACGGATTTGCCATCTCGGAACCCATCGTACCGGATGGCTTCGAAGTGCTCACCTTTGGGAGCCTGGCCGAACCCGAGGAAGTGCTTACCCTGGACAACTTTTTCCTCAGCCCAAACGGGGATGGGATCAACGATGTGCTGATCATAGAAGAACTGGCGGATTCTCCCAACAATAACCTGCAAATTTACGACCGGCGCGGCCTGAAAGTCTTCGAGATGGAGAATTACACGGATGAGTTTGCGGGAATATCCAATGTAGACAATCTGGTGCTCAACAAGGAGGCCGGCCTTCCGGAAGGGGTTTATTTTTATCTTCTGCGCATGTACGACCTGGGGCAGGAATACCAGGGATTCCTCTTTCTGGACCGGTAGACCGGGACACAACAGAAGCATAGCGCTTCGTCGATTTCACCCGCTTGTATTGCAGCATTTTTTATACCTTCGGAAGGTAACATCTTCCATTTGCCATCATCTCGGTAAACATGATTGAAAAAACTTCCCATAATTAAGCAAGCCTATGAAGCGAAGAAAATTTCTAATGCGGGCGGGAATAGCCGGTCTTGCCCTCGGCATGCCCACATTCCCACTCTGGTCACAGCAGCGCGCATTTACCCTGGAAGAACTCACCGGCAGATCCGATCCGGAGCTCTTCGGGGAAGGGATCAACCTTTTGAAAGAAGCGCATGATGCCTTCCTGGAAATGAAAAAAGCGGCCTACCAGGACGGGATCGACATCAAAGTAGTGAGCAGTTACAGGAGTTATGAACGGCAGCGGGCCATTTTTGAACGCAAGTACATTGCCTATACAGAAGAGGGCACGGAGCCGCTGAATGCCATCGACAGGATTGTGGAGTATTCCACCATCCCCGGGACAAGCCGGCACCACTGGGGTACGGATGCCGACCTGATAGACGCTTCCAAACCCAGCAGTGGAGATGTGCTCGTACCCGAAAAGTTTGAGGAAGGAGGCCCGTTCGCCGATTTTAAGAAATGGATGGACACCCATTCCGAAGCCTACGGATTCTACCTCGTCTATACGGATAACCCCCGAAGGAGGGGTTTCAAATACGAACCCTGGCACTACAGCTATGCCCCCCTTTCGATTCCCATGTTGGCTGCCTTCCGTAAAATGAACATCCTGCGGATTTTGGAGAAGGATGATTTCCTGGGAAGTGAACACCTGACCACCGGTTTTATCCGGAACTACATCACCGACAACATCCTGGATATCAACCCCGATTTGTTGTAGAAAATCCGTTCAGAGCGCAGGGTACAGCCATCGAGAAATATCCGGTTTAGATCGAATATCCCCTGATATTGCCAACACCTTGTGTCTTTTTTTGTATATTAGAGTTCCCAATCTTTCCACTGCACTTTACCCTTATTGTATGGCTTTAATTTATTAAAGACACTTTATGGGAACACTTGCATACCTGAAGCATTTATACAATCACGCCTTTGAAGATTGTAAACCGACCTATATGGTTTACCTCATGAAAGGCTACGCCCTTTTTTGTGCCCTGATGCTCTCGATGGCATTATACGCATTCTTCTACAGGGGATTCACCGGCTTTGACTTCTGATGCGGGATCCCTTCGCGAAATAATCCTTTTAGTCTTGAGAACTGAAGGAAAAAACCCTGATGAGATCAGGGTTTTTTTATTGATTTGATGAATAAACGCTATTGGCGCCCGAAAGCGAATTTTTTCTGGCCCGTAACTGCCTTTCAGGATAGAGGCGGGCGGTAAACCAGGTTATTTATAAAGACGAGACTGCCGGGAAATTGTTTCATCCCGAACAGAAAATAACGATCTTTT
>JARRQA010000235.1:0-2899 GCA_037382325.1 Robiginitalea sp.
AGATCGGTGGTGAGAATTTCACTCATCAGGTCGAAAAAAGGACGTATATCCTGAAAAGACCTGTCCACAGCCTTGAGGAATCCCGGGTCAAGCACTTCCTTATCGGTAAAGGACCGGACGAAAATAAATTGTTTCCGGCGTATCAGGTCCATATCAGGGTGCTCCTGGTCAAAACCCCTGGGAGCTGTTTTTACCCCTTCCCCCCTGAGCGGTCCCCAGGAATTCTTTACGGAAGGACTGTTAATTACCTGTCTGAAGGCGGTCGCATCGGCTTCCAGCTCCTTTCGGATACGATACAGGTCCTCCTTATTCGGCTGCCAGAAACCACATGCGATGAAGGATTCCCCCGGACAGATCTGAAGGTAATATCCCCCTCTCAAACGGGCTCCCTCCCGGGCAAAGGAAGCGGCAAAATGGGGTTTATAGGGCGTTTTGTCCTTTGAGAAGCGTAAATCCCTGTAAATCCGGAAATGTTTGGGCGGAAGTATCTGGTCGTGCGCCCGGAATACCTGCGCCAGTGCATTGCAGAAAACGGTCATGGTTTCCCGGGCCTCCCGATAAGTATCCCGGTGGCTCTCAAACCAGTCCCGGTTGTTATTGGCCTTTAGCTCCGATAAAAATCGAAGTACTTTCTTATCAATCACAGGTGTTTGCATAGCCATGGGTTCAGAGGTGTAACGATCTCCTTCAAATACGTTCAATCCCTTTAAGCTAAAGTTAACGCTTTCGACTTATATTGACCCGGCAGAATTGGGTACCTTTGAAAGGCTTGATCTCGTGGTTATGAAAAGGGAAGAAATCATCCGGCAAATAGAATCCTGTAAAAAAGAACCTCAGCTGCGGTACCGTCTTAAACGCCTTTCTGAATCCTTTACAGACCTGCTTTTCCTATCACTCTTTGACAGTGAGACCCCCGTCGGGGATCACCTGGACGAACTGGAGGATCAATTTGAGGAGATCATGCTCCTGAGCGGATGGAGGGCCCACCCCCCCTGCAGGAGCCTCTGGAAGTCTTACCTGGAAGAACTGCCTGGAATCCTTAGAAAACTCAAACTGGACGCCGAAGCAATCGCTTCCTGTGATCCGGCCTCCAACAGCCTGGAGGAAATCTATATGGCCTATCCCGGTTTTTATGCTATTTCCATATACCGGCTGGCTCATAATCTTTATCTGAGGGAAGTGCCCCTGGTTCCCCGGCTGATGACCGAATATGCACACCGGCGGACGGGAGTGGATATCAACCCGGGAGCTAGGATCGGGGAATCATTTTTTATCGACCACGCCACCGGAGTGGTCATAGGGGAAACCGCAGTGATCAAGGACAATGTGAAAATATACCAGGGGGTTACCCTTGGAGCGCTCTATGTGGCCAAGGAACTTCAGAAAACCAAACGACACCCCACTATTGAGGACAATGTAACTATTTATGCCAATGCCACCATCCTGGGGGGTGATACAGTGATAGGGGCCAATTCCGTCATTGGCGGAAATGCCTGGCTCACCGCTTCGGTTCCGCCAAACTCCAAGGTATACCACAATCCGGAAATCCATATTAAAACAGAGGAAAATGTCTGAGGATCTGCTCGGTCTTATTGGAAACACCCCAATGATCGCTTCCCGGAAACTACTCGTCAAACCCGGGGTAACCCTGTATTTTAAACTGGAAGGACAAAATCCGGGCGGAAGTGTAAAGGACCGGCCTGCCCTGAACATGATACGGAGTGCCCTTGACCGGGGCACCCTTCACAAAGGGCGTAAACTCATAGAAGCAACCAGCGGGAATACCGGAATCGCCCTGGCAATGATTGCGCGGCTGTATGATCTTGAAATAGAATTGGTCATGCCCGAAAATGCTACCCGGGAACGGGTACAAACCATGCGGGCCTATGGGGCAAAGGTAACCCTGACCTCCGCCGATGGAGGGATTGAAGGATCCCGTGACTATGCCGAGGAAAAGGTACGCTCTGAAGGGTATCTGATGCTGGACCAGTTTTCCAACCCGGACAACTGGAAAGCCCATTACAAAACAACCGGGCCGGAGATCTGGCGGGATACGGGAGGAAAAGTCACGCATTTCGTATCCTCCATGGGTACTACGGGTACCATCATGGGGACTTCGGCCTATCTGAAGGAGCAGGATCCCGAAATACAGATCGTCGGGGTCCAGCCCGACGGAGATTCCCGTATCCCGGGGATCCGAAAATGGCCAAAAGCCTACCTTCCCCGAATCTTCGATCCCAGGCGAGTGGACCAGATCCTGGAGGTAAGCCAGGAAGAGGCTGTAAAAACTGCCAGGGAACTGGCTTCCGAAGAAGGGATCTTTGCGGGTATGAGCAGTGGCGGAGCAGCCTCCGCTGCCCTCCGCCTGGCCTCCACCCTTGAGAAAGGGGTGGTGGTTTCGATCGTTTGTGACCGGGGGGACCGGTATTTGTCTTCCGACCTGTACGAATAAAAAAACGCCCGAAGGCGTTTTCTTTCATATTATATTACCGTGTGGCTTATAATACGGCTTCTTTGAGGCGTTCTTCCTTTTTACGGGTCCACGCATCCAGCATCCAACTGGTCTTTTCGAGTTCACGGATATAGGCGCCAATCAGATCGACAGTTCCTTCGTCTCCAACTTCGCCTGCCTGCGTTACGACGCGTTTCATCTGCCTGAGTAAGATGCTGTGCGCCTTAAGGACGTCCGATACCATTTGAGCGTCTTCCAGATTGGAGTCGCTTTCTTCGATATTGGAAGTGTTCATATATTCGCTGAGGTTACTCAAAGGATGGTACCGAAGTGTTAGAATCCGTTCGGCTATCTCATCTATTTTCGCCCTTGCATCTGTATAGAGTTCCTCAAACTTTTCATGCAGGTCAAAAAAGTTCCGCCCCTGAATATTCCAGTGGAAATTCC
>JARRQA010000236.1:0-4726 GCA_037382325.1 Robiginitalea sp.
ACCTGTGACAGCGACGATTACTACAACAGTCAGCAGGACATGAACGCTATCTACCTGCCGAAGTTCAATCCGGAACACCCCCTTTATATCGGGTTTTTCAATACCGGGGCTTATCAGGAGAGCATCGGAGGATACGGCGGGCTGCAGCACTGCCTGATCCCCCATCCTAAGCATTTGCTGATCGATCGGGATGCCGAGGGAAATATTCATGTGGAGGTTTACAGACCTCAGCAGACGGCTCAGGATCAGCTCCGCATCCTCGGCTATGATAGCAATGACAGGGATGCCGGCCCCCAACCTGAGCATGCGAATAAGATATCCAATGCTAAAATCATCACCAAAAATGAATAAAAACCAAACTTTTGCGGGAATTCCGGAAGAATTCGCGCAGCTGGAAAAGTCCAGAATCGTTTTGATTCCGGTGCCTTATGACGGCACCAGTACCTGGGGAAAGGGTGCGGACCGGGGTCCGGAGGCTTTCCTGGAGGCAGCGGAAAACATGGAGCTGTACGACATTGAAACCGATTCAGAAGTTTACAGGCAGGGGATTTTCCTGGCGCCCTCCATAACCGAGAACCGGAGTCCGGAATCCCTGGTTAACGAGGTGCATAAACACGTAAAAGAATATATCAAAAGGAACAAGTTCGTAACTCTTTTCGGGGGGGAACATTCGCTTTCCATCGGTTCCGTTCGAGCCTTCAACGAGTGTTTTGACAACCTTACTGTACTTCAGATCGATGCCCACGCGGATTTGAGGAAGGAATATCTGGGAACTCCCTTCAATCATGCCTGTGCCATGCACGAGGCTTCCCAGACGACCAACCTGATTCAGGTGGGGATCCGGAGTATGGATGCCCTGGAACGGACGTATATGGATGAGGAGAAAACCTTTTTCGCCCATGAACTGGCGACGGATGAATTCTGGATGGACCGTGCCATTGACCTAATGACGGAAAACGTGTTTATCACCTTTGATTTTGACGGCCTGGACCCCTCCATCCTGCCGGCTACCGGAACTCCCGAACCAGGCGGACTTTTTTGGTATGAAACCCTGGAATTTTTACGCAAGGTTTTCGAGGAGAAAAATGTGGTTGGTTTTGACCTGGTGGAATTATGTCCCAACCCGAACGAACGTTCTTCGGATTTCCTGGCGGCAAAGCTGTATTACAAAATGCTCACCTATAAGTTTGAAACTGCTGAAACGGATACTGAGCCTGAAGAGGACTTTGATGTTTCAGACCGGCAGGCGAACACCAACAGAATATTTGACGAAGATGACTACTAAAGGCCCTATTTCAAATTTTATAACGCATTATTACCGGCATTTCAACGCTGCCGCACTGGTGGATGCCGCCCGGGGATATGAAGAACAGCTTGCACAGGGATCAAAAATGCTGGTCAGTTTGGCCGGGGCCATGAGCACGGCGGAATTGGGGCGTATTTTTGCGGAAATGATCCGACAGGACAAGGTTCATGTGATCTCCTGTACGGGGGCGAACCTGGAGGAAGACCTGATGAACCTGGTAGCTCACTCACACTATAAAAGGGTTCCGAATTACAGGGACCTGACCCCTGAGGATGAATGGAACCTGCTGGAAAAAGGACTGAACCGGGTCACCGATACATGTATCCCGGAAGAGGAGGCCTTCAGGCGCTTGCAGGAGCACATCTTTGAACTTTGGAAAAAAGCAGAAGCCACCGGCGAGCGTTATTTCCCTCATGAATATATGTATCAGCTTCTGCGGTCCGGAGTGCTGGAGCAGTATTACGAAATCGACATACGGGATTCCTGGATGTATGCGGCAGCCGAAAAAAATCTCCCCATCGTCTGCCCAGGCTGGGAAGACAGTACTATGGGCAATATTTTTGCGTCCTATGTCATGAAAGGAGAGCTTTCGGCCCAGACGGTCAAATCGGGTATTGAATACATGACTTTCCTGGCAGACTGGTATACCGAAAATTCAGGAAAAGGGATTGGATTTTTCCAGATTGGAGGGGGCATTGCCGGGGATTTTCCCATCTGTGTCGTTCCGATGCTTTATCAGGACCTGGAACGTACAGACACCCCTTTTTGGAGTTATTTCTGTCAAATTAGCGACAGTACTACCAGTTACGGTTCCTACTCGGGAGCCGTTCCAAATGAGAAGATGACCTGGGGTAAGCTGGGTATCGATACCCCCAAATTCATCATAGAAAGCGATGCCACTATTGTTGCCCCATTAATTTTTGCTTATATTTTGGACATGTAAGCATGGACAATCTTAAGCGCGTCATAGTCGATTTTAAAAAGCTCACCCCTGAAGTTCTGAAGCTCCTGGTGGACAGGTACCCCGATGGGTATGATGATGACAATATCATTACGTTCAGAAATTCTCACGGAGAGCGCATAGAAGCCGTGGAAGTCCTTACCGAGGACACCAAATACCTGGTAAAGATCAGTGCCAAGCTGGAGAAGACCATGGCGAATTATGAAGAGGAGGATTATTCCGATTTTGATGAGGATGATCCGGAAGCGATCCCGGATATCGAACTCGATGAGGAAGACGATGAATGATCCTTTACAAATGACCCGCTCGCTATCCTTTGAAAGATCTTAAGGGACCTGTCGTATGTTTTTAACCGGGGAGGGAGGTTACATCTCTCAACGGGAACTCCTTTAAAAATCAAATCATCAATAGCTTAACAGATATGAGAGACCTTACTGTCCTGGGTAGTGAGGAGTGGTGTGTTTTCGACGAACTGGGAATCCCGGCCATTAAGGCCCGTGTGGATTCCGGGGCAAAAACCTCTTCCATTCAGGCAACCAACATTAAAATTGTGATGCGGGCCTGGTGGTGAAGACCCCTTTAAAACTCGGGGATGAAAAATTTGATATTGAACTTACCCTTACGAGCCGGGACTCCATGGATTTTCGAATGCTGCTCGGGAGGGAAGCCCTCTCGGGAAGGTATGTGGTAGATCCTGGCCGGATGCTGCTGATGGGGGATTTCTCCCAGGAGGATCTCGATGAGGCCTATGCGCCGTACATCCAAAAAAAGGCGGGTTTGAAAATTGCCCTGCTTGCGAGCAACCCGAATTTGTACAGCAACCGTCGTCTTATGGAGGCCGGGCAGGACCGTGGGCATGACATGGTCTTCCTCAACGTGGAACTCGCCTATATGAAATTGGACGCGAACGCCCCTGAGATCCGGTACCGCGGAGGAAATATCCTTAAAGAATTTGACGCCATCATCCCCAGGATCAAACCCTCCGTCACGTTTTATGCCTGTGCCCTCATCCGCCAGTTCCATAACCTGGGCGTTTACTGTCTCAATTCCGCAGAATCCATTAACCAGTCCAGGGATAAACTGTTCGCTTCCCAGCTTTTTGCAAAACACGACCTGCATATTCCCATAACCGGGTTTGCCAAGTCGCCCAATGACACCAAGGACCTTATTAAAATGGTCAACGGCGCTCCCCTGATCATCAAATTACTGGAGAGTACCCAGGGCAAGGGAGTGGTGCTGGCAGAGACCAATAAAGCGGCCGAAAGCGTCATAAACGCATTTAAAAGTGTACAGACCAACATCCTCGTACAGGAATTTATCAAGGAAGCCAATGGTCAGGACATCCGTTGCCTCGTGGTAGACGGCAAAGTGGTTGCCTCCATGCAGCGACAGGCGGCAAAAGGGGAATTCCGGGCAAACATCCATCAGGGGGGAAAGGCCGGAAAAATCAAGATCACCCGGGAGGAACGAAAACTCGCAGTCAAAGCCGCAAAAATACTCAACCTCACCGTAGCCGGGGTGGATATCATCCGGTCAAACCGGGGGCCCTTGTTGCTTGAGGTCAATTCATCGCCAGGCCTAGAGGGGATCGAAAATGCCACTGGCAGAGACATAGCGATGGCTAATCATCGATGCTTTCCGGCCAGGTATCTGCGATTTCCTGACGGTAATCCGGGGTATAGCGTATCTGAAAATCCGGAAGGTGTTCCCGGATACTTTTGGCCATCTGGGCCGGGGTAAAACTGGTGGCACCAAGGTTGTAGGAGCTCCGCACCGTGATCTTTTCGGCCGGGGCATCCATCAGTTGCAGGGTAGCCGAGATCGCATCGTCCATATACATCATGGGCAGGCGGGTATCCTCCTTTACAAAACATTGATAGCTTCCGTTTGACAGGGCATTCCGATAGATTTCCACGGCATAATCGGTAGTGCCGCCTCCGGGTTCTGCTTTCCAGCTGATCAGGCCCGGGTACCGGATGCTTCTTACATCCACGCCGAATTTCCTGTAGTAATAGGAGCACCAGCCTTCTCCCGCCAGTTTGCTGATCCCGTAAACAGTAGTGGGCTCCATGATCGTAGCCTGCGGGGTATTGGTGCGGGGGGTGGTAGGGCCGAAGACAGCAATACTGGAAGGCCAGAACAGGCGGGTAAACTTTTGCGAGCGGGCAAGTTCCAGTAGGTTTAGTAGGGAGTTCATGTTCAGGTTCCAGGCCCTGAAAGGGTTTTTCTCAGCGGTGGCACTTAACATGGCCGCCATCAGATATACCTCCGAGATCTGATGTGAATCCAGCACCTCTTTTATGGCCTCTGAATCTGTGGCGTCCAGAGTGATAAAGGGTCCTGATTCCATCAATTCTGCCTGCCCCTCCCGGATATCACTTGCGATGACGGATTCCGACCCGTAGCGGGACCTCAACGCCAGGGTAAGTTCCGTGCCAATCTGGCCACATGCCCCCAGG
>JARRQA010000237.1:0-3285 GCA_037382325.1 Robiginitalea sp.
CTCCACATTCCGGGTTGTTTCCCTGGCAGCCGCGGAGAGGATCCGGTGGTTGAACTGGGCATCCACCCCTACATTCAGGAGGGGGCACCCCCCCATATCCTGTGTAAAACGATCGTAGTGGCGGTAAAATTCCAGTAACCGGGCTATTTTGTCCATGGATGTTCCGGGCTTTTTCAGGACGTCCTCCAGGCCTCCCAGCAGCTTGTTGCAATTATACTCGAAGGCGGACAAGGCCAGGGCATCCTTGTTCTCAAAATTTCCGTAGAGGGCCCCTTTAGTCAGGCCTGTTGCCTCCGTCAGGTCACTCATGCTGGTCCCTACATATCCCTGTCGGTTAAAAATAGGGGCCACTGTTTCGATGATATAGGCAGTGGTACGTTCGGCTTTGGAACTCATGGGGTGGATTTTTTACGAATATAAAAAATCTCATACTGTGCGGTATAATGGAGATCAAAAAAAGAACCCCGGGGCTGTCCAAAACCCCGGGGTCCCAATTTCAAAGCCGTTTCGCCTTATCCCACTCCCTGGAGAATCTCCTTCGACAGGTTGTTGAGTACCTCCCGTTGGATCGTCCTTTTGATCGGACGGGCCCCGTATTGGGGGTCGAATCCTTTCTCTGCCAGGAAAGCGACCGCTTCCTCAGTGGCATCAATCGTGATATGCTGGTCGGACAGCACCTTTTTGAGATGGGCGAGCTGCAGGCGCACGACCTCTTTGATATCCTCCCGGCTCAGGGGCGTAAACATGATGATGTCGTCGATTCGGTTCAGGAATTCCGGCCGGATGCTCTTGCGAAGCAAGCCCATAACTTCCACCCGCGCCGCCTCCGTGGCGCTGTAAAGGTCATCTGATTGTTCAAATTTCTCCTGAATGATATGACTGCCCATATTACTGGTCATGATGATAATCGTATTCCGGAAATCTGCCAGCCGTCCTTTGTTATCGGTCAATCGTCCTTCGTCCAGTACCTGGAGCAGGATATTAAAGGTATCCGGGTGCGCCTTTTCGATCTCATCGAGCAGCACCACGGAATAGGGTTTGCGGCGGACGGCCTCAGTTAACTGGCCTCCTTCGTCGTATCCCACATATCCGGGGGGTGCCCCTACCAGGCGGCTTACCGCATGGCGTTCCTGATACTCACTCATGTCGATACGCGTAATGGCGTTTTCATCATCAAAGAGATAGGCCGCCAGGGTTTTCGCCAGTTCGGTCTTACCTACCCCGGTGGTCCCCAGGAACAGGAAGGATCCAATGGGCTTTTTGGGGTCCTGTAGTCCTGCCCGGCTGCGCCGGATGGCATCGGAGACGGCCTGTATAGCTTCGTCCTGACCGACCACCCGTTGGTGCAGCACGGACTCCAGTTTCAGGAGTTTCTCCCGCTCGCTCTGCAGCATTTTCTTAACGGGAATTCCGGTCCATTTGGCCACTACTTCGGCGATATCCTCGGCGGTGACTTCTTCTTTGATCAGGGTTCCGGACTCCTGCTGGGCAGCCAGTTCCTGCTGCAGCTTTTCCAGTTTGGCCTGGGCATCCTTAATTTTTCCATACCGCAATTCGGCAACCTTTCCATAGTCTCCATTGCGCTCGGCCCGTTCGGCTTCCTGTTTGAAGTCCTCTATGTCCTGTTTGGTCTTTTGGATGGAATCCACCACGTCTTTTTCACCTTCCCACTGGGCAAAGATGGAGGCCCGTTCCTCTTTCAGGTTGGCCAGATCAATGTTCAGGGCTTTGAGTTTGGCCGGGTCGTTCTCCCGCTTGATCGCTTCGATCTCTATTTCCAGCTGCATGATCTTCCGGTCCAGCACATCCAGTTCCTCGGGTTTGGAGTTGATCTCCATCCGAAGCTTGGAAGCTGCTTCATCCATCAGATCGATAGCCTTGTCCGGCAGAAAGCGGTTGGTGATGTAACGCTGGGAAAGTTCCACAGCCGAAATGACCGCTTCATCCTTGATCCGGACTTTGTGATGGGTTTCGTATTTCTCCTTCAGACCCCGGAGGATGGAAATAGCGCTTTCGGTATCCGGTTCGTCCACGGTAATCTTCTGAAAGCGTCGTTCCAGGGCCTTGTCTTTTTCGAAATATTTCTGGTATTCGTCCAGGGTGGTGGCCCCGATGGCACGAAGTTCGCCCCTTGCCAGTGCCGGTTTCAGAATATTGGCCGCATCCATGGCCCCCTGTCCGCCACCGGCTCCCACAAGGGTATGGATTTCGTCTATAAACAAGACGATATTCCCATCGGAGGAGGTTACTTCCTTAATGACAGATTTGAGCCGTTCTTCAAATTCTCCCTTGTATTTGGCTCCGGCAATCAGGGCGCCCATATCCAGGGAGTAGATCACTTTGTCTTTCAGGTTTTCAGGTACGTCCCCCTGTATGATCCTGTGGGCCAGGCCCTCAGCAATCGCGGTTTTACCTGTTCCGGGCTCGCCAACCAGCATCGGGTTGTTTTTGGTGCGCCTGGATAGGATCTGCAGGATACGTCGGATCTCCTCATCCCTTCCGATTACGGGATCCAGCTTTCCGCTGTCCGCCAGTTTGTTGAGGTTTCGCGCGTATTTATCCAGGGCATTGTAGGTGTCCTCGGCACTTTGGGAGGTTACCTTTCCACCTTTTCTGAGTGCCTCGATGGCACTTTTAAAGTCTTTCTCTGAAATGCCCTGGTCTTTCAGGATCCGGGCAACTTTACTCTTGGATTTAAAAATGGCGAGTAACAGGTGCTCCACGGAGACGAATTCGTCCCCCATATTCTTCGCCAGGATGGAAGCCTCGTTGAGGGTCTTTCCCGCCTCGCTGGAAAACATGAGATTACCTCCGGATACCTTTGGAAAGCTCTCCAGTTCCTTTTCGAGAATTTGGCTGACCAGCCCCTCATTCACATTGAGTTTTTTCAGAAGGAAGGGCAGCACATTTTCATCCACCATGGTGATGGCCTTGTAGAGGTGCTCGTTTTCCACCTGCTGGTGTCCCAGTTCCTGAGCCAGCTGCTGTGCCTGCTGTATGGCCTCCTGGGATTTTATGGTAAAATTATTTATGTTCATAGCTCGTATTATTTTTCTTTATTGGGCGTAATCAACCGAAAGAAGTCAATAATCTTACCAAGGGGTATAAACAGACATAATGACAGCTAAAATTGAAAAAAATCAGACAATTGGGCAGTTGTTTTGTCCCGTGATCCCAGGCCTGAATACAGTAATTTCGTATCCTTATGAACCATAAATGCTGAGATTTGGTGAAGAAACTTAAATCGCTTTTAAGCGCAACCTCCGGGAACCGAGTAAAAAAACA
>JARRQA010000238.1:0-2779 GCA_037382325.1 Robiginitalea sp.
AACGTCAAAGTAGGGGTGTTGGGATGCATGGCAGAACGCCTGAAGGCCAAATTGCTTGAAGAAGAACGCCTAGTGGACATGGTCGTCGGGCCGGATGCCTACAAGGACCTGCCAAACCTGGTAAGAGAGGTGGAAGACGGACAACCGGCCGTCAATGTGATCCTTTCCCGGGAAGAGACTTACGGGGATGTTTCTCCCGTCCGCCTGGGCAGCAACGGGGTCACCGCCTTTGTATCCATCACCCGGGGTTGTGACAACATGTGTACCTTCTGTGTCGTTCCTTTTACCCGTGGGCGCGAACGCAGCCGGGACCCCCAATCCATTCTGAAAGAAGTTAATGAATTATGGGATCAGGGATACCGGGAGGTAACCCTGCTCGGACAAAATGTGGACAGCTACCTCTGGTATGGCGGAGGTCTCAAAAAGGATTTTGAGAAGGCCAGCCCCATGCAAAAAGCCACCGCAGTGAGCTTTGCCGGGCTCCTGGATAAAGTAGCCCGGGCCCAGCCCCGGATGCGGATCCGTTTTTCCACGTCCAATCCGCAGGACATGACCGCAGATGTGATCGAGACCATGGCGCAACATCCCAATATTTGCAATTACATCCACCTCCCGGTGCAGAGCGGGAGCGACCGGATGCTTAAGGCAATGAACCGCCTGCATACACGGGAGGAGTACTTCCGGCTGATCGAAACCATCCGAAAACATATCCCGGACTGCGGGATCAGTCACGACATGATTGCTGGCTTCCCGGGTGAAACGGAAGAGGACCATCAGCTTACGCTCTCCCTTATGGAATCCGTTCAGTACGACTTCGGTTTTATGTTCGCCTATTCGGAGCGACCCGGGACCCTGGCGGCCCGAAAACTCGAGGACGATGTGCCGGACCCCGTCAAGAAAAGGCGGCTCAGGGAAATCATTGAACTGCAGCAAAAGCACAGCCTCTATCGCAACCGCCAGCATCTCGGGAAGGTGGAAGAAGTCCTTATCGAAGGGGACTCCAAAAAATCTGACGCACACTGGATGGGTCGGAATTCTCAGAATACCGTGGTGGTATTTCCAAAGGAGGACTACAAGGTCGGGGAGTTCGTCATGGTGAAAATCGAAGAATGTACTTCCGCCACCCTCCTGGGTACGGCAGTCGGCTATTCAGAAATTTCTAAGTAATCGTGAATCTTCAAGGCATCAAACAGCGTTTTGAGATCATCGGCAACGATGTTCACCTGAACCGGGCCCTGGAAAAAGCAATACAGGTGGCCCCCACGGATATCTCTGTCCTGGTCACCGGTGAAAGTGGTGTCGGGAAGGAGGCCATCCCAAAAATCATCCACTCACTCTCCCACCGCAAGCACAACAAATATATTGCCGTAAACTGCGGGGCGATCCCGGAAGGCACCATCGACAGTGAGCTCTTCGGTCACGAAAAAGGCGCTTTTACGGGGGCGACCCAGACCCGTAGCGGGTATTTTGAGGTAGCTGACGGGGGTACCATCTTCCTTGACGAAGTGGGGGAACTGCCCCTGACCACACAGGTGCGATTACTCCGCGTCCTCGAAAACGGGGAGTTCCTGAAAGTGGGTTCCTCTAAAACGCAAAAGACTGACGTGCGGATCGTGGCAGCCACCAACCTGAATATGCTGGAGGCCATCCGGAATGAAAAGTTCAGGGAAGACCTGTATTACCGGTTGAGCACCGTGGAAATTCACCTGCCACCCCTGCGCGAGCGGGAAGAGGATATTCACCTGCTCTTCCGTAAATTCGCTTCGGACTTTGGGCAGAAATACAAGATGCCCACGATCCGGCTGAATGAAGAGGCAAAAGCCCTGCTGATCCATTACCGGTGGCCGGGGAACATACGGCAGTTGCGAAACGTGGCCGAACAAATCTCCGTCCTCGAGAAGGAGCGCGTCATCACGGCAGAGGTGTTGAGATCCTACCTGCCGGCAGATGCCAGCGGGGCCAACCTGCCCGCGGTGATACAACAAAGCCGTCGGGAAAGTGATTTCAGCAACGAACGTGAAATCCTCTACAAGGTCCTATTCGACATGAAATCTGACCTGAATGACCTTAAAAAACTGACCCTAGAGCTCCTTAAACACGATAATAGCGAAAAGGTACAGGCGGAAAACGAAAAGTTGATCCGGAAGATCTACGGGGAGGAGGGAGAAGTAGTGGAAGAGGAAACAGCGGTCTCGGTACTTCCGGTCGCAAAGACCGAACCCGACTTTCCCGTACCGCAAAAGGCCCCGGAAGCCACTGACAAATACCACTTTGCCGAGGAAATCGAAGAAGAAGAAACCCTATCTTTACAGGAGAAGGAAATCGAGCTGATCAAGAAGGCCCTAGAGCGAAATAAAGGTAAGCGCAAAGCTGCAGCGGCCGAACTGGGCATTTCGGAACGCACCCTTTACCGTAAAATCAAACAATACGACCTCTGACGTAAAATCAATGAGCACGCTCAAACACATGTATTCTAAAGGGAGGTTGCTGCTGGCAGCCATTTTTATGGTCAGCTGCGGGGCGTATAATTTTACCGGGGGAGATGTGGGAAGCGCAGAGACCTTCCAGGTAAATTATTTCCAGAATTACGCTACCCAGAGCCCGGGCTCTGTATTTGACCCTGGGCTTGACCGGGACTTTACCCTGGCCCTTCAGGACCTGATTCTGACCCAGACCAGCCTGGACCTGGTCACCTCGGGAGGCGACCTTATTTACGATGGGGAAATCGTGGAATACCGTGTTTCCCCTATGACCGCTACGGCGGAACAACGCGCTGCCC
>JARRQA010000239.1:0-2775 GCA_037382325.1 Robiginitalea sp.
TTTTGATGTCCGGGAGTAAAGTGAAAGCAGTTAGCAATCACGGAGCTTTTGATAGTTGGCAATGGGATGTGTCGTTTAATCCTGGTGATATTGAGAGAGTTCTAACAAAGAAATCGAAGCGAAAATTAAATGATATGTGATCTTAACGGCCAATGTTCGGCCATCATAGAAAAAAGCCCGGTTGGGGAAGCTGGACCTTAACTGGCCTCCTCCCTTTATCGATGCCTCGATAAATTTAGGTCTGAAAGGATATTTCAGCTCACGCCAGGGCGATCGGCACATAACATGCGCCTCAAGGCACAATTCAATGCAGCTATGCCAAATTGCATCTCATCCCTCCTAAAGTATCGGCGTAAGCTCAGGAACTGCATACCAGTGGTTCTACTGTTGATGGCCGGACCTTCGTGGAGCCAGACAGCCGATAGTGACCCGCAGGACGTACTGAAGCAAAACAAGCTGTATTTCATTCCGCTTCCTGTCATAAGTTATGACCCGGCTTATGGCTTCATTTACGGGGTTTCAAGTGCAGCTAATATACTCCTGGGCGAACAAGAGGACACGCGCCTCTCCGCAGGAATTCTATCGGTGACCTATACCTCCTTACAGCAGTTGGTGGTCAAGTTTCACAGCAATATTTATACCCGTGGGGACAATTGGGTGTTCATGGGAGATTGGAGGTTCATGATCTCCTCGCAGCCAACTTACGGCCTGGGGACCGGCCCGCAATCCGAAATCCTGCTGAATGAGGACCGGCCCGGATTTGAACTGGGGGATTACCTGGACGGGGTGGACCAAGCCGAACTTATGGAGTTCAGTTTTTTTCGGTTTTACGAGATTGCTCTCAGGCAAATCGTGGATGATTTCTATGTCGGAGTCGGATTCCATCTTGATAATTACAGGAAAATCCAGGACCGCCTGCTGGACCTGTCGGAAGATCCCCCGGTGATCACCAATCACTTTGCCTACAGCCTATTGCACGGCTTTGACCCGGAGGAGTACGTTATTTCGGGCCCGAGCGTAAACGCTCTTCTGGATACCCGGGATAACATCAACAACCCCTACAATGGCCAGTTTGCCTTTATACAATTTCGGATGTTGCCCACGTGGCTTGGAAGCAGCCAGGACGCCACTTCGCTCTGGCTGGAATACCGGGATTATTTTCCCATGAGCAAAAGAGTACCGCGCAACATATTGGCCCTCTGGCTCTATTCGAGCATTACGGTCAGTGGACAGTTGCCGTATATGGGCCTTCCCGCCCTGGGATGGGATCAGTCCAGCAAGTCGGGCAGGGCCTATCCGCAGGGGCGGTTCCGGGGGGAAAACTTGTTTTATTCCGAAATTGAATACCGGTTCCGGCTACCGATCCGTCTTAAAATCCCCCTGATCAACAAAGAACGGAACCATCTGGGCGCGGTCCTTTTTGCCAATATGACCTCTGCTTCAGCTTCCGACCTGAATGTCCAACTTTTTGATTACCTAAAAATGGGGGCCGGGGCCGGATTGCGATTTATGATGAACAAAAATACTCGTACCAATATCGCGATTGATTACGGGTTCGGGGCCGATAACAAGGGGGCGATCTATTTTGGCCTGAACGAATACTTTTAAAGGTATGAAATGGGGATCGAAGCGGTTTTCTTATCCTAAACCTGGAAAGTCCCAATAAAAAACCATCTTTATGAAGAACTGTAAAAACCCATTTCGACTTCTCATTCTTTGTGCAGTGTTAGGACTTCTTACTCCTTCAGTCGGCAACGGACAAACAGACAGCATCCCGGGGAAGAAAAAACTCAGTTTCAAGGACCCGGAAGACGGAGCGATTGACCTGAGTCAGTACCTGCTAGAGGCCAATGGAGTCCTGCCCGTGGCTATCCCTATAACAGAGCCAGCCGTAGGATATGGAGGCGCCCTGGCATTGCTTTACTTCCACAAGAACAAAAACAAGTACAACAGCTATGTGCCGCCTAGTGTTTCGGGGATCGCCGGTTTGTATACTTCCAACAAAACCTGGGGAGCCGGGGCCTTCCACAAGCATATTTTCGGGGAAAACCGGGTACGTACCACCACCGCATTCCTCAAGGCCAATTTGCGCCTGAAATACTTCGGGAATAACAGTCCCATTCTGGAAGACAACCCAGTGGGAATCAACCTGGATTCCTGGGTAATCCTTCAAAAGGCCGAAGTACGCCTCGGAAAATCAAAATTCTACGCCGGGGCCACCTACACCTTCTTCAATACGGAAGTAAGTTTTGATACCATCCCCAACAGGCCTGTCATTAACCTGCTATTACGGAGACTGAACATCAATTCAAAAATCAGTTCGATCAAGCCGGCTCTGGCCTATGACAACCGGGACAATGCCTTTACCCCTACCCGTGGCATCTATTCGAGGCTTTCGGTAAACTATGCTGCCAAATGGCTGGGTTCTTCGGATGATTTCAGCACACTGGGCACCGATTTTTTCGGATACCTTCCCATTTCCTCGGCTGTCAGGTCCGGATGGCGATTTCAGGGGAATTATCTGCTGGGGGACGCCCCGTTCTACGCCTATCCGTTCATTGACCTGCGTGGGATCCCGGCCATGCGCTACCAGGGCGACAATACCATGGTGGCAGAAACAGAATGGACCTTCAATGTGTACAAACGGTGGTCACTGGTTGCATTTACGGGGGGCGGCAAGGCCTTTAACGATTTCGCGAATTTCGGGTCATTTGACTGGGCTTATACCGTTGGGACAGGGTTCAGGTACAACGTTGCCCGGGTGCTTGGTGTTAA
>JARRQA010000240.1:0-2750 GCA_037382325.1 Robiginitalea sp.
GAGGTCGTATTTTCAGGCATCCATGAATTGAAACCCAGTGGTTAATTCGTCCATGCCCTGCCCAAGCAGATCCAGCATATTTTGATAGTTGTTTAACTCTGGGAAATCGCTGGTTTCAATTTCTATCATCAAATGCTTTATGTTCACGGGCACCCGGTGCAAATGCTCATATGCCCTGTTGAGGGCATCTTTGTCAACCGGGATGATGCAGGCAATTAGATTCTTTAATTTGCTCGGTGAATATCCGTATCTTGAAAATGAAATCTGGGAATAACATCCCGGCCCGCCAATTCGATTTAACTGGATTTATATGAGAACGCCTGTGCAACGAGCTATTTTAATCCTGTCCCTGTTTGTTCTATTTCCCTTATTCGCCCAGATAGACAGTGTTCAGATTCAGGAAATAGACAGCCTCTTTATCAGATGGAACCGGCCAAACCACCCGGGAGGGGCTATCGGGGTTGTGAAAGACGGAAAAACGATTTTTTCCAGGGCCTATGGCCTGGCTTCCCTGGAATATCTGGTGCCCAACTCCACGGGTACGATTTTCAATACGGGATCCGTATCAAAGCAATTTACGGCCATGGGAATCGTCCGGCTGGAAGAGCAGGGAATGCTTTCCTTTGACGATGAGATTCATAAATATATCCCGGAGCTTCCCGATTTCGAACATCCCATTACCATCCGGCAGATGCTTCACCACACCAGTGGTCTCAGAAGTCTGCATGCACTTTTTGCGCTGGCCGGCTGGAGGGACGATGATGCCCGGACGAATGAGGACCTCAACCGGATTATCCTTAAACAGCAGGACCTTAATTTTGAACCCGGGGCGGAATACCTGTACTGCAATACCGGGTATATGCTCATGGTGAACATCATCGAGAAGGTCACGGGAGTGTCCTTTCCGGGATGGATGCAGGAGCAGATCTTTATCCCTTTGGGTATGGTCCACACGTATGTGGAAGACCAGTATGACCGGGTGGTACCTGACAATGCCACTTCCTACTACGGACGGGAGGAATTTGACCGGGCCGTTGAATACTGGGGGTATGTAGGCTCGGGAAACATGCACTCCACCACCGCAGATTTGCTGAAGTGGTTGTCTAATTTCCGCTCACCTCAGAAAGGATGGGCGTCCGCTTTCAGGACCCTGCAAACTTTGGATCCACTCAATGACGGGACGCCCAACGAGTATGCATTTGGAGTGGTGGTCGACGAGCATCTGGGGAAGAAGCGTATCCGGCATGGGGGCGCTATTGGGGGATTCCGCGCCTTTATCGCTGCGTATCCGGAAGCAGGTCTTGATATTGCAGTGTTGACAAACTTCTCGGCAGGCAACCCCGGGGGGAATGCGGACCGGATTGCCGAGATCGTACTTGGAAAGCCCGACGGAGATAAATCCGAAAGCGGGCCTCCGGCGGCAATACAATTGAAGCAGGAAGACCTGTCCGTCTTAGAAGGCGCCTATTGGAATAATCGGGAGAAATACCTGCGCAAGATTTACCTGAAATCAGACACCCTGCGCTACTGGAGATCGGAAAACAGTGAATCCGCTTTGGTACCGGTTGACAAGGATACTTTCAAAATGCTGGGTGCCGGTGATGCCGTCAGGGTTACCTTTGAACCTTTGGAAGTAGGGCAACGGATGAAATTTATGGAAAATGGCATGGTTACCGCCATTTTTGACATGGTGGAAGACACTGAAAATAGCGAGGGCCAATTACCAGAATATACGGGGGCGTACTACAGTCCGGAAATAGAGAACACCTATACTGTAACCCTTCAGGCCGGGGCCCTTCAGCTGTACCACCCCCGGCATGGGGATATTCCACTAAAACGCCTCTTCCCGGATGTGTACTCGGGTGAATGGCCTGTCGGCACGGTAGAGTTCCAGCGCAACCCTGCCGGCAGGGTAACTGGAATCCTGATTTCAAACGGCAGGGTGCGGAATGCGTGGTTTGAAAAACAATAGGAGTTGCCATCGAATTTCCGAAAATACTTCCTGAAACCGTTTACAGCCGGCAGCAGCGGAAGAGAATGGTTTGGGCCAGGGGAGGTCCTAAAAGAAACCATTGATAGAGAAAAACAGCAGTTTATCCAAAAATCGCAATAGAAGTAGCATCCATGAAAGGTGTGTAATTTCCGATATCGGTCAGGACCGTTGTATTTGGACAGGGAATGACAGCCCCTGATCCAATTTAAACGAAGGATTCCAAAAAAGGTTGGAAATTAGCCCTCAGAAGAGACCCGCAAATCTATTGCAAACAAGACAATTCTGCTTGTTAGGGATAGTTATCGGAAAGCCTTTAGAGGAGGCTGGATCTAATCAATTGTGTTTGCCTTTGTGCTGAATGCCCTTGAATTCCGCATTCTAACAACCTTTCCTTTTGATTAAAACACTCTTTTGCGATTCTATATGAAAGAGATAAAGAACATACATTGCGCAGATCTGCTGAAAGCGGTAGGAAGTGCAATGTTGTTTTATATGATCCTTTTGATCTCAGTGTTGGTTTTCGGGATCTGACTTAAGACATTTTCCTATGCCATGAGCCTCCCTGCAAAGGGAGGCTTTTTTTGTCTTGATTTCAGAAAATTTAACCGTTTTGGCAACGTTCACTGGGAATACACGCCACGCATTTCGAAAAGCCCAAATCTTCGTGGGTCAGAAAAAAATTAACCAGGCCCATATCCTTCAACATATATTGAGCTTCCACTGGACGGATTTTTTAAATTCGAAATATAAGTTTCAG
>JARRQA010000241.1:0-2743 GCA_037382325.1 Robiginitalea sp.
GCTGAGAAATCCTTGGTATATCTCCAGTCGCCGGCAGAGACCATCCCCCTCAGCCGGAGCTGGTCATTGACCTCATAGGTTGCCTCGACTTCAATCCCCTGGTGTAGCACGCTGATATCCTTAAACTGGGCCGTACCATCCACACCCTGGATATTGGTAATCCCGCGGGAGACAAAACGGTTCCCCCAGGAAGTGGAGTAGGCATTGACATTCAGTTTTAAATTCCGGGTCACATATCCGTACCCCAATTCAAAAGAGATGATTTCCTCATTCTGCAGGTCCGGATTGATGTTGTTCGCAAAGTTTGGAAAGACCGCATCAAACAGGGGTTGCCTTGAAATAAACCCGGCGTTAAAGAACACGTGGGACTTCTCATCGAAGTTGTAGTTTGCCCCTCCTTTCACATAGCCTCCGGTAATGTTCTTTTTATCAGACAACGGATTAGTCGGCTGATCGAACAGGTCTTCACGCTGGTAGGACTGGTTGGAAAGCCCGGCCTGGAGCACGGCGGTTATCTTGGACTCATCATTGTATTCGACCATTCCGTTTACTCCCTGCCAGCCCACATATCCGATATTATAGTAATCGATTTTGGGGCCTTTGATCCCGGTATCTTTGAACGGATCTGCATCCGTCAGGGTCTCTATTATCTGACCCGCTGAGTTGCGGTTTCCTGTAGAGTAGTATCCATCCAGACCGAGCAGGTCATTCAGCACCCGGTAATGATACCCCTTGTAATCCCGCAAGTCAACCCCGATGGAATAGCGCATCCTGCCGCTGGTGATATCTAGGCTGGAAATGGCACCGAACCAGTCATGGGAGTTCATGGAGGCACGACGGATCATGACCGCCCGGTTCACATTATCTTCGTTGAAGCCATTGGAGCCTATGAGAAGTCCTTCGAAACCGGAAATAGGCCCGGTATACGGGCTTGTACTGGCCTGGTTGGTGGCCACCACAGCGTCGAAATTAATCTTCCCGTCAGGGAAGCGGGTTCCCCGACCATTTTCCAGGTAGTGCTCGGTAAGGTCGATGTTGAAAGGATACATGTCAATGTCACCATTGCGGAAGTTGTTCCCGCGGGGTCCGGTACCCCCACCCCGTCCGGCAGAACCGTAGAGGGAAGTCGCCAGAGTTACATTGGATGAGATTTCCCAATCCCAGTTGAGGGTCAGGAGGGGTTTGTTATAGAAATTCCGTCGAATGTTGTATTCCTTCCCGTTCAGGCGTCCGCCGTTGGTGTTCCACCGGGCATCAATACCTTCATCCCCGAAGTTCTCGTAGTCCCGGATTGAAACCCAGGCATCGCGCTGGTGGTGCCATTGCCCTGCACCCAGGAATGACAGGTTAAAGGCGTGTTTAGAGTAATCCGGCGCATAGGCCAGTGCAAAGAAATAAGTCCATCCCTCACCCGCCGTATTGTCGACGTAGCCATCACCTGACCAGCGGCTTAACAAGTAGGAAGAAGCCCATCCCTTTTCGCTCTTTCCGGTATTGTAGGCTACAGAGGTCTTGAAATACAGATCATTTCCCACGGTTTGCGCAATGCTCCCTCCCCGGTTCAGTTCGGCTGCCTTGGTGAAAATGGAAACCGTACCTCCCACAGAGGGCACCGCGAGGCGGGAAGCCCCTAGTCCTCTCTGGATCTGGATTCCGGACGCCACATCCGTGAGTCCCTGCCAGTTGGACCAGTATACCCAGCCGTTCTCCATGTCGTTCACCGGCTGTCCGTTGATCAGGAAGGAAGTATTTCGCTGATCAAAGCCGCGAAGGGAAATCCGGGAGTCCCCGTATCCACCTCCCTGCTTGGTGGCATATACCCCTGGGGTCCGGTTCATGATCTCGGGGAATTCCAGGTTTCCGACCTTCTGGGCTATGGTTGCCGGCCCAAGAGTTGAAACGGCTACAGGTGTCTCCCTTTCTTTAGCAATATCGATAACCTGGGAAGTAAGTACAATTTCATTGAGCACATTTGCCTCAGGCATCAGCGCGATCAGCATTTCCTGACCGCCGGCAACCTCCTGGGTGCCGAAGCCCACAAAGGACACTACCAGAACGGATCCCGAGGGTCCGCTGATGGTAAAGTCGCCATTGAAACCGGACATGACTCCGATCGTGGTACCTTTGATCACGATATTGGCCCCTGGCAGCGGATCATTGGTTTCTCCGTCTACCACTTTTCCAGTAAAGGTCTCCTGGGCAAAGGCAAGCATACTGCTTAAAGCCAAAGCACAGGTTAAAATCAGTTTTTTCATCTCAGTGCTATTTGTATTAGAAACATTGCAAAAGTGTGTTCTATAACCCACTTTTGCATTAAGTGAATGTTACCATTTATTGGCATAAATTTAACACAAAACCCCCTGTTTCCAGAGGGTTTAGAACGCCTATTCTAAAAAGAATTTTAACAATTAAAGATCTCTCAAATTAACGGTAGAAAAATTGCATTAATTGTTGCGTGGAGCGGTCGTGGTTGCCGAGTTTTGAATCCGAAAGTTCCTCCAGAAGGGTCTTGGCCAGTTGCTTGCCGAGTTCTACCCCCCACTGGTCAAAACTGAAGATATTCCAGATAATTCCCTGCACGAAAATCTTGTGCTCGTACATGGCGATAAGCGCGCCCAGATTCCCGGGGTTTAACCGGTCAATAAGGATGGTGTTGGTGGGTTTGTTCCCCTCAAATACCTTGAAGGGCTTCAGCCTTGCCAATTCCGCTTCTGTCAGTCCCTGATTGCGCAGTTCATAGGTG
>JARRQA010000242.1:0-2716 GCA_037382325.1 Robiginitalea sp.
CTAATTACTATTGGAAGTTGTTTACGGTTTAATAAATTATTCATGTTCAATAAAATCATCAAACTGGTACTGGCTTTTCTAATTGTGGCCTTCGCCGGATATCAATTTGCAGAGGGAGAGATCGGGAATGGAATCGCGCTGATCCTGCTGGCACTTATTTTTGTCTTTCTGTATTTCCGGAACGAGCTCATTTTGCTCTCGTTTCTACGCATGCGGAAACAGGACCTCGAGGGAACTGAAAAATGGCTGAAAAAAATCAGGAATCCGGAAGCGGCCCTGACTACTAAACAGCAGGGCTATTACAATTACCTGCATGGCATTATTTACTCCCAGAAGAACCTCACGCAGGCTGAAAAGTATTTCCGGAAAGCTCTGAAGCTTGGATTGAACATGGATTACGACCTGGCCATGGCCAAGTTGAGCCTGGCGGGTATTGCCATGCAAAAGCGACGGAAGCGGGAAGCTACCACCCTTCTGAAGGAGGCCAAAAAACTCGACAAGAACAATATGTTGGGCGAACAGATCAAGATGATGCAACAGCATCTAAAGCGCATCTGAGGGCAATTATTAACATAGGGGCTTTGTGATACTGGAGGAGCTTTTTAACGGGGACCCCTCCCCCACCCAACTCCAAGTTACCATTTCATCCTGAAAATCCCCATCAGCACCACCTTTTTAATAGGTTCACCCACCAGTCCTGTAAAAACTGTCCATCCCATATCCCTAAAAGTCTTTATTTTCCGAACCTCTCCTTCAGGGCCTTTTCCGTGCGATAGATCAGGACCCCGAAAAAGAGAAGCATCGCAGGGATCGAAAGGAAAGCCGCTACTACGGGTGTCAGGGGCAGCCAATTCCCCAGGAGCCCGGTAGGGATCATCAGGATTCCTGCCTGAATCATGCCCCTGGCGGAATGTTCCTGTGCAAAATCCCATCGCTCCTGACTCTTCATAGCGCTGGAGGTGCGATAGCCGTAAAACCAATTGATCCGTTTGGGAGGAAACCTGAGAAAAATAAAACCAAACACCACGGTCAGGAATCCCGTGATCACCAGGATGATCATCCAGGGGTTCATCCAGTCTTGCATAATTGATATAAACTGAAACGAAAATGGCAGTTGATCACTGAAAGCTCTTCAGGCCTAGGGCCCGACTTTATAATAGCCCTTCATGGGAATAGCGATCTGGTATTTTTTCCGGGAGGCGTTATTCAGGTGGGGTTCCCGAAGCCAGGGATTGTGTCGTTTCAGGATCTTATAGCTGATGCCGTACCGGTTCGCAAAATCCGCAAAATCATTCACCACCGTATCCACTTCCACCTGGAAGGTCGGGATGTTTTGGTAAAGGTCTTCTTCCCCGATGACAAATCCGTATTTATCCGGATTGGACAGGATTTCCTTGATGGCCAGGATGCGGAAGACATACCGTCCGGTTTCCTGCCCCAGGAGCAGGTCGTAATATCCACTGGCTTTCTGATATTCCATGTAACGGTCAATAGCACCCGTTCCCGCGTTGTAGGCCGCGGCAGCCAGGGTCCAGCTCCCGTATTTCTCCCGGTACTTTTTAAGGTATTCACAGGCGACCTGCGTGGCCTTTTCCAAATGGTAGCGCTCGTCGACATTTGTATTCACCTCCAGGCCGTATTCCTTCCCTGTGGCTTTCATGATTTGCCAGAACCCGGTAGCCCCGGCCGGAGAAACCACATTCTGCAAGCCACTCTCGGCGACCGCCAGGTATTTGAAATCCTCCGGGATCCCGTTCTTGGAAAGGATCGGTTCAATGACGGGAAAGTACTTGTTTGCCCGCTTCATAAGCAACAGGGCGTTCGACTGCCAGTAGGTATTCACCAGAAACTCCCGGTCGATGCGCTCCAGGATCTCGGGATCCCCCTGCGGGACCACTTCCCCGGCAAAATTAAGGTCCTCGGGGATGTCTATAGCAGAAATCTGGTAAGACGGATCCACATTCCTGTCATCATCTGCGGAGACCCCTGAAGTAGCCGGTTCGGCCTCCGGTGTCATTCCTTGTTGTACGGCAAATACCAGGGTACTCAGCACCATAAGTACCCCTAAAAACATAAGGGTGTTTTTCAGGAATCGCATGGGAATCGGGTTATTAGTTACCCTTCAAAGGTATTAAATAGTCCCTGCATCCTGCAAAATAATTGCAGGTAATCGCTCATTAAACCATTTGTAGCGGTGAATGATCATGGTATGTGTCCCCCCAGGCACGGGAAGGCAGGAGCCTATACAGGACATGGGAAAAACGGAATCCCGTTCCCCGTGAATGTGGATCAGGTCCGGTTCCGGCTCCTCGCGAGCCCAGTGGACAATCCTGTCGATAGCCCAGTCCAGATAGTTCTTGTCCCTCAGCCCGAGGTACCGCTCATAGAGTTCCAGTCGCTTGCGGACCGGATCCCCAAAGGCAAACCGCGCCAGGACCTCCACATTGTTGATCATGCCTGTAGGGAGAAGTTTATGCAGTTTCGTATACCTTGCTAGAAGGAGCCTGCGGGGCATCTCCCTTTGGGATTTGATACTCGAGATAATGATGACCTTTCTTGGCTTTAGGAACTGTGTCATCTCCTGAACCAGCATTCCCCCGAAAGAAACCCCTATCAGAACCGGATCCGGCGAGGTCACGGCTTCCGCCATCTGTCGGGCGTAGGCCTTTAGGCTCATCCCGGGTTCCGGGACGAACCAGTCGAGGTAGTGTAGTTC
>JARRQA010000243.1:0-2687 GCA_037382325.1 Robiginitalea sp.
GTAAAATTGGCATCGATATCCGATACGAAAGAGGTTTGAGTCCAAATTACCTAGACATTCAGGATATAGCAGGGGTGCGGCTGGATACCAGGCCCACACAGATCATCCTGGGTCTTTCCTACATGTTTTAGGGTTGACCGGGATTGCGAAAATCCTACTTGCATGAATCAATCTTTCTGCTTGAAAAAGATCAGGAGGTAGACGGATCCAAATAATCCGGAATACCATTGCCATTGGTATCCGGGAAGGTTATACTCCCATCAGGATTAATGATGATTTCTTCCCGGGTGGGCGTAAAGTCTCCATCATCATCCTGGTCCAGGAAATTCGCGCGCAAGGGGGCGCCAGGGGTTTCCCGCTCCGTTTCCTCATCGGTGTTGTCATCATACAGATACCCGTTGCCGTTCAGATCTTCCTGTATGGATGGGATACCGTCCCCGTCGTGGTCGGATTCTTCCACGGAAAACAATTCAATCCGGAAAATAAGGGGGGAATAGGAAGGGATAGCTGAACTGGGCGGGGCATTAAAATAACCGAGCCCCGAGGGCATAAACATGGCCCCGACTCCCCCGTCGAGGGAACTAATGGTACCATCCGGATTTACGGTGATGATACCGGCTGCCTTGAAAAAGGGCATGGCTTCGGTAAAGCCGCGGGCACCCTGCAGGGGCCCCTGAATCCTTCCCAGGTCGAACCAAATGGGCTCCGTAAAAGATCCGTCGAAATCCCTGCCATCCAGGAGGGAACCCCGATAGGTGACAAAGGCGGAGTCCGCCACTGTGGGCGAATTTTCAGCCCCTTCCCGGGCAATCAGGTAATACAGGGTATGTAGCTGGTCTGGCTGGTCAGCCAAACCGAGTTCCTCATTGGTTACGTTGATTTGCAGGGAGGCTACCTGGTCGATCAGTGGGATTTTCCCTGCATTCTCTCCCGCAATGGTATCAAAGACTATTTTGTAATCGAAATCGGCAGGTGGAGTGCTGAAATCTTCGTAGTTGTAAAAGTGCGTTTGCAGGTATTCCCGAAGGTCGGCGTCGTTCTCTGCGGCCACTTCCGCCAGATCCCTGGGAGGGATGACCTCCACATCCAACCCGTCGTCATTCCCGCAGCCGGACAGCAACCCGATTGTAAAGAAAATCCCGCAAATACGATACCAAGACATAGGCTTCCACTTATAGGGCCGCAAGATACAATTTTCCCCTATTTTTGCGCATCCCTTAACAAAGAATTGGCCCATGCGGATCGACAAATACCTCTGGTGTACCCGGTATTTCAAAACCCGGAACAAAGCCACCGAAGCCTGCAAAAAGGGCATGGTGCGCATCGGGGGTCAGGTGGTCAAGCCTTCGCGGGAAGTGCTTCCCACCGATGAAATTCAGATCCGAAAGAACCAGATGAATCTCAGCCTGAAGGTCCTGGACATACCGCCCCGGCGCATGGGGGTCAAATGGGTTGGAATCTACCGGCAGGATACCACCCCGGCCGAAGAACTGGAACGCTTCAAAATGACACAATCCTCCCGGGAGTACTACCGTAAAAAGGGCATGGGGCGGCCTACCAAAAAGGACCGGAGGGATTTAGACGACTACCTGGATGAAACTGAATAAGGAATACTGGCAGCGGCGGTATCTGCACCATCAGACAGGCTGGGACCTTGGAAAGGTGAGCCCGCCAATTGCGGCCTATGCGGACCAACTAAGGCAAAAGGACCTGAAAATCCTCCTGCCCGGAGCCGGAAGGGGATACGAGGCGGAATACCTCTACCGAAAAGGCTTTAAGGAACTCACCATAGTGGATATTGCCCCGTACCCCCTCGAAAAGCTCCGGGAACGACTCCCTGGGGGGTTCCCCGAAGCGCGCCTTGTGGAATCGGATTTTTTCGAACTCAAAAAAGGCCCCTTTGACCTGGTCCTTGAACATACCTTTTTCTGTGCCCTGCCGCCTGAGCTCAGGCCCCGTTATGCCGAAAAGATGGCAAGTCTATTGAAGGCAGGGGGTAAACTGGCCGGCCTTTTGTTTGATTTCCCGCTGACCGATGAGGGGCCTCCCTACGGCGGTTCCAGGGAAGAATACCTCCAACTTTTCGAACCCCTCTTTGAAATCCGGCTTCTCGAAGGAGCGAGAAATTCCATCCCCCCGAGGGCGGGTAGGGAACTCTTTTTTATCTTTGAGAAGAAATAAGCTGTCCTATGGACCACCGAATCCTGTCACACCAGCAAATCCTGCACAAAATCAACCGGATTGCCTACCAGATATACGAATCCAATGTGGAGGAGAAAATAATTGTGCTGGCCGGGATTGAGGGCGGGGGGCTCGAATTTGCCAAAAAGATCAAAAGTGCCCTTGAAAAGATCTGTCCGGCAGATATCCGGCTTTGCCGGTTAAAAATGGACAAGGACAACCCCATTGAAAGCGGCGTAAAGACTTCCCTTAAACCAGCCGAATACGAGGGGCGTTCCATCGTGGTGGTCGATGATGTACTCAAATCCGGAAAGACCCTGATCTACGGGGTAAACCACTTCCTTAAAACCCCCGTAAAATTACTTAAGACGGCTGTCCTGGTAGATCGGAACTATAAACGCTTTCCGGTAAAGGCCGACTTCAAGGGGCTCTCCCTTTCCACTTCCATGGAAGAACACGTGCGGGTAGACTTCAGCCCAAGAAACTACGGGGTCTACCTGGACTGA
>JARRQA010000244.1:0-2664 GCA_037382325.1 Robiginitalea sp.
TAATGGAAAGCAGCCTTACGGCGGTGGGGTGGAATTCGGAGAGAAAGCACTTTCGGAGGCCCGATGGAGGACAGAATATTCCCTGAAACGCAATGCGGATGTATATCCCACCCATGGTCTGGGCCCGGTAGCAGTCATGGCAGACATCAACCGGGGGAACCGGCTGCTGAACCTTTCCTCGAATGCCACCAAGGCCATCGGACTGCATAACCATATTGTGAATAAGGGAGGGGAAGACCACCCGAATGCAGCCCTGAAATTCAAGCAGGGGGATGTTATTACCACGAGCATCGAGACGGCCCGAGGGGAAACCATAATCGTGACCCATGATTGCAACCTGCCGCGTCCCTATTCCCTGGGGTTCCGTGTTCAGGGGGCCAATGGCTTATGGGAGGTGGACGGCAGCCGGATCTATATCGAGGGGAAATCCGCCCCCCACCAATGGGACGAGGCAGGTCCCTGGCTGGACCAGTACGATCATCCGCTCTGGCAAAAATACGGGGAGTATGCCTCTGGCTCCGGCCACGGAGGGATGGACTTCTTTGTTATGCACGCCTTTGTGGAATCTGCAAAAAACGGAGTGGCACCTCCCATTGATGTGTATGATGCTGCAAGCTGGAGTGCGGTCACACCCCTTTCCGAGCGCTCGATTGCAGCGAATGGCGCTCCCCAGTTCTTTCCTGATTTCACCAGAGGAAAGTGGATGTCCCGCAAAACCTATGATTGGATCAAGGATTCCTATTAAGGGTGAAATCGCCTCGTGCGCTCAGGGCCGGACCCGAAATAAACCTGATGAATGTCATATGCGGCCCCGTCTATGCGGGTTAGCTTTGTACGAAACAGCAACAACAATCGACATGTGTGACCTTGTCCAGAAATACAACGTTCCTGGCCCGCGGTATACCAGTTATCCCACCGTCCCATACTGGGATGTGGATTCCTTCTCTGGGAAACAATGGGAAGATAGCGTCCGCCGCTCCTTTGAGGAAAGCAATGATAAAACGGGGATCAGCCTCTACATTCACCTGCCTTTTTGCGAGAGCATGTGCACCTTCTGCGGGTGCCATAAACGGATTACGCGCAGGCACAGCGTGGAGGTTCCCTACATCGAGGCCCTGCTCAGGGAATGGAAGCTCTACCGGGACCTGTTCGGGAAACGCCCTGTAATACGGGAGTTGCACCTGGGTGGGGGTACCCCGACTTTCTTTACCCCGGAAAACTTGCAAATGTTGCTCCGTGGAATTTTTAAATATGCGGACCGGGCCCCCGACTGGGAGTTTAGTTTTGAGGGACATCCGATGAATACCACCCGGGAGCACCTCCGTGCGCTCTACGAAGCGGGTTTCAGACGGGTTTCCTACGGCGTACAGGATTACAACGAAACCGTACAGAAGGCTATAAACCGAATTCAGCCCTTTCAACAGGTGGCTGAGATCACCCGGATTTCCAGGGAAGAAGGATATACCTCGGTTGGACATGATATTATCTACGGCTTGCCTTTCCAGACCACGGAACATGTGGCTGAAACCCTCAGAAGGACCGCTGAAATCAAGCCGGACCGAATCGCATTTTACAGCTATGCCCACGTGCCCTGGCTCAAGGGGATCGGACAACGCGGTTTTCAGGAATCGGACCTGCCGACCCCGGATGAAAAGCGCCAACAGTATGGGCTCGGGAAAGAAATGTTGCTGGAGGCCGGATACAAAGATATCGGAATGGACCATTACGCCCTGCCCTCGGATGGTCTTTACCTGGCTTCAAAAACCGGAGGATTACACCGGAACTTTATGGGCTACACCGTTTCCAGAACACAGATGATGGTAGGTCTGGGTGTATCCAGTATCAGCGACAGCTGGTATGCCTTTGCTCAGAATGTCAAGAATATCGAAGAATACGAAAATCTGGTTTCCTCAGGCGTCATCCCGGTGTATCGGGGCCACCTGTTGACCGACGAGGACCTTGTGATCCGAAGACATATCCTGGATCTGATGTGCCGGTTTGAAACCCCCTGGGAAAGGGGTTTGGCCCCCGAACGAATCCGGGACATCCGGGAACGACTTAAGGAACCCGGGGCAGACGGGTTGCTCCAAATGGAACCAGACCGCCTCCTCGTAACAGAGACCGGACGCGTTTTTATCCGCAATATCTGTATGGCCTTTGACCTGCGATTGCACAATAAAGCCCCCGAAACAAGGTTATTTTCTATGACGGTCTAACTTAATCTCTTTGCCATGAAAACTATCATCGTACCTGTAGATTTTTCGCAACAATCGGAATATGCGCTGGAAGTAGCTTCCTCCCTCGCCAAAAAACACAAAGCTGAAATTATCGTACTGCATATGCTGGAACTGAATTATGCCATGATTTCTTCCTCGGAGGCCTATCATCCGGAACAGACGGTTTTCCTGCTGAAATCGGCAGAAAAGCGGCTGGCGGAATTTTTGAAGAAGGACTTCCTGAAGGACGTAAAGGTGACTCCGGTGATAAAGCACTACAAGGTCTTTTCAGAGGTCAATGAGGTCGCTAAAAAACACAATGCGGACCTGATTGTGATGGGGTCCCATGGCACCGATGGCCTGGAGGAAATCTTTACGAAGGTCACAGGCGAATACAAAATTTTCTATTTTGAAGGCCGGGCGGTGTTTCTTCACGACGATCACCGGA
>JARRQA010000245.1:0-2664 GCA_037382325.1 Robiginitalea sp.
CTTTGGTTTAACCAAGAACTCAAGCGTATGGGGCTTTCAGAGGAAAAAGAATCCCAGTATAACAGTATCCTGGTGTATTACATCGCCAAGATATCCCGACTGGACGACAAGGACCAAGACCTCTCCAAAGACAAATTCAAGGCGCAGCTGAATACCTACCTGAGAAAACAGGACGAGGACCTGAAGGAAATCCTGACGCCGGAGCAATTCACCATCCACAAGGAGATCTACGGGGAATTCCTTAGATCAGCCTACAAACGGTGGGGGATTTAAGACCCGCCTGTGTTTCTTTTCTCACGTACCCTGGATGCACTTTTTAGCAGAGCATAGGTGCCATTACGGCAAATATCCTGCAATCTGCTATTCGGATATATATGGTAGACAAACCAAAAAAACCGGACCTCTTTGGGTCCGGTTTTACTTAGCATACCACGGGTCCGTCCATGGTTCTCCGGGAATTTCAAACGAACACAATATGAGTGTGCTCAGATTTGGCACGGTCATAGAATTGACCCACGGTAATGACGTCCTCGATTTGGTCGATCAGGTCTTCCCTTTTTAAATGGAACATGTCCATGGCCAGTTTGCAGCCCCACAGGCGGCATCCTGAATCCGAAAGGATTTCCAGAAATTCCTTAACCGTCGGCAAATCGAGTTTTTCCATTTCCTTTTTCATCATTTTCGTTGCCAGTGCCTCTACCCCGGGCAAACCGCCGAGCAGCGTGGGCATATGCATGGCAGGGTTCCCCACCGTGGCAATGTGGAGTTTTTCCAGTTTATCCTTCTGTACGACTTCCAGGCCGAAGAAGGTGAAGAAGATCTCGGCTTCAATGCCTTCCATTCTCGCCCCATTGGCCAGCACAAACGTAGCGTAAACATTATCCAGGGTGGCCTTGGACAGAATAAGCATCATTTTTTTGGGTTCTTCAGTCATGACGGCGTTTTTTAGTAGTTATATACAACTTGTAGGTTTCGGGACTCCCGCGATCAGGGTAGCCTTTTTCAAAGGCCCGCCCGGGAAGAGCCTGTAGAGCTCCTTAATATCAATTACCCAGCTATTCTTCACCGACCTGATGGAGATGGGTTCGTTCTTTTTGAATTTGTCCTGAACGTATTCAATCACTTTCCAGTGTTCAGGAGTAAGG
This sequence comes from Robiginitalea sp., assembly GCA_037382325.1. Classification (GTDB taxonomy): domain Bacteria; phylum Bacteroidota; class Bacteroidia; order Flavobacteriales; family Flavobacteriaceae; genus Robiginitalea. Next base: position 1,146 of record JARRQA010000245.1, read on the forward strand.
GTAATTCCCTCTTTTTCTGCCAGTTGTTTGGCAATGTCCTTGTTCCATTCGGAAAAATCAGTCAGATAGCCTTCTTGGTTTACATGGACTTCCTGACCTGCAATTGTAGCTTCCATGATCTATGGTTTTTATGTTATATTACTTATTCGGTATGTGCAAATTCCTTTCCTTTTTCAGACATCCTAGAGGGTACGAACGGAATCGGGATTCCCTTCAGGAGCATGTTCCAGTAGATCCAGCGAAAGGCGAGTTTTCCCATGTGGTTTAACCGGCTTTCCCGCAAAAGCTTCAACGGGCCTATTCCCGGAAGGGGGAAGGTTCCTTCCACGGGTTCATGTGTGTAGTTGAAATCCACTAACAAAGCCTTGCCCCCACCCGTTTCTATAAAACAATTGGAGTGGCCGTCAAAGTCGCTCTTCAGCGGTTCTTTATGAATGTACCTAAGGATGTTCTCTGTCAGGATTTCAGCCTCGAAGTGGGCCACGGAACCGGCTTTGGATGCCGGGAGGTTTGTGGCATCTCCCAGGGCGAAAATATTTTCGTAATCCCTGGACTGGAGGGTTCCCTTGTCGGTTGGGAGGTAATTCAAATCGTCTCCCAGGCCTGACCTCTTGATGAGCTCATCTCCCATGTTGGTGGGAACGGTCACCAAGATGTCATACGGGACTTCCCTCTCCGCGTAATCTATAATCTTGTTGTTTTCCTGGTCTACCTTTTCGATATTGAAGTCGGGCACCACTTCAATTTTCTTCTCTTCCAGGAGGTACTTTAATACTTTTGTGGCCTCCGGAGTGGTAAAGGCCCCACTGAGCGGGGTAACATAGGTAATCTTTACCCTGTCCCTCATGTTCCGGTCTTTGAAGTAATCATCGGCCAGGAAGGAGAATTCAAGGGGTGCTACCGGACATTTAATGGGCATTTCGGTGATATGGACCACCAGGTTGCCCCCCTTCCAGGTCCTAAGTTTATTGCGAAGGGCTTTGGACCCCTCGAAAGTGTAGAAATCAAATATGTTCTTGTGCCATTTGGGTCCGAGCATGCCACCACCTCTTCGGGTGCTGTCCGGGCCCCTGTCGCAACGATAAGGATATCATACCCTAAGTCCTTCCCATCCTCCAGTCGGACCTTGTTTGCCTCTGGGACGATTCGGTCAATTTTCTCCTGAAGATACCTGACCCCTTTAGGCAGGAAGCGCGTACGTTTCTTTTTAATTTGACTGGGCTTGTAGAGATCAAAGGGAAGAAACAAAAATCCAGGTTGGTAGTAATGGGTTGCATCCTGATCGATAATGGTAATTTTCCAGTCGTCTTCCAGTTTGTCATCCAGCTTGTTGGCCATCATGGTACCTGCTGTACCCGCACCGAGAATCACTAAATTTTTCATGGTTTTGGATTATGAAGAGGAGACATCGCGAATCGATGTTTCATAAACCGGGGTAACCTTGGGCAGATGATGGGCAATCTGTTAGAAGGTTACAAGGATTTACCAATCAATAGTACGATGGGGTCCTTTTATGTTA
>JARRQA010000246.1:0-2638 GCA_037382325.1 Robiginitalea sp.
TTTGTGGATGGGAAAATCGAATTTATAGGCGTTGTTGACCAGCTGGTCCCGGTACCAGCTCATACTTTCACCCTTCCAGGGCGCAATGGCATTATCGTATACCGAGAAGTCCGTATTGGGTACCACAAGGTCCTCGTCGATCCCGATGACATCGCCATATCCTTCGCATTTTGGGCAGGCCCCGTACGGATTGTTAAAACTGAATAAATGCACGTTCGGCTCCGGGAAGGTCATGCCATCCCGTTCGAAACGGTTGCTGAATTTGGTCCGCTTACCTCCTGCTGCCTCTTCCACCACACAGGCCCCTTTTCCCTCAAAAAAGGCGGTGTCCACAGCACCTGCGAGCCGGTTAATAAAATCTTCGTCTTCGGCCTTTACGACCACCCGGTCCACGACCAGTTCAAAGGCGCGCCCGATATCGGGCATTTCGGGTCGGATCCGTATCACTTCTCCTTTGTGCTTAATCCGGGCATAGCCCTGCTTGGATAATAACTGCAGGGATTTGCCGGTATCCCGGTCTTCAGGGATCTCGATAGGGGCGAGCAACAAAAGGCGGCTCCCCGCTTCAAAGCCGCGGATGAAATCCACCACGTCTTCCACCCGGTGTTTGCGCACCTCCTTTCCGGAGATCGGGGAAAGGGTTTTCCCAATACGGGCGTAGAGGAGTTTCATGTAGTCATATACCTCTGTACTGGTTCCAACCGTGGAGCGGGGATTGGTGGAATTGACCTTTTGCTCGATGGCGATGGCAGGGGCGATTCCCCGAATGTAGTCCACCTTGGGTTTATTCAGTTTTCCCAGGAACTGACGGGCATAGGAAGAAAGGCTCTCCACATACCTCCGCTGGCCCTCAGCGTACAGGGTGTCAAAGGCGAGGGTGGACTTCCCGGAACCCGACATGCCCGTGATAACCACCAGCTGATTGCGCGGAATGCGCACATCGATGTTTTTCAGATTGTGCAGGCGCGCCCCTTTAATAAAAATTGCCTCTTTAGGATCTGCCTCCTTAACTGCCTCCATGGTGTAAAACTAAACCTCAAAGATACGACATGCCGCGGCAATCACCAGCCCGGATTGCTGGAGTGGGGCAGACAAACTTCGGGCCTGCATTTTTGGAGAATTAAAATTTTTCTATCTTTGGAAGACAAATCCTAAATCGATACTGCCTATACAGCACTATTACTTTTTTGAAATGTAACGGATAGTTGGGAGCCTAAGCCCGACGGAATTAATCAAAAAAGTAAGTTGTATGGAATCCCATGTCGATGATGCCACCCTGGTACGCAATTATTTAGAGGGAGACGAACGCTCCCTGGAGTTTTTGATCGAACGCCACAACCCCCGGATATTCAATTTTATTTATTCCAAGGTTTTCGACCGTGAAATCACGGAGGATATTTTTCAGGATACCTTCATAAAGGTTATCCGCACCCTTAAGCTGGGAAAGTATAATGAAGAGGGCAAGTTTCTTCCCTGGGTGATGCGCATTGCGCATAACCTGGTAATCGACTATTACCGGAAGAGCAACCGGATGCCCCGGTATGAAGGCAGCCCTGAATTTCACGTGTTCTCTATTATGCAGGACGACAGACTCAACGCTGAAAAGCAGTTGATACAGGATCAGATTGAAACCGACATAGGAGAGATGATCCACAGATTGCCCCCAGAACAGCAGGATGTCATCCGTATGCGCATGTATCAGGACATGAGCTTTAAGGATATTGCGGAAAAAACGGGGGTAAGTATCAATACCGCCCTCGGACGGATGCGTTATGCCCTGATCAACCTGAGGAAGATGATCGAGGCCCACCAGATAGTTTTAACGGATTAATTTGCCATAGGTCGAGTCCTGGCCTTCCCGGGGTTTTATTGGACGAATTATTGCGCCCTAGATCGAGCAGGCAGACGGCTTCCAATGTGGATTGCGTTATTTTGACACAAAGCAATCACATGGAACATCTTTACACGAAGACCGACGACCAGCGTACACCTGTCAAAGCCTCCCGGGAGACTGTGAAATTTTTACTGGATTATTCCAAATCCCTTTCTGTTATTTCCTCCGGAGGCCTCGTTTTTGAGAACAACCTCAATTAAATTACGTTTCTAAACCCCTTTAATCATACCCGGCACAACCTGCCGGGTATTGTTCTTTCTTCCCGTTACCTGCCAGTGATTTGCAGCCTTAAAAGCTAAATTCTGGCTTTTACATCAAGATTCCGGCGTTTTACAACATAGTTTTTCCGAGGGCACCCCCATTGGCTACTTTTAAAATGTGTTTGTCAGAGCACAGAACTAAAAATCAGAACCACCCTAAGGCCCTAAACTGAACTAAAATACGCTCTATGGAACTACAGATCGAAGATTCAACGCTTGTAAAGGAATACATCGGGGGAAATGAAAAAGCCCTTGAAATGCTGATTAACCGCCACAACCAGCGAATTACCAGTTTTATCTATTCAAAGGTGCTGGACCGGGACATTACCGAAGACATTTTTCAGGATACCTTTATTAAGGTGATCAAAACCCTGAAAAAGGGAAATTACAGCGAGGAGGGTAAATTCCTCCCCTGGGTGATGCGGATTGCCCATAACCTGATCATCGATCATTTCCGGAAGAACAAACGCATGCCAAAATTTGA
>JARRQA010000247.1:0-3103 GCA_037382325.1 Robiginitalea sp.
CATGAAAGGTGAGAAAGCGCCGATGGTGCTCCCTGCAGGCTTCCTCCAGGACCCCGGTTTCGACCTGGCAGCCGCTGTTTCGCAGTTTTTCGATTCCCTTTCCACCAACTTTTTCATGAGGGTCCCTAATTCCAACCACCACCTTTGGGATACCCACATCCAGGATAAGATCCGTACAGGGTGGGGTTTTGCCGTGATGACAGCAGGGTTCAAGGGTAACGTAAAGGGTAGCCTCTGTCAGCAGAGAAGGGTCTGCCACGGAACGGATAGCCCGGACCTCTGCATGAGGACCCCCGTACGGACTGGTAAACCCTTCCCCGATGATCCGTCCTTCATGGGTTATTACCGCCCCGACCATCGGATTCGGAGCGGTCGTTCCCAACCCGTTTTTGCCGATTTGAAGGCAGCGCGAAAGGTATTTTTCGTGTATATTCACCCGGCAAAAATAGCATATAGAAAATGAATCCCCACGCGCTTATCATACGTCCGGTCCTGCCAGGGGATAACCAAATGCTGGCAGGGGTCATCCGGGAGGTTTTGATCGAAATGGGGGTCCCCGAAAAAGGGACGACCCTGAGGGATGCCTCCCTGGAACGGATGTATGAGACTTATCAACGCCCCAGGTCTGCGTACTGGGTGGTTACGGACGCCTCTGCAATTTGGGGTGGTGGGGGAATTGCCCCCCTGGAAGGTAGCGCTGGCAATGTTTGCGAACTGCAGAAAATGTATTTCAGAAAGGAACTCCGCGGATTGGGCTGGGGAGATCGCCTGATCCGCATGGCACTGGACAGGGCTTCATTTCTGGGGTATGATACGATCTATCTGGAGACCATGCCCTATATGAAAACTGCCCAGAACCTTTATCGCCGGTACGGATTTCGGTATTTGGAGGCCCCGCGTGGTTGCACGGGCCACACCTCCTGTACCGTGTGGATGGAAAAAGAAACAGCACGCTGATGGAGGAATTCCTGCTGAGAAACATTCGCAACCGGTTTACGGCCGAACTGCAGCAGTGGTATCCCCCGGAGGAAATCATGAATATTTTCCATTTGCTGACCGAACACTACTTTGGATTCCGGAAGACCCTGATCGCCCTGGAGCCCCACAAGGTATTGGATCAATCAGAGGCGGAACTCCTGCTGTCGGCACTTGAAAAACTGAAAAGGAACCTTCCGGTGCAGTATATTACCGGGAAGGCATATTTTATGGATATGGAACTGCAAGTTTCTCCCTCGGTTCTGATCCCCAGGCCGGAAACAGAGGAACTGGTTCATTGGATTCTCGGAGCCTACCCGGAGAAGCCAGCCCTTACCATTATCGACATCGGCACCGGAAGCGGTTGTATCGCCCTGGGATTGAAAAAGCACTGGGGGGAAGCCACCATCTTTGCCATGGACCTCTCGGAGAGGGCCGTGGTGGTGGCCCAAAGGAATGCCCGGGAACTGCAGCTCGATGTCCGCATGATCCAGGGGGATATCCGTGACCCGGGAGAGAACTGGCCGGCATGTGATGTCATCGTCTCCAACCCGCCTTATGTTCCTTCTTCAGACAGGGCCTCCATGCAGGCACACGTGGCAGCATCCGAACCCGAACAGGCCCTTTTCGTCCCGGATGAAGACCCGCTTTGTCTCTACCGGGATATTCTGAGCTTTGGAAGCGACCATTTAGAGCCCGGGGGATGGGTCTACCTGGAGATTTACGAAGCCTTTGGAAGGCAGGTCTGTGATTTGTTAGGGGAGGCAGGCTATATGAATATTGAATTAAAAAAGGATATTTTTGGCAAGGACAGGTTCGTTCGGGGACAGGTTCCGCAGATGACCTCCCGGAGAGAATCTTCCGATTAAAATCAAAAGTTTATTTAATGACACAGGTGGAGCAGGAAATCAAGGCCCTCAGGGAAGAGCTTCAGGAACACAACTACCGGTACTATGTGTTGGATCAGCCGGTGATCACAGATTTCGAGTTCGATATGAAGCTCAAGCGGCTTCAGCAGTGGGAGAAGGCCCACCCCGAATACTTCGACCCGGCCTCGCCCACACAGCGGGTAGGGGGAGCAGTCACCAAGAATTTTGAGACGGTCAGGCATGATTTTCCCATGTACTCCCTGGATAATTCCTATTCAAAAGAAGAGCTTATCGAATGGGAGAGTCGAATCCAGCGGATTCTCGGGCAGGTGGAACTGACCTTTACCTGTGAACTGAAATACGACGGGGCTTCCATCAGTCTGACCTATGAAGACAATACCCTGCAGCGGGCCGTCACCCGGGGGGACGGAGTAGAGGGAGACGATGTTACCACCAATGTCAAAACGATCCGGTCGATTCCCCTGAAACTCAAACAACCCCAGCAGGGACGCTTCGAGGTGAGGGGGGAAATCATCCTGCCTCTTGAGGGGTTTGCCCAAATGAACCGGGACCGCATTGAAAGCGGGGAAGATCCTTATATGAACCCCAGGAATACGGCCTCGGGAACCCTGAAACTGCAGGATAGCAGCATCGTGGCCGAGCGTCCCCTGGATTGCCTGGTTTACGGGATCGCCGGCGCCCGACTGGGGATTGAAACCCAGTTTGGATTCCTGGAAAAAGCCCGTGCCATGGGGTTTAAGGTGCCGGATACCCACGAACTTCCCTATGAGACCGATGGGGTGGTGGTCAAGGTAAACGAAATCCACTACCAGGAGGAGTTGGGCTATACCTCCAAATCCCCCCGCTGGGCCATGGCCTACAAATTCAAGTCGGAGCAGGCACTAACCCGCCTGAAGCATATTTCATATCAGGTGGGAAGGACCGGGGCGATTACCCCTGTGGCGAACCTGGAACCGGTTTTGCTGGCCGGTACGACTGTCAAAAGGGCCAGCCTGTACAATGCCGACCAGATTGCCAAGCTGGACGTGCGGGAAGGCGATATGGTTTTTGTGGAGAAAGGGGGGGAGATTATCCCGAAGATTACAGCAGTGGACTTCAGCCAGCGTCCTCCGGATAGTGAACCGACCCGCTACATTACCCGTTGCCCGGAGTGCGGGACTGCCCTGGTCCGAAAGGAAGGGGAAGCCGTGCATTTCTGTCCGAATGATACCGGTTGTCCCCCTCAGATCAAAGGCCGT
>JARRQA010000248.1:0-3452 GCA_037382325.1 Robiginitalea sp.
CCAGGTGGACCCGGATGAAGTAGACCGGTGGTACCTCGGTATTTATGCAGACGCCCTTGAGTGGGTACAACTGCCCAACACACATGGCATGAGTCAGTATGCCGATGGGGGTATCGTGGCCACAAAACCCTATGTGAGTTCCGCCAATTATATCAACAAAATGGGAAACTACTGCAAGGGTTGCGCCTACAATCCCCGGGAAAAAACCGGGGACCAGGCCTGCCCTTTCAACGCCCTGTACTGGAATTTTCTGGATGCCAAGAGGCACCTGCTCTCCGACAACCCACGTATGGGCATGATGTACACCCTCCTGGATAAAAAGGACCCCGAAGAACTCCAGGCCCTGCGCAAGCGTGCTGCGGACATTATAGCGCATCCGGAAAAATACTGAGGGGCCCTCAGGTGCACGTCAGCCCCTGAGAAGAATTAAAAAACCCTCCCGCAGAAAGCGGAAGGGTTTTATTCCTGAATCTTTTAATTCGGGTACTAATCGAGGATAGCATCCACGATTCCGTAGTCCACGGATTCCTGTGCATCCATCCAGTAGTCCCGGTTAAAATCCTTCATGATTTTTTCAAATGGCTGCCCGCAGTTTTCAGACAAGATACGCGCCCCGATTTCCCGGGTCTTTAAAATTTCCCGCGCCTGGATTTCAATGTTGGCAGCCTGACCCTGTGCCCCGCCGCTTGGCTGATGGATCATAACACGCGCATGAGGCTGAATAAACCGGCGTCCCTTTTTACCCACCGAGAGAAGAATGGATCCCATGGAAGCTGCCAGTCCCGTGCATATGGTGGAAACAGGACTCTTAAGGGAAGTTATGGTATCGTAAATGGCAAATCCGGAAGTGACATACCCCCCCGGGCTGTTGATGAGCAGTTGAATTTCCTTATTGTTCTGCATGTCCAGATACAAAAGCCTGTCGATCACATGTTTGGCAGAATCATCATCTACCATTCCCCAAAGGAATACCTTGCGTTCCTCCAAAAGTCGGGCATCGATCTGTTCCTGGACTTTACCTTTTTTTGCACTCATAGGGTGATTCGGATTAGAGGCTAAAAATACACCTTTTTACCCATACCCCAAACCGGGAGGACAGGGAATCTGGTCTGTTTAGAACCCCTTTTAAAAAGTCTGTATATTTGTTAAAAAGCATTCTATGAAAAAGTGGTTTTTACCCCTGTGCCTTGCGGGCTTCCTAATTTCGAGTTGCAAAGAGGCCCCGAAAGAAACGAACACCTCAGAAAAGGAGCAAGTGGCACCTGAAAACCTTCTGGAACTCCTGGCGGACAAACACGGGTTTGACAACTGGGAGCAGGTGGATCGGATCGCATTCACCTTCAACGTGGACCGGGACACGTCCCACTACGAGCGCTCCTGGATCTGGGAGCCTGGCAGGGATCGGGTCACACAGATTACCGGTGGGGATACCTTGAGTTTTATCCGCAGTGAAGCAGACTCAACGATGGCCCGGGCAGACGCTGCCTTCATCAATGACAAATTCTGGTTTCTGGCACCGTATCAGTGGGTTTGGGACCAGAAGAGTTTTACCTGGGAATTCGAGGAAGGGGCCGAGGCACCCCTGTCGGGAGATCCCATGTACAAACTGACCATTACCTATGGACAGGAAGGCGGATATACCCCCGGGGATGCCTATGACTTTTACCTGGGCAAGGATTCCCTGCTGCGGGAATGGGTTTACCGCAAAGGCAACCAACCTGAACCCTCCCTGATCTCTACCTGGGAGGACTATAAGGATTTCAAGGGCCTCTCACTGGCTACCATGCACCAGAATTCCGAAGGGAATTTCAAACTTTATTTCGACGGGATACGGGTTGAATAAATCAACCTGAGGTCCTCCTTCCGAGGAGGAACGTCGCGAGGAACACCAAAACTGCCCCGGCCAGCAGGACGCCAAATGTAGTGGTTAAACGGTAATGCTCCCCGAGGTATCCAAGGACCGGGGGTGCCAGGAGGAACCCGGAATACCCCGTTCCTGCTATAAAAGCCACTCCCTGGGAGGAATCAACCCCCTGAATGTTCCCGCCGATACGAAACAGTTCCGGGATGATAACCGAAAATCCCAGACCGATCAGGGAGAATCCCAGCAATGCCATATAGGTCTCTGTACTCAGTACGCTCAGATATCCCAGGATCGCTATCAGGCTTCCCAGGGCAACAATGCGCACCGAACCAATACGCGCACTGATCCCGTCCCCCAGGAACCTGCCCAGGGTCATGGTCACCGAAAACGCCAGAAATCCGGCGCCTATGAGAAACTCCGGCGCTTTGCTTATTTCCTGCAGGTAGAGGCCGCTCCAGTCCACGATAGCCCCCTCCCCTCCCATCACTATGAAGGAGACCAGGCCCAGCAGAAAAAGCGGACGAAACAACTTCAGGCTGAACCCCTCCTTTTCAACGGGGGCCGCAATAACGTCGAAGTAGTGCCTGCGAAACCGCAGGTTGATCAGAAAGACCAGCAGGATGACCCCCAGCATATGCAGGGCCGGACTGCCTATCGGCACAATGGCAAAACTACCAAGGCCGGCCAGGACGCCGCCCAGGCTGAAAAAACCGTGGGCGGCAGACATAAACTTCTGACTGTCCTCCTTTGTCAATGCCCAGCTGTTCCTTGACGGTGGGGATATAGATGGCCCAGGTCCCGAACCAGAAATTCAGGCTTGCAAAAACCCAGGCCGGTCCGAAATACCGGGGGTTGGAAAGGATCAGGCGGAGGGATTTCATCGGCCTTTGACGCTTTAGGGCCGCAAGATAGGTCAGAAAAAAGAATCTGACCTTATCCGGAGGTTTTTTCAAGGATCCCCTCTTTGAGGACCTGTCCGAAGCGGAACATATCCGAATAGGAACAGTAGAAAGGGGCGGGTGCCAACCGGATGACATTCGGCTCCCGCCAGTCGGTAATCACCCCGTTTTTCATCAGGTAGTCAAATAACGGCCTGCCCTCCCCGTGCAGGAAGACGGACAACTGACATCCGCGAGCGCCGGCCGGGGTGATAATCTCAAAGGTACTTTCCACCTCCTTGTCGACTTCCCGAAGGATGAACTCCAGGTAGGCCACGATGCGGTCCCTTTTTTTGATCAGTGCCTCCATCCCTACCTCATCAAACAATTCAAGGGAGGCCAGGTAAGGTGCCAGGGCCAGGACCGGGGGGTTGCTAAGCTGCCAGGCATCGGCGGATTCAATGGGATCAAACCGTGGCTGCATCAGGAACCGCGTCTCTTTTTTGTTACCCCACCAGCCTTCAAACCGGGGAATATCCCGGTCGGAAAGGTGTTTTTCATGTATAAACACGCCGGAAGCATTCCCGGGACCGCTGTTCATGTATTTGTAACTGCACCAGGAGGCAAAATCCACATCCCAGTCGTGCAGCCTGAGCGCCACGTTCCCGGCAGCATGTGCCAGGTCCCAGCCCACCATTGCTCCGGCGGCC
>JARRQA010000249.1:0-2609 GCA_037382325.1 Robiginitalea sp.
GGGGGAGCCCCAGTCGGAATCAGCATGATTTCCGAACATATCCCATGGATATTTGTTATTTTCCAATTGAAACTCAAACGAATAAATAATGAAATCGACCTTATTCCTTATTGCCATTGCTATCGCAACACTTACAACCACCGGCTGTGCCTCCACCTCAAAGGCCTCCGTATCAAAAAACTCAGAAGCTCTTACCTTTGAAGCCCCCGCAGACCGTGGTTCCGTATTTCTCTACCGTACCGGAAGGATGGTGGGTGCAGCCGGACAGCTTCAGGTTAGGGTGAATTCCCAGGCAGCCGGAGGAACAGGCCCGGGGACCTTCTTTCGCTGGGACCTGAAACCAGGTACCTACACGTTATCTTCGTCCACCGGGGAGAGCAGTGCAGTTGTCCAGATAGAAGTTAAAGCTGGTGAACTCTACTTTGTCCGGCAGGATGCCCGGATGGGTATTGAGAGTGGAAGGGTAACCATGAAGGAGGTGGATGATAAACAGGGGAAAAGCGAAGTAAGCAACTGCAAGTTATTGGTCAGCTCTTATGTGCCTGAATAACACCTTCCCGTGCAATAATCTGTTAAATGAAAAAATATGAGATCCTTAGGGAGTTTTGTTTTTGCAATTCTATTTTCACTTAGTATAAACGCGCAGGATACATTAACCAAGAAGGAACTCAGAAAACAGAAAGCGGATTATCTCCTGCAAGACAGGCCCTGGACCTTTGAGATTCCATTGTGGATCCCAGGTTTTGCCGGGTATTTCTCCTATGGCGAGATAAATATTGAAGGTGAAGATGGTGTGAATCCTGAAAATCCCATCGAAGCTCCACCTGGTGGGTCAATTGGAAAGATATTTTCAAGGCTTTTCAAGACAGACTGGAAGTTAAACTTCTTTTACCTTACCAAGATTGCTTATGAAAGGGATCGGTTTATGGCTCAGTTTGATGCCATTACTGGTGCAGTAGGAGAGACAACAAAATTTTCATTGAATAACAATCAGATTGTTAAGGCAAATTTCAGGACAACTAATTGCCGCCTTATCGGGGGTTATAAAATAATAAATAATCAATCCGAAAGTGAAAAATTCCGATACGAATTAATTGGCTATACTGGTTTTAGAGCACATTTTCATAAAGTCCACTCAGACCTGAATAGCATAGTAAACGCCCTGGATATCAATCCAATTTGGTTTGAGCCTGTTCTCGGCATACAGAATCAATTTACCTGGAAGAGATGGTTTGCTGTTGTGCAGGGTGATTACGGGGGTTATTTTGTGAAGGCAAAATACTCTATGCAATTTACAGCTTATGTGTATTACAGGATGGGGAAAGCAACTTCTCTTAAGTTTGGATGGAACCATTTGTACCTGGATCAAAGTGGAAGTCTTCAAAGGCAGGATTATGTTATCAATGCAACTTTCTCAGGACCAAGTGCCGGAATAGCTCTTCATTTTTGATCTTCTAATTATGGAGGCATATTTGATCCGCTCAATTACGCTGGAATATGCACTCTGTCATAGAAATGGATCTTTGGTAATTTGATTTGTACTCGAGATTCGCAGGAAGCTAAATAACAATGGCTTCGCTTCTACCAGGAACCCGTTGCAATACATGTTCATCGATTCTTTCATTCCCTGATGTCAAAAAATGAGTCTTGAAAGCGTTTATGGATCATTAAGTCGATGCCCAATGATTTAATATACTCCAACTTATCCTGCTGTTTCTAATCTGTTAAAAATCTAAAGCATTACAAAATTAATACCGTATCCATGAACCATGTTGGCGGTTTTTTGTTTACAAAGGGACAATTACATATGTTTAACTTATGAAATAAAATTATGAACAAAATTTTTAGTCTTCTTTTTGGTTTGCTTGCAGCTGTTCTCACAACATCTGCACAAACAGCCCGTGTACAGGTGATCCACAACAGCGCTGATGCAGCTGCTGCCACAGTGGATGTATACCTGGATGATGCCTTACTGATTGATGACTTTGCTTTCCGCACAGCATCTCCCTTTGTGGATGCTCCTGCCGGAACGGAGTTTACCATTACCATTGCCCCTGCCAACAGTGCAAGCAAGGATGATGGTATCTGGAGCAAAGCCTATACCCTGGAAGAGAACGAGACTTACATAATTATCGCCAGTGGCATTGTGAGCGCAAGCGGTTACGATCCGGCCACTGCCTTTGACCTGTATGTGTATGGTATGGGCCGTGAGGCTGCTGAGACTGCCGGTAAAACCGATGTGCTGGTATTCCACGGTTCAACCGATGCTCCCATGGTGGATGTCGTCGAGGTTAAAGTGGGCGCAGGAACTGTAGTCGATGATATCTCATACGGTGAATACCAGGGATATCTCTCACTGGATCCTGCTGCTTACAGCCTTCAGATCCGGACCGCTGACGGAATCACCCAGGTGGCTCAGTTTGGCGCGGATCTGACTGGTCTGGGCGATGCAGCTCTTACAGTAGTAGCTTCTGGCTTCCTGGCTCCCGCGAACAACAGCGACGGTGACGCTTTCGGACTTTTTGTGGCCACTGCCGCTGGCGGAGCTCTGCTCGAACTGCCGGCTGAGGAAGTGACTACAAAAACTGCAAGGGTGCAGGTGATCCACA
>JARRQA010000250.1:0-2595 GCA_037382325.1 Robiginitalea sp.
CCATTCCCGAAGCCATTGAGGCCGCCCGGCAAAACGCCAAAATCAACGGAATCGGGAATGTTTCTTTTCACGCTGGGGATATGAAGGAGTTGTTCAGGGAGGATTTTCTCAAAACCCACGGGGTGCCGGAAGTGGTGATCACAGATCCGCCCAGGGACGGGATGCATAAGGATGTGGTGGCGCAGTTGCTTGCCATCGCCCCTTCCCGTATTGTCTATGTGAGCTGCAACAGTGCCACACAGGCACGGGACCTGGCCCTGATGGACGAGGCCTACAAGGTGGTCCGGGTTCAGCCGGTGGATATGTTTCCCCAAACCCAGCACGTTGAAAATATCGTACTTTTACAACGGCGGACAAATCCGTAAGTTTATCCCGTATGCAAAAGCAGCCTTTCCGTTCCTGCAAACCGAGTCATTGGACAACGTGGTGCTGCAGTCTTCTGCTCCTGGTACTAGCCGGCTGTGAAAAGGACGATATTTGTGTGGATGGAGATACCCCTTTGCTCGTGATTCGTTTTTTTGACAGTACCCAACCCGATACGCCAAAAGCCGTCGATCAGCTCAGGGTGATCGGGCTGGAAAACGGGAATCCGGTACCCACGTTTGCAGACAGGAGCAATCTTGACTCCATAGCCCTGCCCCTGCGCCCTGGGGAAACAGAAACCACCTTTATTCTGATTCAGGATTCCCAGGATTCCGAAGGGGTCGAAACCGGGAACCCGGATACCCTGATGCTCAGTTATGTGACCCGGGAAGTATTTGTTTCACGGGCCTGCGGTTTTATCGCCAATTACGAGGAGCTGGACGGTCAGTTGGCAACCGGGAGTGAAAACTGGATAGAATCAATCGAGGTGGATACTACCTCGGTCCAAACCCAGGACAGCAGACATGTATCGATCTATCATTAAATATTTACCCCTATTCTGCCTGTGGTTCTCCCTGAGTTTACAGGGACAGGGAAAGGAACGGGATACGACCAAAAAGTCCGAGGCTTATGGGCTCAGGGTGGGCATTGATCTGAGCCGTCCCCTGATCACAGCCCTGAACGATCAGTACGAAGGGTTTGAAATCGTGGGAGATTTCCGGATCAGCCAGCGCTGGTTCCTGGCTGCCGAATTGGGCAATGAATCCAAGACGGTGGAGGAAGCCCTGGAAAATGCGGATGATCTCAACAAAGTAGTCCTCTATGATTTCACCAGTTCTGGCAGCTACGCAAAGTTGGGGGTCGATTTCAACACCTATCAGAACTGGTATGGAATGAATAACAGTATTTTTGCGGGTGCACGGTACGCCTTTTCCACCTTCAGCAAAACCCTTAATAATTACAGCCTGTACGACAGCAACCGGTACTGGAATCCGGACACTTTCCCCGCCGGGTCTGACCTGACCGGGGAATACGGGGGCTTGAACGCCTCGTGGCTCGAATTGCTGCTCGGGGTGAAGGCAGAGCTGATCGCCAACTTTTATATGGGGGCGAGCATCAGGCTAGGGGTACTCATAACCGATAAGGACTCGGGGGTGCTCCCTAATATCTGGATTCCCGGGTTCAACCGGAAGACAGACGGGAGTCGCTTCGGAGTGGGTTTCAATTACACCCTCAGTTATTTCCTGCCCCTTTACCGGAAAGCGCGAAAAAAGCCGGAAACAGTCACCCAATAGGCATTAATGCTGCTTTTTTGCCTTTTTGCTGCCCTCGTAAATTTCATAGCGGACCAGTCTGGATTCAATACTGCCGTTGAATAGCTTGATCTTCCTTGAAGGGCGCAGGCCGACATACTTCAGGGCTTCCAGGTTCCCGGTAAACAACCAGGCCTTTGTCCCTGTGTAATGCTGCTTGAGGGTATCCCCCAACTGTTTGTAAAACCACTCCGTTTCCACAGGGAGACGCTCTCCATAGGGAGGGTTGGCGATGAGAAACAATGGTGTCTCTGTCTGTTTGCTGCTCTTGAAAAAATCCTTTTTTGAAACCTGAATAAAATCTGACAACTTGGCCACCCTGATATTCTCTTCGGCTTTCTTCACTGCCGAAGGAGCCTTGTCATAACCTGTAATCGTGTAGGGAAAGTCCCGGGTACGACCCAGGCTGGCTTCGTAAATGGTTTGATACAGATCCCGGTCATAATCCTTCCAGGTTTGAAAACCAAACCGATCCCGGTTGATATTTGCCGGAATGTTACAGGCGATCATGGCCGCTTCAATAAGCAGGGTTCCGCTGCCGCACATGGGGTCCAACAAATCGGACTGCCCCCTCCACCCGCTCAGCAAGAGGATGCCTGCTGCAAGGACTTCATTCAGGGGGGCCTTGTTGGTGTCGATGCGGTATCCACGCCTGTGCAGGGAATCCCCTGAGCTATCCAGGGAGAGGTGGGCCGTATCTCCCTGCAGGTGTAAATGGATCCGGACATCCGGATTGGAAACTGAAACACTGGGGCGCGTCCCCGTGGTATCCCGGAATTGATCCACGATAGCATCCTTGACCTTTGTGGTGGATACTGTATTGCACAGCCCGCATTTTTCACATTCGCTTTTTGTATCTCAGAAGGTCAATGATGCTATCGTGGATCAATTCCGGGATACCACGGGGACGCGCCCCAGT
>JARRQA010000251.1:0-2583 GCA_037382325.1 Robiginitalea sp.
TGATGCAGGCTACCTCGGACCTGGTGCCCAACTGGATGCAGGCGGTACCCGACCCGAATGTCACAGTAGGGGTACGCTGTGAGCCCTTTAAAGTGGAAATGGTGATCCGGGGGTACCTGGCCGGGCATGCGGCCCGTGAGTACAAGGCCGGAAAGCGATCCCTTTGCGGGGTGCCCATGCCGGAAGGTATGCGGGAGAACGATGCCTTTCCGAAACCCATCATCACCCCGGCGACCAAAGCCGAAAAAGGCGATCACGACGAGGATATTTCCAGGGAACAGATTCTTGAACGGGGCCTGGTTTCCGAATCGGACTATGCTCAGCTGGAAGCCTACACCCGGGCCCTTTTCCAGAGAGGCACCGAACTGGCTGCCGAAAAAGGGCTGCTGTTGGTGGATACGAAATATGAGTTCGGGCGGGGACCGGATGGCAGCATTATGCTGATCGATGAAATCCACACCCCGGATTCCTCCCGTTATTTCTATGCGGAAGGGTATCAGCAGCGGCAGGAGAAAGGAGCACCACAAAAACAGCTTTCCAAGGAATTTGTCCGCCAGTGGTTGATCTCCAAGGGTTTTCAGGGGTTGGAAGGGCAATCGCTGCCCGAGATGAGCGATGCCTATATTCAGTCTATTTCTGAGCGGTACATCGAACTGTACGAAAACATCCTGGGCGAACCTTTTGTAAAGGCTGATATTTCCGATATAGAAGAACGCATTACACAAAACGTACTCGGGTACCTGAAGGCCCTTTAAAAGGATTACCCTCCCATTCGAAGCAATTGTTTCAGGGTGAAATCTCTTTTTTCTTTCAACCGGGTGAGAATTTTCAGAAACGCCAGCGCAGTGATATAAGCATCCCCCAGGGCCGTGTGCCGATCCCGGCAGGAAAGGTCGAATTTATGGGCAAGCTCATCCAGGCTGTAGGAGGCTTTCTTCTGGACAACAGGACTTTTCAATAAGGTTCGCTTGTAAAGGATTCCGGTATCCAGTATCGGGTTGTCCAATGGAGGCAGCTCATGCCGCCACAGGGCACGGCGTAGCATCTCCAGGTCAAAATGAATATGGTGCCCCACAATAATGGCATCCCCGACATATTCCTCTAATTGCAGAAGGGCTTCTTTTTCCGAAACTCTGGGATTAGGCCCCTGCCTTAAAATCCCGTGGATCGGGACCGAACGACGGTCAAAATGATCCTGGGCGATAAATATTTCAAGAGTTTCCCGTACCCGGATCCGCCCTCCCGACAATCGGAGGGCCCCGATACTCAGGATGCGGTCTATATCCGGATCCATACCGGTAGTCTCTGTGTCCAGTACGACAAAGGTCACTTCCGAAATATCCGTGGTGCCCGAAGTACTCTTACCGGGGAGGGAAGTGTTCCAAATGCCCGACAGCCATTTTTTCATAGGACGCGATTCGATACCTTGAAGCGAATACTGATCAACTCCTGTAGTTCCTTTATGGTCTTAAAGGTCCGCTTCAACTTGACCTTTTCTTCTTTGCCCAGGGCCTCCAAAGCGATAAACCGACCGGAATCCTTGTTTGCGAGTCCCTGTTTGGTCCGGAATTTCAACAATGCCTTGGTCGCGTAGGAGCAGGAGAGGAAGAGTTCCCTGTTATTGGGTTCCAGTTCTGCCAGTTTTTCAAACCGTTCCGCCGTATTGTTGATGGAGCGTACCTGATGGGAAAGGATAAGAACCCGGGCCCCGTCCGTCAAAGGCATCAGTGCCCTTCTTTTCAGGTCGAAGAAATCCTTGTGTTTCCCATCCTGTTCCAGCAGGAATTGCCTGAAAAAGCCAGTGGGGGAGGGGTTTTGCAGGGCACCTGTTGCCAGGTGGTAATAGAACATCGGGTATTTGCTCACGTTGCTGAATATGAAATCGGAAAGGCCTGTCGCGAGGTCCTTCTTTCCATACGTAAAATTAAAGTCGAAGAAGATGGAAGAAAGCAGGACCTCTTCTTTACCCGGATTCTGGATCCAGGCGGATACGGTTTTTTTCCATTCTTCAAGGGACTTGCACCACTGGGGATTGGATGCCATCATCTCGGCCGGGCAGTATTCGTACCCGATTTTCCGAAGTCCTTTGGTGACGCGTCCTGCGAGCCTGAGAAAATAGGAACGTACTGTTTCGAATTGTTCTTCCGGCACATCTTCAAATACCAGGGCATTGTCCTGGTCCGTATGCAGCAACTGTTCTCCCCGGCCCTGACTTCCCATGGCCAGCCAGGCGAAACCCGCAGGGGGCGGTCCTTCTTTCCTCAGGCTCTGCTCAAGTACTTTTTTGACGCAGGCGTCATTCAGTTCCGCAACCACTTTCATAGTGATGGACATGGGAATATTGTTCTCCAGATAGCCCTCGAGGAGGCGTTCGACCCGATCCCGTATAAGCTTCAGCCGTTTGACCTTCCGGGTTCGTTTAATGGCCCGCATAAGCACTTCCGGGCTATTACCCAGGGCGAGCATCAGATCGTACTTGGAGACGATCCCCACGGCCTTGGAATCCGAGGTGCCATCTTCAGTCAGGCACAGATGCCCGATACTGTTTTTCATCATGGCCAGTTGTGCCTGTGTTATCGTCAT
>JARRQA010000251.1:2611-3576 GCA_037382325.1 Robiginitalea sp.
GATCCCACATTCTTTTTGGTCATCAGAAGGGCCACTTCGCTTACCGGGGCTTCAGGTCCGCAACTGATGATGTTCTTGGAAGTCTGTACCGGCAGGATTTCACTTATGGGAACGCCTCGCGGTTCAAGTGCGGCGGTATTGGAATCCAGGAGGACCCCCGTCTGCGGTTTGGCATATGGATTTCGGGTATTGGAGGCAAAGGATTCGATCAAAAAGTTGCCGACCTCTTCATAGGTCTGTATATAGGGCCGGAACACTTCAATGGGAATAGCATACAGCAGGCTTTCTTCCCTGACCAGGGCTTCGAGTTTGTAATCCTCCCCGGCCATCAGCGGACGCAGCCCAAAAATATCCCCCTCATCACAGATATCCACTATTTCATTAGGGGCTACGGTCCGTAATTCCACGGCTCCTCGCTGCACCACGTAAAAAAAGGAATGAACCTTCTCCCCCTGCCGGAACACATAAGTCCCTTTCTCCCTGTAAACTACGTCAATCTCTTCGGAAAGCCGGAGCAGGTCTTTTGCAGTCAACTCGTTAAAAGGCGGATAGCGCCTTAAGAAGTCAGCCACCCGTTCTGAAATGCGGTTGCTCATATGAGGGATTCTGCAGTAAATTTAAGGTTTCTGGTCCATTAATATCCAAAGGGGGTGCAGGCCAAATAATGAAATGGAAAACAGTTGAAGAATATTGATGCGGAGTTGCAGAAGGGAGTCTGCCATCTGTCGGGAAAACCAGCCGGGGGGTATACCCCCGCCCCCCAGTATCAAGATAACTGAACAGCCTGAATTCCCCTTTCAGGAAACAACCCAAAGGTGCTCTCAAAGGGCTGCAATAAAGCCTGGCAGGAGCGACCTGTAGTCATATATCCGAACTGCATGTGTTAAGCCATTTCATGATTTTTAGTGAAACCGGATTAAATGGCGTGTGACAGGTATATGGGAGGATGCCCTTGGAAATTGTTG
>JARRQA010000252.1:0-6273 GCA_037382325.1 Robiginitalea sp.
TTTTGTTGAAAGTTCTTTGACCGCTTGAAATTCCAAATATCAAACCCCAAATATCAAACAAATCTCAATGACCCAAATTCGAAAATCCACTACCTACCTGCGCCAACTGGACAACCTCAAAGCTTTTGCGGTGGTTTCCAACAAGGAGGTGGATATGCATAACTTCCATATCGAGAAGCTATTCTATAAAAAACCTATGAAGTTCTTTGTGGATTTTCACAAAGGAATGGAGTGGGTCCGCAAGAAAGTCATCCTCAGCAATCCGGAATAAACCGGATTGGAATCCGGATCAATCCGGACCTCAAATGAAGTTATCCGGATCCGGGGAAACAGACCCTTCCCTGTAAACGGCCGCCGTCAGTTCCCGGAACGCTCTCGAAATCCCCTTCAACAATTCTGTGGCCGTCAGGGCTTCATATCCGGTTTTGGCAGCCATCAGATCGCCCGCCCTTCCATGTAGATAAACGCCCATAAGCGCCGCCTGTAGAGCGGGATAGCCCTGGGCGAGCAAACTTGTAATCATCCCGCTTAAGACATCCCCGCTTCCCGCCGTCGCCATGCCCGGATTTCCACTTGAATTCACGTAGCCCCTGCCCTCGTAAAGCACCAGGGTATGCGCCCCTTTAATCAATAACACGCACCCAAGACTTTCTGCAAATTCCCGGGCCTTCCGCACCTTTTCAAAATCGTCCTTCCAGTCCCCTATCAGCCGACGGAGTTCGCCGGGGTGCGGGGTCAGGATGCTGCCCGGGGGAATCTCCTTAAGGGCTTCGGGATGCCCGCTAAGGATATTCAGGGCATCGGCATCCAGCAATACCGGGTGTTCCTGTCGCTTCAGCCAGTCCAAAAAGGCCGTGGAGGTAGGCTGGGAAGTCCCCAGGCCCATCCCCGTTCCAATCACATATCCGGATGTTTCCGAAGGGAAATCCACGTGTTCTTCCTCCCCGGAGGTCGTCCATACCATAACTTCGGGCAACGCCGCCTGAAGGGGTACATAGCCGCATTTCGGCACACAGGCCGTTACGAGTCCGGTACCACTGAGCAGCGCCGCCCTGGCCGCCAGGAAAACGGCTCCAATCTTGCCATGACTCCCTCCGAGGATCAGGGAATGTCCGTAAGTTCCTTTATGAGTGAATCGTTCCCGGGGGCGATAGAATGAACGCAGCAGCCCGGCCCCGTAAAATTCAAATTCCGCCTCCACTGCACTGATAAAGTTCCTGTCCAGGCCGATATCGAGGATTTCCCACCGCTTGATAAACCGACCTGTCTGGGGCAGGAAAAAAACGAGTTTAGGAGCGCCGAATGTCAAGAGAAAGTCCGCCCGGACCACATTCTCGGGGTTCTCGGGAACTTTTGACATATAAAGCCCTGAGGGCATATCAATACTGACCAGGAAGGCCCCGGAGTCATTCAGGCCCGTGAACAGGGCCCCAACCCAGGGAGCAGGCGGGCGGTTTAACCCAATCCCGAAAACTGCATCCACCACCAGGTCGTCGGGCTGAATTTCCGGAAGGCCGGATTCGGCATCCAGATAGGTGGGCCATACCTCCCGGTCCTTGAGCCTTTTCAGGTTGGTCATGAAATCTTCGGACCGGTGATCGCTGTATTTGACAATATACACGGTCAGGTGGTATCCGTGTTCCTGAAGGTGGCGGGCCACCACCAGGCCATCACCCCCGTTATTGCCAATCCCGCAAAAAATATGAATGTGCGTGGGCGCTCCCTGAAGCCGGTGGTGGATCCATTCGAAGACCCTGGAAGCCGCCCGTTCCATCAGTACCTCGCTGGGAATCCCTTCCCCGGAAAGGGTTTCCCGGTCTGCCTGATAGAGTTGTTCCTGTGACAGGATTTTCATAGTTCCTTTCCAATCGGATATTCCTATATAAAGGAAGTAAATGTTAGAGGGATTCAAAAGAAAATCCCTTAAAATCTCGATTGTGCAGAAATGAAAGGGACTATTTGGCCGGGTTTCCAAATATGCTACTTTTGAGGTATCCCCAGGGGCTTAATTTTCCCAAACGCCATTCTAAGTTTGGGGAATTTTGTGCATACCCGGGAAAATCTGTGGGGATTTTGGGACAGATCCCAAATCCCCGTCGTTTTGTATATGCCATTACCTAATAACCGGCCCATGATCGTATTGAAATTTGGCGGAACTTCCGTGGCCGACCCCGAAGCCATTGCAAAGACACTTTCCATTGTCCGGCAAACTGACCCCCCTGTTTTAGTGGTGGTCTCCGCTCTGGGCGGGGTTACAGACCTGCTTCTGGAAGCGGCCCGCCTCGCCTCCGCCCAGGAGGAGGCCTGGAAGCAGCGCCTGGAGGTTATCGAATTCCGGCACCTGGAGGCGGTACGCGGGTTGATTCCCATAGCCGCACAAGCCCCCGTCCTGAGTAAAATCAAAAAAGACCTCAATATCCTGGAAACCTTGTTGGAAGGTGCCTATCTGATTGGGGAAACCACCCCGAAACTCCTGGCCAAACTCGTCAGTTTCGGGGAGCTGACATCCTCCTTTCTGATCGCCTCCTACTATGAGATTCAGGGATTTCCGGCAGTCTTCAAAGACAGCCGGGAACTGATCTTCCGGCCGTCTTCAAAGACAGCCGGGAACTGATCTGCACGGACGATGCGTATACCCACGCCGCCGTCCTCAGGGATCCTACCTACGCCCTGATCTCCGGCGCCCTGGACGGAAAAGATCCTGTGGTGGTCCTTCCGGGCTTTATCAGTTCAAACGAAAGGGGGTATACCACCACCCTGGGAAGAGGCGGGTCCGATTATTCTGCAGCCCTTTTTGCGGCGGCCACCGGGGCTTCACGCCTGGAAATATGGACAGATGTCAGCGGAATGTATACGGCTAATCCACGGCTGGTAAAGGGAGCGAGGCCCATTGCCCTTCTTTCCTATGAGGAAGCCATGGAACTCTCCCACTTCGGGGCAAAGGTCCTGTACCCACCAACCATACAGCCCGTCATGCAGGCGGGGATCCCACTGGTCATACGAAATACCTTTGCCCCGGAAGAACCGGGTACCCGTATCGAAGCCTCGGGTAACCTGGAGGGAAGGACCGTTAGGGGGATCAGTTATGTTCCGGACATCGGCCTGTTATCCCTGGAAGGACCTGGCATGATTGGGATCCCGGGAATTAGCCGACGGTTTTTCGAGGTGCTTTCAGGAAAAGGGGTAAACGTGGTCTTCATCACCCAGGCGTCCTCGGAGCACTCCATTTGTGTAGGGATCTCCGAAGGGCAGCTCCAGCTGGCCTCAAAGGCTACAGACCAGGCATTTGCGTATGAAATTGGACGGGGAGAGGTCAAACCTGCCGTGGTGGAAGGAGGGCTTTCCATCGTGGCCCTGGTGGGGGACCAGATGAAAAAACATCAGGGACTCAGCGGGAAAATGTTCAGTGCCCTCGGGCGGAACAATGTAAATATCCGGGCCATAGCCCAGGGAGCCTCCGAACGGAACATCTCGGCGGTGATCCGCAGGGAGGATGTCAAAAAAGCATTGAACACCCTCCACGAGGCCTTCTTCGAGGAACGGGTAAAACAACTGAATCTCTTTGTGATGGGGGTCGGAAATGTCGGCTCACGGCTGATGGACCAGATCCGCAGGCAGCAAAAAATCCTGAAACGAGAGCACCGTCTGCTGCTGCGCGTAGTGGGGATCTCCAATTCGAGACATATGGTCTTCCGGGAAAACGGCCTGGACCTGGACCAGTGGGAAGAACTCCTGGAGGAAGGCCCCTCAGCCGACCCGCATGCGTTCCACCAGCAGGTTTGTGAGATGAACCTCAGGAACTCCATTTTCGTGGACAATACGGCCAGCGCAGAAGTTTCCCAGTGGTATGGACAATACCTGCAGGAGAGCGTGGCGGTGGTTACCTGCAATAAAATAGCCTGTTCATCGGCGTACGGGACCTACGAGAAACTGAAGAAGCTTTCCCTGGCCTATGCAGTCCCTTTTCTTTTCGAAACGAATGTGGGGGCGGGCCTCCCTGTGATAGACACCCTCAAAAACCTGGTGCTTTCCGGGGACCGGATCCATAAAATACAGGCGGTGCTTTCAGGCAGCCTCAACTTCATCTTCAATCGATATACTGGCGACTCTTCCTTCGCGGAGGTCGTGCGTGAAGCACAACATCAGGGCTATACGGAGCCTGATCCGCGGATCGACCTCAGCGGGGTGGATGTGATGCGGAAAATCCTGATACTTGCCCGGGAAAGCGGGTACCGGATGGAACTCGAAGACATCGAAAACAGGTCTTTTCTGCCTGAACCGGCTCAGCATGCCCCAACCATAGAGGCCTTTTACGAGGCTTTAGAAGGCGGGGAAGCCCATTTCGCCCAAATGTACCAGGACGCCTGCGCCTCCGGGAAAAGCCTGAAATATGTGGCAGAATTCAACCAGGGTAAGGCCTCAGTCGGGCTGCAGCAAGTCCCTGAGGGCCATGATTTTTATCATCTCAAAGGGAGCGACAATATCGTATTATTCCACACGGACCGGTACCGGGAACAACCCCTGATCGTAAAAGGGGCCGGGGCCGGGGCAGAGGTAACCGCATCGGGTATTTTTGCCGATATCATCCGGGTGGGGAATTTTTAAACGTGCCCGATAAAGAAAGACCCATGGACAAAACAGAATTGAGTGTTTTTTGCCCGGCAACCATTGCCAACCTGTCCTGCGGATTCGACGTCCTGGGTCTCGCCCTGGAAGGGGTCGGGGACCGGATGACGGTGCGACTTTCAGGCCACGAAAAGCATATACTCCCGGGCAGCGGCATTGGCAGCAGTGCGGCCAGTGCCGCGGGCGTCGTCTGGGCGCTCAACCAGCTCCTGGGAATTCCTTTTTCCCTTCCCGAACTGGTCAGCTTTGCTGCGGCGGGAGAGGCACTTGCAAGCGGAACACCACATGCTGACAATGTGGCTCCGGCCCTGTATGGTGGAATCACCCTCATCCGGGGTTACGAGCCTCTGGATATTGCCAGGGTACACTGCCCTCCCCTGCTCCACGCCGTGGTACTGCACCCGCAGATCGAATTAAAAACCTCGGATTCCCGAAGCATCCTGAAGAGAAATATTACCCTAGAACAGGGAATCCGGCAATGGGGCAATGTAGGTGGGTTGATTACTGGATTTTTCACGGAAGACTACGGGCTTGCAGAGTTGAAGGAAAGTGCCCTGCAGGCGGGCGCCCTGGGATTTGGCATTTCCGGGTCCGGCCCTTCCGTCTTTGCCCTGACCCGGGGGGCAGCGTCGGCCCGTGAAACCGAGGAAGCCCTGAACCGGCAATATGAATCCATGGGAATTCCCTTCAGGACGTTTTCGTCCCCTGTCAACAAGGTGGGGGTCCGGCCGTGGAAAAACGAATCCCGATAAGCCCCATGTGATGATGTATTACAGCCTCGAACACAAGGCTCCTGAGGTCACTTTCAGAGAAGCAGCCCTGAAGGGGATCGCACCGGACCGCGGCCTTTACTTCCCCAGGGAGATTCCCCAGTTCCCGGAGAAATTCTGGAAGAACCTCTATGAAAGAGACTTTGCCGACGTGGCCTTTGAACTAATGGCCTCCTATACGGGTGGGTCCATTCCGGAAGGCACCCTCAGGGAGATCCTGGAAGCGACCCTCAGTTTCGATTTTCCCCTGGTCTGGCTAAACGACCGCATTGGGGTCCTGGAACTCTTCCACGGGCCCACCATGGCCTTCAAGGATGTAGGGGCCACCTTCATGGCGGGCTGCCTGGGGTACTTTTCGGAGGCCTCAGACGTAAAGACCACGGTCCTGGTGGCTACCAGCGGGGATACAGGAGGGGCCGTGGCCAGGGGGTTCCTCGGGGTTCCCGGGGTTGAGGTCGTAATCCTGTACCCCGAAGGCATGGTCAGCGATATACAGGAACGGCAACTGACCACCCTTGGAGAAAATATCCGGGCCCTCAGGGTAGCCGGCACTTTTGACGATTGCCAGCGCATGGTCAAACAGGCCTTTCTGGACCCGGCCCTTAAGGAAAATCTGAACCTGACATCGGCGAACAGCATCAATGTGGCCAGATGGCTCCCTCAAATGCTCTACTATGTCCGGGCCGTCCAACGACTTGGACCAAAGTGGGAAGCTCCGGTTTTCTCGGTTCCCAGTGGAAACTTCGGCAACATTTGCGCGGGCATGCTCGCGTCCCAAATGGGATTGCCTGTAAATCACTTCGTGGCCTCAACAAACGTCAATGACACCGTGCCCCGGTTTATGGCCAGCGGAAGCTATAACCCCAGACCCGCTATG
>JARRQA010000253.1:0-2573 GCA_037382325.1 Robiginitalea sp.
ATCCGCTGGGAACGAAGTTTTAACTGATGCTGGGAGATAAACCGCATGACGGCGTCCAACAAGGGGTATTCAAAGTCCAGGGTGAGAATGCAAACAGGTACCCGGGTCACTATCCTGGCTTCTTCCAGGACCCCGCGGGCCGCCTCCCGATAGGCCTGTATGAGGCCTCCCACCCCAAGCTTGGTGCCGCCGTAGTAGCGCACCACACAAACCAGGACGTTAAACAGCTCTTCCGATTCTATCTGATGATAAATCGGAGTTCCTGCGGAATATGCAGGCTCCCCGTCGTCGTTCATCCGGACCATTGGCTTTTCCACCCCCGTCCGGTAGGCATAGCAGATATGGGTGGCATCCGGGTACTTTTCCCGGAGGGTTTCGACCCGTTTTATGGCATGGTCCGGGCTTTTTGCGGGGAATACCCAGCCCAGGAATTTGCTTTTCCTGTCCTTATACAGGAAGGGGCCGGAGGACTTTATAATCGTTTTAAACGGAAGGGGTTCCGGCATTATGAAAAACTGATTAAAAGGATGCTTACCACGGCGAGGGCAACCCCGGCCCAGTTCCCGGGGCTCATACCTTCCTTAAATAGGAGGATCCCCAGGAGCGTGGTGAACATTACGATGGAAACATTGTTAAGCGTAAAGATTGAGGCACTGTTCAGTCCTTTGTACTGCAATGCCCGGAGGAGGAAATAGACCGAAAAGAAATTGGGAACTCCCAGGGCAACCCCCCCGAGGATATTTGCGGGATTCCACTGCATCAGGTCTCCGGGACTTCGAATCAGCAGGATCCCAATCCCGGTCAGGGCCGCGAAGCCAAAGAGAGTAGCTGAAAAGACAGGAAACTCAGCTTCAGGGACTTTGGTCGCCTGTAAATATTTGATGCTCGAATCGATTATCCCGGACCCCAGAAAGACCAAAAAAGGCAGGATCAGGATGCGCAGTCCCCGCTTGAAGTGGTGCTTCCGGTTTTTAAGGGAGGCAAAAAAGACGGCAATCAGGGCTGTGGCGATTCCAGTTACTTTCATGGGATTCAGCTGCTCCCCGTAGAGTATCAGCCCTGCCACCACGGGGATTACCAGGGACATCTTCGTCGCAACTGAGGCCACGGATACTCCCAATTGCTGAGAAGTCCGTGCCATGAGGTTGAAAATCAAAATAAACAGAACCCCCAGAAGCAGGGCTCCGATCACCCAGGGTTGTTCCGGGATTTCGGAAAGCTGAACGGGACCGCCGTACAGCAGCAACCCTGTGCCAAAAGCGGTAAGGTAGTTGACCACGATGGCGTGAAAGGTAGAAATGCGGTACGTGCGGTAGAGTCTGAATACCACAAAAATCAGACTGGAAAAACCTATACTCCAGATCAGGTCCCACATTTACGAAAGCTTTTGATGTAATTCGAGAATGTTTTCCCGCCCCACTTGCAGGTGCCAGGTGCAGATTCCGAGGCCCGAAGCACTTTCGGTATGTTCCAGGGTGTCATCTATAAAAAGGGTTTCCCCTGGGACCAGGTCATTTTCCTCCAGCACGAATTTAAAGATTTCAGGGGAGGGTTTTCGCATGCCGATCTCGTGGGAGAGGTAAAATTTCCGGAAGCACTTCCTGAACCTGGTAAAATCGCGGTCCCCCATATTCTGCCTGGCCTGTTCTACGTGAAGGGGGTTGGTATTGCTCAGCAGGAACATCCGGTATTTTCGGGAGGCTTTCAGTGCCTCCAGAAAGTCCAGGCGTTCCTTCGGAAACTGCGTAACAGTCGCATTCCAGATCCGGCGGATTTCCTCTTCCCGGCTCCCGGGCAGGTTTCGCCGGACTTCCTGCAGAAAGTAATCTGTCGGGATCCGGCCTGTCTCGTACTCCTGGCTCAAACGCACCAGGTCCGGCCCAGCGGACGCTATCCCTAAGTTTTGGAGCCCCCTGGGTACTGCCTCCATATCGAGGTCGATCAGCACCCCGCCAAAGTCAAAGATCAGGTTTTTAATCATTTCGAATAATTTGAATCCGGTCGCTTTCCAAATTAGAGTTTGATACCACCTTCCCGGAAAGGGAAGGGGCCTGAAGTCCGGCTCCCAGGAAGGACGCCCCTTCAATAATGCGCGCTTCGTCCCACAGCCCGGCTTTTATGAAACTGTTCAGGGTATGGGCACCGCCCTCCACAAGGATGCTGAGAATCCCGGATTCCCAGAGGGCATTCAGGATCTGTCCCATGGGTTCTGAATCTGCATGAAGACTTCGGTAATGGACCTTATCCCTGTTTTCCGGTGGCGTCCCGCCTTCGTAAAATACCAGGGTCTCCAGAGACCCGTCCAACAAATGAGCATGCCCGGGCACTCTCAGTTTCCGGTCGATAAGGACCCGAAGCGGGCTCTTTCCGGCCCAAAGCCTTGCATTGAGCCTTGGATTGTCCTGCAGGGCGGTGCGGGTTCCCACCAGGATTGCACCTTCTTCACTGCGCCACTGGTGTACCAGTTGCCGGGAGGCACTGCCTGAGATCCAGAAGGGCTCCGGAGCCTCCTTCCTCAACGGTCCGGCAGGTGCGATGTACCCATCCGCACTCTGGGCCCATTTAAGGATGAT
>JARRQA010000254.1:0-4135 GCA_037382325.1 Robiginitalea sp.
AAGTAAGGAACAGGCAGCGCTACTGGTCAGGCTCTTTAATGATAGGGACACCCGGCATATCTTCAGGCAAAAGGAAATCATGTCCCAGCCAAAAGAAATCATTAAACGCATTCACATATGCCCCAATCACCCGGAAGAGGTCGTCTTCAAGATGAATTGAGTAAAAAGCACAGGCCGAGATATGCTTTTTTAACACCATACTTACTTGTCCTTCGAACAGATTGAAACCAACCCGGTCAACCCCCTTGGTCAGAAATTCCGTTTCTTTTCCTGTTAATTACACTCCTTCGGGGCTCCGGCTGACCACCCACCTATAAATCGCCAAAGGATTCCTGGTTGGATTAATATTTTCCTAACTTGTTAGAAAACCACTTATACCCATGTTCCGGTTCTTTCGACAACTCCGCCAACGGCTTATCGCTCAAAACAATGTGCGCAGGTACCTTTTATATGCGGTCGGAGAGATTTTTTTAGTCGTCATAGGAATCCTGATCGCCATTGGCATCAACAACTGGCAGGAGACCCAAAAGCTACGCGAGTATGAAGTGGACATCCTCACCGAAATTCGGACGGGCCTTATAAATACGAGGGAGGAGGTCTTGAGGGCTATTGAAGAGGACAAGCGCTGGCGGGCCTGCAACTACAAAATCCTGGAATACCTCGACCAGAAAAAACCCTATGAACCAGATCTGGACCAGTGCTTTGGGTGTTACTACTGGTCGTCCACCGTGCAGCTGACTACTTCTGCTTACGATGAGCTCAAGGTCCGGGGGCTGGAATTGATTTCCAATCACAAATTGCGGAGAGAACTGACGGACATGTTCGATTCTAAATTCGACGTGCTCAAGTCCGAGGTGGAGGTATGGGATTCAGAGTTGCTGAATTCCACTATCTATCCCCTGCATACCAGACTGTTTCGGAAATACTATCCGGAGTCCTGGGAGGTATTTCAGGACGAATTCGCCAAACCCGTGGATTACAAAGGGCTCTACACCAACGAGCATTACAAAAACCTGCTGGCCGAGATCATTTCCCTTCGGAATTACAGCATCGTGATCAACCAGTCCCTGGCGCAGGACCTTCAACATCTTATCGAAAGTATTGAAAAAGAGCTGAAAGTGTTGAAAAATTCATAGATCCGCCAATGCAGTTCCAGGGAGCCTTAATCCCCTGAAGTCTTACCCAATTGATTATTTCCGTACCTTGATGTAGGTAATACCTCTGAACCATGCTTCGCTTCTTCCGACAGTTCCGTCAAAACCTCCTCACAGAAAGCGATGCCGGTGGCCCAGGCCCGGCGGGCAGGAAGAGGAAATACCTCGGGTATGTGATCGGAGAGATTATAATTTTAATCATCGGGATTTTACTGGCCCTGCAGGTAGATACCTGGAACACCCGGAGGCAGGAACACGCTGAAGCCAGGGTATTCCTGCAACGGTTGAAAAACGAATTTCTGGACAACCGGAAACAGATGGTTCAAAAAATCACCATGAGGACCCTTGCCCTGGAATCCGCCAGGGAATTGCTGCGCTATGTGGATGGTAAATCTGAAAACCTGTCCCGATCCCAGGTGGACAGCCTGCTGGCAAATGCCCTTCCCGTATACACTTTCGACCCCTCCCAGGGGGTACAGAACCAGCTGACTTCCACAGACAAGCTCACCCTCATGGAAAATGAAGCTCTGAACGACAGGCTTTCAAACTGGAATTCCATGATCCAGGATTTCAAAGAGGATGAGGATATGTACAACAGCTACAACCATAACCACTTCAGGCCCTTCCTGTACCGGAACTATAACTACCGGAATATCATCTGACAGCCCAAACCGGCCAGGCAAATTCAAAAAATACTTCCTATATGCTATAGGCGAAATTGCCCTTGTTATGATTGGTATCTTATTGGCCCTACAGGTAAATACCTGGAATGAAAACCGCAAGGATCAGGCATATTTGGATTTTAGCCTGCAAGAAATTTACTTGGACCTAAAATCCGATCTTTGGTTGATATACGCTGCCATTGAACCGCGCCTGCAACGTAAGGAGAAAGGGACTCGGGAAATCTATTCACTTATGCTCCGGAAAGATCCCCCAACGGATTCGGTTTTCGTGAAGGCCTACGAGGATATGAGCTTTAGGTTCCTTTTGAGTATTTCCAACGCCTCCTACGAGTCTTTAAAGGAAAATGGCCTGGACATCATCAAAAATGAACAATTGCGTTATCGTTTGTTCAATTTTTATGAAAGTATCATTCCCCGTGCAATTCAATTTATTCAAGGGAATGATGAAAGAATACAAAGGGAAATAGCGGACCTCGAAAAGGATTTGTTCCGTCTGGAAATTGTGCAACCGGAAAATGGCACTCCTTATCTCCTAAAAATCCCTGCTTCCCCAAAGTACATCCACCATCAGGCCCTGCACAAAATTTTAGATTTGCACGAAGAGGATACGAACCATAAAAGGTATCGCCTGGAAAATCTCAAAAAGCACTATTTTAAACTAATGGAAACCATGGAGAAAGAAATGGCCCTTAGGTCCATTCCCTTTACCCGTTTCGATTCCACTGCTGTTAAAAGGGATTTTTAAGGCTTCGGGCCCAGGCTATTTCTCTTAAAAGAGGGTGAAAACTCAAGGCAATCAGCTCATCAGCCATGAGGCTGCGGAGAAAGAACTTTCCTTTCCAAGCCCTTCCTACTTCGTTACCACTGTTTGTATGGCATGGGCCGGGATACTCACCGAAATAGCCTCTGCCTCCCCCACGTAGAGCCTATACTCAATGGGTTCATCGCTCTGGTTCATGACTACGCAGACCATGCTCTGATCTTCATTCATAAAGGAAGTGCTCAACAGATGGCTTCGGCTGCTCACCGTACTGATCCTTTTCGCCCCGGGACGTATGAATTTTGAGAAATGCCCGATGTAATAATAGGTAGGGGTGTAGATTAATTCCCCGGCAGCGGTATCCCCATGGATAGGGGCAAAACAGTAATTCCCCACGTGGTTCGGACCACCCTTTTGGTCCAACAGGATATTCCAGTCCGTCCAGCCCACGGTACCGTTGTTGAAGTCATTGATAATACTACGACCATAGCGCTCTGCATGTGGCCAGTACTGATACCGGTCTTCCCTGAAACCTTCCTGGCACCCTTCCGTAAACAGCAGGTTCTTGGTTGGAAAGGATTCCTTGATGTTGCCCAGATTCGAGAACATGGGTTCACCTCCCGCCCAGGTCTCGTACCAGTGGAATCCGATCCCCCAGGCATATTTGGAAGCCTCCGGGTCTTCAAAAATAGTATTGGCCCGGTGGTTTATCAGGTCCCGGTTGTGATCCCAGACCACGATTTTCTTATCGCCCAGCCCTTCCCGCTCCAGGGTAGGCCCAAGGTGATTTTTCAGGAAATCCCGTTCCTCCCCGGCAGTGTAGATACAGGACTCCCATCGTTGTACTGCCATGGGTTCATTTTGAATAGTGACCCCCCAGATGGGCATCCCCTCCGCTTCGTAGGCCTTGATGAATTTCGCATAGTACATTGCCCAGGCATCCGCGTATTCCGGAAGCAGTTTCCCACCCTGCAGCATGTTGTTGTTGTCTTTCATAAAGGCCGGGGGACTCCAGGGACTGGCGTATAGCAAAAGGGAGCCTCCTGCCGCCTCTGTGGCTTTTTTTATCAATGGGATTTTATAGGCCCGGTCATGGGCGATACTGAAGGTTTCGAGTGCCTCATCGCCCTCCTCGATATAGGTATAACTTCCACTGCTGAAATCACAGCTGTGAATCGGGGTGCGGCAAAGAGAATAGCCTATCCCCTGTTCTTTGTCGTAATAGGCCGTTAAAAACTCCTGCTGTTTCTCCGGCGGTAATTCCGCAAAAACCTCGGCCGAGGCATCCGTTATGGCACCTCCGATGCCCAGCAGGGTTTGGAAGGTTTTGTTCGGGTTGACAAATACGGAAACCTCGTTTTCCAGGGGTTGGCCCACTTCCATAAAAGTGGGGTTCGCGGTTTGCGCAAGCCGTAATTCCGTCTCGTGCGCGGTAGTATAAACAGTGGCTTCTTGTCCTATATCGAGGAGGGCGATGAGGCACTCGAAACCTTCAGTATCGCCCATGACCGGGCCTATAAAATCCCATTGATAAAAAA
>JARRQA010000255.1:0-3370 GCA_037382325.1 Robiginitalea sp.
AGCCACCAATCCCAGGATCAAGGACAAAGCCTTCTTTGCCTGGTGTGTTAAGAGTTTTCAACTACAACAGATTCATATCTACTCTCCTGAACCTATGACACCTTTCAATAGGTACAGTACGGATGAGGGGGTTGGACATTTATAAACCCACATGTGATACCAGCCTGGAAGTTCTAAAATAAGTATCCCAATGACCGCCAACAATATCTCCCCAATAGTCTAAAGCAGTTATCTCCCCACACGGTTTTCCAAGAGAAGGCGGGTTTGAAAGCGGCGGAAAAAAGGGATCATTGACAATTAGTTTTTTACAAATTTCAGATTCTGCACGCGCCCGGCATCCAGCTCGAACCCAGTGAGTTCGCCGTTGTCGCGACGGAACCGGAAAAGCATGCCTTCGGATGTCAGCAGATCCGCATCGTAGTAGTCGAGCTCCTTTGGCTCCGTGGCTTCTATACGAAGGCGCAACCCGCCATCCAACTGATAAATGTGGTATGTAGCATCGATTTCCTCGCTGTAGTAATCTCCGGCATAGACTTCCATGCCTACGGCCTGTGGACTGGCACGGTCAATCCGGGTACAAACCGTCTCGTTTCCGTTTTGCAGGACAGTCAGCGTTTGTGTTTTGCCGTCCTGCAGGTTCGAAAAGATAAAATCGATACCGGCATCCCCGTGTATTTTATACCCATTCCCATTGTGATGTGTAAGGCTATAGTCCGCCTGGTTCCAGTTCTGAACTACATGGAGGGAGTCGCTCAGGATTTCGATTTCAAGCATTACCCCGGGCTCGATTTCATAATCTCCGGCCATTTGTTCCAGGGTAAATTCTGGAGGAGAGGCAGTTTCTCCGGGAAGCGTAAGAGCTGGGAGCGGTATCCGGCCAGGGCCCCGCCGTGGCTAACTGTTTTCAGGCCCCGGTATTTTCCGATATTCAGGGCAAAGGCGTAACCGGCGCTTTCTCCATTGTTGAGTTTCCCTTCGGTCTTCATTTTTTCGATGATCGCCTGCCCGCCATTGCCCAGTTTGTTGTCGTAGAAATTCTGGTCCCACAGGTAGAGATCCTCAATATTCGAATACACCCCGCCGGAGCCCACCAAATCGAACCGGTTGATCAGGTTTTCAAATTCGCCATCCTTCGAATAGTAGCTGAACGCCCGGTTTTTGATCAGATCCCGGTTGTCGTCGTAGAAGAGGGAATGCTCCATCCCCAGGGGGCCGAAGAGGTTCTCTGCCGCAAATTCCCGGATGGGTTTTCCAGAGGCTTTTTCCACAATCATCGCCAGCATGAAGTAACAGGAGTTGCTGTAGAGGTAGCGCTCCCCTGGCGTGAAGTTCAGTTCTTTCTGCCGTTTGATGAGGTCGTAAACTTCCAGGGCGGTGATATGGTCCAGGTAGCTGCGACCCTTCAGGTCCATGAGCGTAAGGTAATCCCGCACCCCGCTGGTATGGTGGATAAAGTGTCGTATGGTCAGCGGGGCATCGTATTCCGGGAAGTCGGGGAGGTATTGCTGTATCCGGTCATCCAGGTCCAATTTGCCCTGCTCTTCCAGAAGCAGGATGCAGAAGGTGACGAACTGCTTGGAGACGGATCCGATGTAGAAAACCGTTTCGGGCGTGATCAGGACATCGTGCTCCAGGTCAGCACTGCCGTAGCCTTTGGCATAGACGAGCTCTCCATCACGGACAATGCCCAGGGCAGCCCCGGGTGTTTCCGGGAAGTTCCACTTTGCAAAAAGGCTGTCGATGGAGGTGCTTTCTGGAAGCTGGGCAAGAAGCCCAAAAGACAGCAGGGTTAAAATGGGAATTAGTACTAGTTTCTTCATGAAAATTCATATTTGGGTGATTCGGCAAAAAGGCTGGAATTGTACCGGAAAATGCGTAGCATTAGGGTGTATTCACTTCTGATTCAACCAGGGCTATAATATCTTCAAACCTTCCAATGAGGTTTTCAAGACGCCTCACATAGTTTCTTGCCACATCCCATTCAAGATACATCAGCTCTTTGAAAGCTTCCTTTTCTTTCAGGGACTTAAAGTCGATTTCCATGTCCAGAGTCCAGTTCCCATCTTCTTCCTTAAAGTATGAAAAAGACCGTAGTTTTTCACGCAGACTGGCCTGCCGGGCCTTATATACCTCCCTCTCTTCATCGATAAAAATAATGTATAGTGGTAAAGAAACCTCATAAAACCGTACCAAGTCCGGACGGAGGGAATCATTGGATATTTTATCCAGGCCATAGGCCTTCAGGGACTCATACGCCCCTTTGTCATAGGTAAAAGATAAGCTGATCCCCGCCCGGAAAAAGGTGGGATAAAGTATGGAATCCGCTACAACCGTATCTGCATTCAGGTAGTTCAGAAGATCCTGCAGGGCCTGTTTTTTGGGTACAGCCCTTCCATTGTAGATACCACGGGTTCTGCGCAGATCACGCTTCATGGAAACCAGGATTTCCTCTAAATGCTTCTTTTCGGTTCGGGAGTCTTTTCTATTCTCGTTCCAGGTATCTATTTGCAGTGCGATAAGGATCCCGATGACTACGAGAAGAATCTCCCCAAACGCATACAACAGGTACCTGCTAAAATTGT
Source organism: Robiginitalea sp. (assembly GCA_037382325.1). Classification (GTDB taxonomy): domain Bacteria; phylum Bacteroidota; class Bacteroidia; order Flavobacteriales; family Flavobacteriaceae; genus Robiginitalea. The sequence goes on from JARRQA010000255.1 coordinate 2,583, forward strand.
TGTCAGTTAAAAGTCTTTGACGGATTTGACGGAAGAAGCGGAGCATGGAAAGTTCCTATTTAGGTCATGTGTTGGTTCAGTAAGCTCAAATCCCTGTAGGTCCCGGCAATCAACTGGGCGAAGTGCTAAATTCAGTTTCGATTTTGGGAAAGCTGGATTCCAACAGGACGGTAAGTTCATCAATATTCTCCAAACTTCTCTCAAGCAACCTTATAAATGGGTTTACATCCCCTTGCATATTCTCAACAATGTTGTCGAAAACCGGGTCAGCCAGTAATTTATTATGGTCGATTTTAAAATCTTTTCTGCTTTGGCGGTCGCCCAAAAAGGCTGAATTTAAATTCCGGAAGGAATAATTAGATATCAGATAAGGCTGCACAATCTGTTTCCAGGTGTCCACGTTATAGTCGAAATATTCATTCAGATCGTCATAGAGACCCGACAGATTCATCATTTCCCTGATGATAGCTTTCGATTGGCCGAATTCGAATATTTCTGAACTCAGGACGCGGTCGAGCTTATTGCGTTTGGGACTGAAATTACCAAAACTCAAAGACCCACTGAGCAGACTGTCAAACACCTTTTGCTTTACATTCCGATTTTCACTGACCAGCGTATTCGAAAGCACACGGATATATTCCCTTCTTTGCTTCCACATCTCCAGGGTTTCGTCCAGATATTCCCTGTTTTCCAGGAGTTCCAAATAGATGTCCTGGGCAACAACTAATTCGTTCCGTCTGGCCAGACGCTCCTCATTCCAATTATCCACCTGCAGCGCTATCAATATC
>JARRQA010000256.1:0-2531 GCA_037382325.1 Robiginitalea sp.
TTGCAAACGACCAGCTTTAAAAAATTAAGTTGTGAAAATATATTCCCGGGACTCCTTCATTTCATACTGCTGCGGTTGTACTCCCGGTTACTCCTTCCGCTGTTTTGCCGTTGCTGCCGGTCATAGGGGGTGATGTCATCACTCCGATACCCTGGAATGCGCCTGTACTTATATCTGCTGAGATCGCGACCGCCCAGCCGGGCAGGCAGACTATCACGCCGAACCCAGACCCCGCTATCCAGGTAGAGGTATGTATGGGTGTACATATCAAAATAGATTCGGAGTTCAGGGAAATACACATAGCGCACCACTTCGACCCTGTTCGGATAGAACCAGGAAGGGGGTGGAGGCCCCGGAGGGGCTGCGGTATACACAACCGGGCCGCAACTTGCAAAAAGGGACAGGATAACAAACAGGATGAGTAAAAGCAGGGTCTTTAGCAATTTCTGGAGGTCAACCGAAAGATTCATATCCAAATTTTGGCATGAATTAAACGACTTTCATTCGTTCCGGAAATGATCCGCGTCAGGCGAATCCTACAGGTTCGATAAAGCACACATTTTTCTCGATAAAAAACTACCTGAATCAGGACTATACTCCTGAATATAAATTCACAATTAGGCGGATCGGAAAAATCAGCACAAAGACCGAAACTGTGAGAAATACATAGGGAAATATTCAAATTTTAACAAAAACAGAGGTGTTTAGGTTAAAATACTGTGAATTATTCATAAGAAAAAGTTCAGAGCACTTTTGAAATTTGGCTTCAACAAACCCCAAAACTTGTGTTATGAAGTTTATAAACACCTGGAAACTAACCATTACTTTGGGATGCCTTCTGAGCGTCCTCATGATGACTGCCCAGGGCCCTGACAGGGAAGCCTCCCATGAAGCTCTCAGACAGGAAGCCGACAAACAGATTGAAGATTACCTCAAATTAGTCAAAATGGGGTATTCCGAAAAGGAGATCTTTGAAGACCTTGGGAATGTGAATTTCCTCACTGGGAACTTCAGGACGGCTGCTTTCTGGTATCAGAAACTGATGGATCTGATGGGGCAGGATGCCCTCTCGCTGAATTACCAGGAGCGCTATATGGTTGCGCTGCACAAGGCGGGCATTCGGCATTTTCCAGAACTGGACATGAAACGGGACTGGTACACGCGGATCAGGGAGGACTACCAGATTCAAAAGGGACCTGTCGTGGATGAGCTAACCCAGTCCCTGGCGGAGAATTACCGCAAGCCTGAATTTCTCAGCAAGACCCAAGGGCCTTCCGCAGAAGCTATGCTGCGCCTGCAAAGCTATGCCATTCCCCGCGATGCGGAACACAAAGCCCTTAAGCTGGGGGAACAATACGCTTACAATCCGCCCGTTAGCCTTACGGCCGACGGACGGACCGCTTATTTCAGCAGGGCTGTATTGGAAAAACCCCTGACTGGCCTCTTTTCGAAAAAACAAATCAGGCATAAGCTGTACCGGGCAGATTATGTTGAAGGTGAGTGGCAAAATATTCAGGAGGTTCCTGTTGTCCCCAAGTACGCTTCCGCCATGCACCCGGCCATCTCAAAGGACGGGAGGCGTTTGTTCTTCGCCTCGGACATGCCGGGCAGTTACGGACAATACGACATTTACGTGGCCGATATCCAAAGGGATGGTTCCCTGGGTGTCGCCAAGAACCTGGGCGAAAAAGTGAATACCCGGAAAAACGAACTCTACCCCCAGCTGATGGACGATCAACTCCTGTTTTTTGCTTCGGAGGGGCACGATGGGTTTGGCGGCCTGGACCTGTATGCCGTACAGGTGGCTTCCAGGCGGGTAGGCCTGGCTGTTAATGTGGGAAGTCCGTTCAATAGTGGCAAGGACGATTACGCCCTCCGCCTGAAGCAGGAAAAGGGCAGGGCCTATGTAATGTCCAACCGCGCTACCCAGAGCGATGTGGTACAGGAGCTGGTTTTTGCCTACAATACCCCTGAGAACAACCGTCTTGCGGATAATGGAGACTATCGCTTCCTCGAGCTACGCCCCCTCGAAAACCCCACACAGTATACCAACACCGTTTTTGAAGACCGGGAGAAGTAAAACCCTTCATACAGCCCGGCCTGAAAGGGCCATGGGAGAGATTTCCTTTCGTTTGAAACGGATTTACGAAAGCCGTTAGTAGTGCAGTTGAAATCTAAAACACAACCCAATGAAGTTCTGCAAACAAATCACGTATACCCTGGGCAGCCTACTGTTGCTGACAATGGCACTTTGTGCGCAGAGTGCTTACGGGCAGGAAGATCCGGCTGATTTCAGGATCAAGAGTCCTTTTCACAACCAGTTGTTTTTCAACCGGTTCCTGATCAATCCAACCTTTTCGCTGGTCCGGGAAAACAAGTCCTACCTGAATATCCTCCACAGGAACCAGTACGCCTCATTTGAGGATAATATTCAGAATTATTACCTGGGTTTTTCGAACAAACTCAATGAGCGGACCGCCCTGGGTATAGGGCTTTATGGTCAGTGGGAAGGGGTGATGCAGGAATTTGGG
>JARRQA010000257.1:0-2519 GCA_037382325.1 Robiginitalea sp.
GTCGATATCGGGACAGACAACCCGGTTTCCATTGTATGCGGGGCCCCGAATGTGGCCCCGGGTCAGAAAGTTCCCGTGGCTACGGTGGGTACTACCCTTTATGGGACGGACGGAGCCCCCTGGAAAATCAAGAAGGGAAAGATACGGGGGGAGGAAAGCCATGGTATGATCTGTGCCGAAGATGAGATCGGGCTGGGAGACAGCCACGAGGGGATCATGGTCCTCCAAACCGAGGTGCCGAACGGAACTCCCTGTTCAGAGGTATTCGAAATCGAAAAAGACGAGGTTTTTGAAATTGGACTCACCCCCAACCGGGCCGATGCGATGAGCCACTTCGGCGTTGCCCGGGACCTCAGGGCAGGGTTGAAACAACAGAAGATCAATACGGAGCTACGCACTCCTTCGGTAAGTTCCTTCAATGTCGATAACCGTTCCCTTCGGATCGATGTTTCCGTGGAAGATAACGATAAGGCTCCCCGGTACTGCGGCATTACCCTTACCAACCTGATCGTACAGCCTTCACCGGACTGGCTGAAAAACCGGCTGAGGGCCATAGGATTGAGCCCTATCAACAATGTGGTGGATGCCACGAATTACGTCCTTCACGAGCTCGGACAACCCCTGCACGCCTTCGATGCGGATCGGATTTTCGGGAATAAGGTAGTGGTTAAAACCGTTGAAGCCGGTACGCCGTTCATGACCCTGGACGGGGAAGAGCGGTTTTTGCACGAGGACGATCTGATGATTTGCGATGCGGAAAAACCCATGTGCATTGCGGGAATCTTCGGCGGGATCAACACCGGGGTGACGGAAGATACCAAAGCCATCTTCCTGGAAAGCGCATACTTCGATCCGGTTTCCATCCGGAAAACCGCCAAACGGCATGGGCTGAACACAGATGCCTCTTTCCGGTTTGAAAGGGGGGTGGATATTCAGAACGTGGAGTACGCCCTAGTACGTGCCGCCATCCTGATCCGGGAACTGGCAGGAGGGGATATCAGTTCAGACATCATCGATCTTTACCCAAACAAGAAGGAGAACAACAGTGTCTTTTTGACCTTTGAAAAAATCTACAGCCTGATCGGGCATGAGATCCCCAGGGACACCATCAAATCCATCCTGGCCTCCCTGGATATTCAGGTTAAAAGCGTCACGGAGTCCGGCCTGGGCCTCATCATCCCTTTCTACCGTGTGGACGTGCAGCGGGAAGTAGATGTCATCGAGGAAATCCTGAGGGTTTATGGCTACAACAACGTCCCGGACAAGGAAAAGCTCACCGCTTCCATCCTGCCCCCCGCCTCTCTGGAGTCCCATGTACTGGAGGCAGCGATTGGCGAACAGCTTTCCCACAACGGGTTTTACGAAATACTCACCAACAGCCTTACCAACCCGGAATATCTGAAGTACCTCAAAAGAGATGCCCGGGAAGGGGTGTCCCTCCTCAATCCGCTGAGCAGTGAACTTTCAGGCATGCGGATGGACATGCTTTTCGGGGGCCTGGAAACCGTGGTCCACAACCTGAACCGAAGGCAATCCGACCTTAAACTCTACGAGTATGGCAAAGTCTACCGCAACCAGGAGACCTCCCGTGTGGAAGAAGACCGGCTTTCCCTGCTGATAAGCGGACGGAACCACCCGGAGCACTGGACCGGGAAGTCCACGCCCCTCGGATTCTTTTACTTAAAAGGCATGGTCTGCCAGTTGCTGGAAAGAGTTGGGTTTGAATCCTGGGAGGAGGCTCCGGCAAGCGATCCGCGCTTTTCGGAAGCCCTTCAACTGACGAAGGAAGGGGTAGTCATGGCAACCTTCGGGCTGGTCCATCTGGATATTCTCAGAGAATTTGACATAAAGCAGCCCGTATTATATGCCGACCTGCGGTGGAATATGCTGCTGAAGCAGGCCGCCGGACGGAAATTCACCTATCGTGAAATACCAAAATTTCCGGAGGTGAAAAGAGATTTCGCCCTGCTGCTTGACCAGGGGGTCACCTACCGACAGATACATGAGCTCGCCTGTAAAACAGAAAACAAACTGCTCCGCGAGGTTCAGCTGTTCGACGTCTACACAGGTGACAAAATGCCTCCCGGAAAGAAATCGTATGCGGTGAGTTTTACCCTCCAAAATCCGGATAAGACGCTTACCGACAAACAAATCGATGCGGCCATGAAAAGGCTGCAGTCCCGGTTCGAAAAGGAACTGGGGGCGGAGCTTCGCTAAGGATCTCATCGACCCGGATCCGCCGGAAGGACCCCGTTCAAACCACAGATGCCCGGAGGGGTAATCATGAACAGGGGAAATCTCTTCCCTGCCGATTCGGTACTCCAATCGGCAGGGATACGCTACCGGATGTGTGCTCAGAAAGGAGCCCGAGCGGGTTGTTCCATAAGCCGGATACCCATCTGGGCCTGTGAATCGCAGATTACCGGGCAGCATTGGAAAGTCCGGATCATGGCAGGCTTTCCCTGAAAAACCCTGAATACATGATAATCCTCAAGAAACTGAAAGGTAAAGCATGTTTT
>JARRQA010000258.1:0-3496 GCA_037382325.1 Robiginitalea sp.
GGCAAACCGCCCTGAAATGGCGGTGGTTGTACATCGGGTTGGCAGGCATCCTGTACCTGTTGCGCCTCTTATTCTTCAACCTGAATGCCCCAGGGTACCTGATGGCTGTTGAATCCAATTTATGGATCTTCGGCGTTTTTGGGTTTGGCCATAAATATCTCAATAAGCCCAGCGCACTGCTCGCTTACCTGAGCCAGGCGGCTTATCCTGTATACATTATCCACATGTTTGTTCTGTACACCGGGGCCCTGATCATTTTACCCCTTCAGATACCGGTGCCGTTGAAATTCGTTGCCATTATTGCATTCACCGGTCTGGTGTGCCATGTGCTGTATGAGTTCATTATCCGCAGAGTACCGTTTTTGAGACCTTTGTTTGGCTTAAAAGAAAAAACGAGGAAAATGAAAAATGCTACTATACCCACTGAATCTGTAGAGGGAAGGAAATATTAGGCTATGGATTCTGATAGAGATACCTCCCGGCGGCAACCGCCATTTTTCTGTAGTCATGCCCTACGCCCGAAATCGTGACCAGCTTCCAGTTAAACCGCATCTTCTTAGCCCGGGCAATCTCCTTGCACACCTCAAAGAAATGTGTTCCCCTGGCAAACCGGTGGCTTCCCTGCTGGTCAGCACTTTCAGAAATCAAAAAGGTCCCGGAGGTCTCCATTTCATTATCCTTTTCTCCCAGAAAAACAACCAGGTTATTCCTGAATGCATGGAGAAGGTCCTCTTCCGAAAAGGAGAGATTGCCAGTCCCGAAAGGATAGCGGTATTCTCTTGTAGGCAGGGTGTAAAAACTTGCATTGGAGGCCAGGATCCTGTCTGCCTTCTCTCCAGTGTAAAATAACGCCATCCGGTGCAGGATATGCCCACCGGCGGAATGACCGAACAGATCATAGGTTTTCTGCGTGGAACCCAGGGATTCAGTTGTCAAATCAAAAATTCGATCGAACTGCCTGTAAATCCATTGTGATTCCTCTGTATTTATTTCATAGGTAAGGAGGGTCTCCTCCAGCTCCACCTTATTCGTGCCCTCAATTTTTCGTAGACCGCCAAGGTGATATGACTCAAAGTAGTAGTAGATCTCATTAAATGACGGTGAGAGGATCAACACATTGTATTTCTCGGACAATTCCACCCAGGAATTCCGGTAATCATCTCCGTTTCGGCCGGTCCCCGGAAGTACCATCAGTATGCGGGAGTCTTGATTGAACTCCCGGGGCTTGTAATAAAACACCCGGATCTTCTTTGAGGCGTCACGGCTATCTTCGATCAAAAAGTTTCCGCTGCCGTTTGACAGGTGAATCTGTCCGGCCACCTCCTGGTCTCCGGGGATCCGTTTCATGTTACACGCCGGGCAAAGGCCAGGCTCCGAAAAGCTAATGGTGTCACAGGCTGCATTGCAGGGTTTACAGATGTACTGCCCACGCACCTCAGTCAACTCCACTAAGATGCAAAAAACAAGAATGAAAATGTGTACTTGAACAACTTTCATGCGGGAAGGGAAAAGAGTTGGGTACTGAAGATAGGAAGGCAGGGATAACTTTCCAAAGAAACCAGGTGGACCTGTTTCCCCGGCGAATGCTCTCCGGGGATCTCCAGAAATCGGGAAGTGTTTAGGAGATACTTCCTCCGTATTCCCAGGACACCGGCAGTAAATAAGGTAGGATTTGCTTCGGGTCCTTTCAAAAAATCAATTAAAAAGTTGCTTCCCTAAGGCATAAAATTTACATTTGCATCCGCTTTGAATCCGGAGCGTATTTCCGGAACGTTCTTAACAAAACACATTGGAGAGGTGCCGGAGTGGTAACGGAGCAGATTGCTAATCTGTCGACGGGTAACCGTCGCCCGGGTTCGAGTCCCGGTCTCTCCGCATTAGCCCTGCAGACAGGGGCTCCAGCGGACACGTCCGCTGTTTTTTTATTCGATTTCCAGATTGGATGTCTGGAACCTTTTTTAGAAGTTCTTATCTGCAAGTGGCAGAATCAAAGGTTTGAGCCAAGAGGTGTTTTTGCCGGCGTTTCAGCTGGCTCCTCGCAAAAATAGATTCCGGATCTATTTTGATCGCTCGGCCCGGGGTGTAGCGTAGCCCGGTTATCGCGCCTGCTTTGGGAGCAGGAGGTCGCAGGTTCGAATCCTGCCACCCCGACCAGCCTGGAAACAGGCAAGAATAAAGCACTGTTAATCGTATGATTTTCAGTGCTTTTTGCTTTGTATGCCCTTGCTTGAAAGCAGTCAAAACCATCCACCGGTGTGCAATTAGGCTCGCATATATGCGGTTGATTTGTTCAACTTTAAAAGAGCTTTCATCTCTGATTTGCCTTTCGATATCCTATTGCTTAGTTTATACAGGATAGTCGATAAAGGCAGAACTGCCCTTGATTAATAAGTAGGGCTATTGAATCGCAGTAAAAATTGTTTTTTTGATTTTATGTGAAACTATTTGTTCGGAGGCTTTTATCAGTTTTGTGAATTAAAAAGATGAAAATGCATTTAGTGAAAATCAAATCCATTGGACGGATCAATTATAATGTTTTGAGGATCGTCACCGAAAAGCCGGTTGATTATACTTTTGAGCCAGGTCAGGCTACCGAGATAGCCATCAACATGGAAAATTGGAAAGACAAAAAAAGACCCTTTACCTTTACAAATTTGCCGACAGAAGACACCTTGGAATTCACCATCAAAGTATATCCCGAGCACGATGGCGTAACGGAGAAACTTTCCGAGTTAGGGGTTGGTGATGAACTCATTTTAGGCGATGTTTTTGGTGCAATCAAGTATAAGGGTGAGGGGACATTTTTGGCCGGAGGCGCAGGAGTGACTCCCTTTATCGCCATATTGAAATCACTGGAGGAAAAGAATAAGCTAAGCAACAACACCTTAATATTTGCCAATAAAACGGCAAAGGATATCTTCCTGAAAGATACGTTTGAAAATCTGCTCGGACCGAGGTTTCAAAACATCTTATCACAGGAGGATACCGAAAAATACGCCAGTGGTCGTATTGATTTGAAATTCCTGGAGGCGACGGTGACCGACTTTTCACAATATTTTTATGTCTGTGGTCCACCGCAAATGATTGAAAATGTTGTTGCAGACCTCAGGAAGCTTGGAGCCAGTAATGACAGGATTGTGATCGAGGAGTCTTAATTATCCAAGCCGCGGAGCCCCTGATTAATTAAAGGCAAGTGTAAGTTTGATTCATCCCTCCCTGCCGGGGATCAGCGACCCGAATGGCCATCGGGGGAAATCCTGTGCCTGCAGTTGGCAGTATATAAGGAACACGCTTTCCTACAAATTGCAGTGGGAATAAAAAACGAATTCAGCCAGCAGATCAATACGTCCCCTGATACGAACCAATCCACCCCTCCCGGGTCAGCGTCTCCACGGAAAGGCGCACCTTGTTGTACTCCCCCGGGCTTTTAAAACGGATAATAGCCTCCCCCCTTTTGTCGGTCTGAATGACGGGGTTCCAGTAAAGGGTTTTTGGG
>JARRQA010000259.1:0-2717 GCA_037382325.1 Robiginitalea sp.
GCAGGGGGGAGGCAATATATTCCTGGGCGATCAGGGCGGGGGTTCCTGACGAAACCGCCTTCACCAGGCCTTCGGTAAGGATTACGGCAAGGTCCGTAGCCCCAGAGGCCAGCATTCCCGCCATCTTCCCGGTACCCTCAGGTACGTCGGTCCAGACAAGGTCAATCCCGCGCCCGGAAAAAGCACCTTCATCAATTGCCAGGTGCCAGGGCAGGTTAAAATGCTCAGGAACTCCTGTGATACGTACGGGTTTATCCATGGAATTAAGGTGTTGCTTAACTTGTCAGACGGTCCAGGGTATAGCGGATCAGCCGGTCAATATCCCGGGCGGGATCACGGCTGAAGGTGCCGTTGGGTCGGTTTGCCAGGATGCAGTTGACAGCCGCGGCTGCATGACCCAGGAGGGCTGCCAGCCCGAAGATCCCTGCGGTTTCCATTTCCATATTAGTAATCCGGAGGTCTCCGTGGCGGAAGTCGGCTATTTTTTGATTGAACTCCGGGTCTTCCAGTGCGAGACGGAGCGATCTGCCCTGCGGACCGTAAAAACCTGAATTGGTAGCGGTAAAACCCTTAATCACCGATTCCGAACGCAACCGGTCGCACAATTCAGGGGCCGCTTTAACCACATAAGGAACAGGCTTCAGGACCGACCACCGGCTGTATTCAAGGAAGGAAAATTGCACGTCTGCCCACTGCACCCTTCCACTGTCATAAAACTGCAGGAGTCCGTCAAAACCAATGGCTAATTCACTCAGCACGATAGAACCTACGGGAATATCTGGTTGAATGGCACCTGAGGTGCCTAGCCTGACGAGGTTGAGCCGGGTGAGGCTTTTTTTGACCTGTTTTGCCTCGAAATCAATATTGACCAGTGCATCCAGTTCGTTCAAAACAATATCCACATTGTCCGTCCCGATCCCAGTGGAAACTACACTCAGTCGCTTTCCCCTGTACTGTCCGGTATGTGTTACAAATTCCCGCTTGGATTTCTGAATTTCAAGGGAATCAAAATAGGCGGATACTTTGGCTACGCGGCCGGGATCCCCGACGAGGATGACCGTATCGGCAATGTCTTCAGGATGAAGGTTCAGGTGGTAGATGGACTGATCGGCATTGAGGATCAGTTCAGAAGCCTCCAGGGACATGTCAGAGTTTTAGGATCCTTCCGGCCTCCGTGTTGTAGAGGTAATTGTATTTGAGGGCCCCTCCCAAATAGGCGTCATTATCCCTGATCTCAGCATAAAAATTGTCTTTATTTTCGAGGATCTCCCTGCCCTTCCGGCTAAGGCGTACCGGATTGAAGGTATGGAAAAGGGGGCGCAGGTTTTTAAGGATCCGTTCATACTGTGAGTCCCCGAAGCCATACCACCCCTGATCGGAGAGGAGGGAGGCCAGCAACAGCTTTCTGGATTTTGGTTTTTCTTCCGCTGCCACATGCAGTACCCTGTTCTCGATCTCGTTCAGGCCATTTTTGATGGTGGGAAAACGTTTGAGGTGTGTTTTGAGGGCCTCGCCGAGATATTGAAACTGATACTGGTCAAAATCGGTTAAATGCTCCAGGCGGATGGGATTGTCACTACAGTAGAGTTGCCAGACATAATCCGCAAATTCAATATCGTCCTGAGAGAGTTCCACCCTGTTCTTGAAGAGCTTTTTGACCTGTGCATCACTGAGTTCACTAAGTCCGTAAAGCCGGTTTGTGGCGTCCTCATTCCCGCTGCACGCAAGGGAAATCTGCACGTGGCGGCGGTGGGTTTTCAGCCAACTGATTACTGCCAGCATATTGATCTGACAGAAAAGATCGTATTCAAACCAAAGGATGATTTCTTCTTCCTGCTTGTGGTTGCAAAGCGAACGGTACTCTTTTAGGGTTTTTTCAACAAACCAGGATTTGCTGACATTGTAGTTTTTATGGAGAAAGTCAAACCTGGTTTTCCAGAAAGCCTCACTGCCGACATTGGTTACCGTTTTACCCTCACAGAGCATTTCACGCCAGGTAATGATCTCTCCCTTGAACTTTAACTTACGAAGTCGCTGGGTAAAATTATCCCCATTTGTGATATGCAGTTGGGAACTCATGATGGCTTAGCTGTTTGGCTTCTGACCTATAAATGTAGCATTTAATCGAAAAAAATGAAAAAAATTAACAGATTGACGCAACCTTTTGTGAAGATCAGCCCCCCACGCGCTTAACACGGAACCCCATTTCCTTCAGGATCTCCATGATTTTCTCCCGGTAATCCCCCTGAATGATTATCTGGTCGTTCTTCCAGGATCCGCCAACCCCAAGCTGCTGTTTCAGATCACGGCAGAGCTTCTTAAAGTCGGCATCCGCCGGGTTATTTTTTAACGAGTCCCAATTCGATGAGGCGTTCGTGCAGGTATTCCCCGGCCGTAATATCCCCAAAGGCTTTCGGATGTTCTGCATCTATACAATGCTCCAGGCAATTGAGTGGCATGCTGCTGACCGGGTGCATAAAGAAGGGGATCGAATACCTGGAGCTGCCCCAGGCCTCGGGAGGGGGATTAACCACCCTGTGGATGGTGGACTTAAGTTTGTTGTTGGACAGGCGGGAAAGCATATCCCCAACGTTGATCATCAATTCATCGTTGCGTGCAATCGCATCGATCCAGGTACCTTCGTGATTCTGAACCTGCAGGCCTTTTCCATGGGCCCCCATAAGAAGGGTTATCAGGTTGATGTCCCCGTGGGCAGC
>JARRQA010000260.1:0-3488 GCA_037382325.1 Robiginitalea sp.
TCTGGAAACAGGAAATGATGAAAGGTCGGTACAGATGGGAGCGAACTGGGAACCGATGAACGTAAACTGGGAACCCAATGCAGCATCGGTGGCATTGATGGCGATGATCGGGCTGTTTGGCCGGGAGAGGCTTTTGAAAGTCTTTTTTTCGAACAGCAACTCGTCATAAAAGTCGGCGGCAAGATCGCTTCGATCATAATAGAGTGACCAAAGCTTCGGCCAACTTAGAGGCGAGACCATGCGTTTTAAAAGTTCGGCCTGTACATCGCGTTTAAGGAATTTGTTTTCAAAATTTTCGAATATCCGGTCACCAAATAAGCCAAAGTAGGCAGCGGTAAAACTGCCGCCGGAGACAGAGCTGATACCGTCCACCTCGTCAAGCAAGCGGCGTTCTTTTCCGTTAATCGATATTTTTGTGTCGGCAAGGGCTTCCAAAACACCATAGGAAAATGCAGCTGCACGGGTCCCACCCCCGGAGAAAGTTAAAAGTAGCAAGATTTCTTCGGATCGTTCCGTATACCCCTTTTCCTTGAGCGAATAATTTTCTAGCGATTTAATTGATGAGATTGGACTCGAGCGGGGATAGTGTGCGGTGCAGGCGGTCAGGCCAATGAAAACGAACACAATCCCAACAACAGGGTTTGTCATATGATTGAAATGGAATACGGAAAAAAGTCTTTTAATATGGATGTTACCTGCCCAATGCATTTTACGAGTGTCCTTGTGGTTGTCTTGATTCAAACATTCGGTTGACAAAGTGCCGATAGGTCAGCCGGGCTCGAGGCTCAACCCTTTGTCCTCATATCCTTCTCTTCCAACTTTTTCCACATGCTGTCAGGGTTGAAGAGCTTTATGGCTTGAGCTGCTTTCTCGGTATTTCGGCCAAGGTCATTCTGATAAACCACTCCATCGTGATTCACGATAAAGGTCATGATACCTGAAGACCCATACTTGGCTGGATAGGCCACCAGTGCAAATCCTCCGATCATTTTTCCTTTCACCATGTAATCATAGGCGCCGCCCGGGGCTTTCTTTCCCTGGGCCTTTAGAATTCTGTAATAATAACCGTGATACGGAATGGGCTTACCCCCCGACTTATTACCTGTGTACCCTTGTTCCTGGGCTTCGACGACGAGGGGGCCGAGGGGGCTTTGCTCATCCCCTTCTTTGACTTTCCAGTAGAGACCGTCTTTCTTCCCTGATTCGCTCGCGAACTTTTGAGCATATTCCAGGAACCCATCACCGTTCCGGTCTTTGAGCGCATATTCCCGCTGAGCATCCACATAGGCCAGGCAGACCTGGATGGCACTCAATTCGTTCCGTCCGATCCTTCTTGCCAGGATTTCCTCAACGCCCTCTTCGGTGTCAAAACGCCAAAAGGCGTCCTCTTTCACCACAGGGATTGGAAAGGGCCAATCCTCATTTCCAACAGAGAGGACCACCTTGTCGGCGGTTTGCTCCAACCTGTTTTTTTCGCCGTACAATTTGAGGAATTGCTCACGCTCTGATTGGTCCGCTGCCGAATCGCCGGACGTTATAAGATCCCGGCTGCCAGGACCGAAAATCGCCTCCAGGGCCTTCAAATCATTTGCATTCAAAGCTTCGACCATGGCCCTGACCGCCTCTTCAGGAGAAGCAAATGTAAGCTGATTCATGTTCTTTGCCGATAGGTTCGACACCAACAAAACAATAAACATGACGGTCATGAGAATCGCCTCACAGCGTTTCAACCAAAAAATTCTTCTTTCCTTATTGATCTGTAGCATTATGACTTTTTCCTCCGTTCAAAATCGGCTGAGTGGTTCCAGGTTGATTATCTGGCGCGTCCGCCTCCACCTCGACCACCTCCACCGCCGGCTCTGGTCGATGACATGCTTTGACGTCCCCGGTTGCTGAAATCTCTCGTCTGGCTACCTCGATCATAACTTCCGAAGGCGCTCTTGTCTGTCTGATGCCCGCCTCCGGCACGATCGATTCCACCGCTATCCCTCCGCTGTTGAGCTGAACCACGGTCCATCGAACCCACATCCGGGCGATCCTGAGAACCCCGGCTGCCGCCCCCCGAGCGGTCTCGGAACTGGTCTGCATCTCCACGGGCAATGTCCTGTCTCCCTGCCTCGGCGCGGCCACGGAAAGCCTCGCGAGACTGAACATTTTTGGATGCTCCTCTATCGAACTTCTGAGCAGTGGCCTGGTCTTTGTACGACACTCCCTTACGGTGCTCCGGATCGTGTTTCCATTCACCGCGGCCGCTCTGACCGGTCGTTACCTTGTTCTGGGAGGATAGTAATAGTAAGGAGGATAAGCCGGATACCACCAGGTTCCGTATACCACCGTAGGATTGTAGGTGGGTACATAGACGACCTGAGGGTTCGCGGACTCGATGATGATGGTTTGCGTCTCCTTCTCGACAACGACCTTCTGCTGGTCAGTGGTCTTCAGGTTGCCCTGTGCTTCGGCTTTCGCTCGAAGCTTCTGAACTGTATCCATCACTTCTTTCTGGTGGGCAAGAAAGGTGTCGCCCAGCTTCTGGGTCCAGTCCAGCTTTTCATTCATCATGTCCAGCACCTGGGGAAAATTCACCAGCGACTTGACGCTCGGATCCCAATCCTGCTTCTCAAGCGCAGCGGCCAGGGCATCCCCCTTGAGGTTCTGGTTCGCCTTGGTCCATTTCCCTGCCTGGACCACCTCGAGAGGATAGGTGGATGCCATGAAGATCTGAGCCAACAGCGAATCCGGGTAAAGAGCTATGGGCGCCAACAGCTGGTCCAGTTCCTCCTGCTTGAAGGGCTTTTCCTTGCTTTCAGTCTGAGCCACCACAGCTTGTGGTGCGAGCAGCAAGAATGTTAGAAAAACGGCCAGTGTTTTTGTAAATGGTTTCCGTATCTTCATAATTGTCTTCTCCCTTGTATGTCGGGCTACGGTCTTGGCACAAACCAACAAAAAGGCAACTTAAAAGCTTATTAAATAAGCCGAAATCCTTACCCAGGCGGGAAGCACTGCCGTAAGGCAGAACTCCCGCCCTTCAGGGTGAGGAGATTTTACATCATCATGGGCATTAAATCTATTTTTCACGACATTTAAATCTAATCCAGGCCCATCACAATACTTTCAACCCGCCTGTTCTGCTGGCGGCCTTCGTTAGTGTCGTTGCTGGCAACCGGATCTTTTTTTCCATACCACTGGGTAATGATTCTACCCATGTCCACACCAGAATTTTGGACAAGGTAGCCTTGAACACTTTCGGCCCTTAGTCTGGCAAGCCGCAGGTTGTATTCGTCAGAACCGGTACCGTCTGTATACCCCGAAAGAACAACATAGGATTTGGGATGCTCTCGTAAAAAATCCCCCAGTTTGTTCAGTTCCTCGTGAGACGCAGACGGTACGACTGAACTGTTGAAATCAAACTGGACATTGTCAACCTTGAAACCGACGAGATTGTCGATGGTTTTAACGCTTTCGATGGTATTAACATCGATTTCAAAAAG
>JARRQA010000261.1:0-5298 GCA_037382325.1 Robiginitalea sp.
GTGCTAATAATCGAAGACCTTCAGGTGGCGAAAGAAGCCTTGAAGGAAATGCTTGTGGATGCGAAATTCGGGGATGCCAGCAGCAGGGTGGTCATAGAGGAATTCCTCTCCGGGATTGAATTGAGCTGTTTTGTTTTAACCGACGGTACCGATTACAAGATCCTGCCCACGGCTAAGGATTATAAACGCATAGGAGAAGGAGATACCGGACTCAACACAGGAGGCATGGGAGCTATTTCCCCCGTTCCCTTTGCCAATGCTGACTTTATGGAGAAAATAGAGTCCCGCATCATCGTCCCCACCATAGAGGGGCTTCGCAAGGAGGGGATCCCCTATGTTGGGTTTATTTTTATCGGCCTGATCAGAGTAGGGGACGATCCCTTTGTAATCGAATACAACGTCCGGATGGGGGACCCGGAAACCGAAGTGGTTATCCCCAGAATAGAATCGGATTTCGCCGAACTTTTATCTGCGGTGGCACGTCAGGAGCTGGGGCAGGCTGAATTGAAAATACGAAAAGAAGCTGCTGCAACCGTCATGATGGTCTCCGGGGGTTACCCGGAAAAATATGAAAAGGGATACGCAATCCAGGGTTTGGATGAAGTTGCAGATGCCATTGTCTTTCACGCCGGAACCCGCATTTCTGAAAACGAGGAGGTAGTGACCAATGGTGGTCGTGTTCTTTCTGTGACTGCTTTTGGTACCGATTATCGCAAGGCCCTGAAGACGTCCTATGAGAATGTAGCGAAGATCCGCTTTACGGATTCCTATTACCGCACGGATCTTGGTTTTGACCTTTGAAAAAAGAGGTTAAAAGATAAGGAAGGCTGGGATTACAGGTAAGAGTGGGCCGTGATACTGTGATCCTCTTCCCCCCGCTGTTCGAAAACCCGGAGCTGACCCAGCCAGTAGAACATGGCGATGACCCCCAGGATCATAAAGAGCCAGTTGATGGTGTTGGAAGTCCACCAATTTTCCATTTGCCTTAGAAAATCAAAAGGGGCAAAAAGCCCGTTTACAAATAAATTTTCAATCCCTTCAAAAAAAGCTCTCATAGTGGCTATATTTACCTTGCAAACATACGAAAACCAGTGATTATATCAAGCCTTTTCGGCAAAACGAAACCTGTAAATTACGTCCTGCTACTGTCTTTGTTGTTTGTGTTTTTTGCCCTGGCACATTTGGGGTTTTCAGGGATGACTTTTGACCAGGTCGGTTTTCTCAAGGGGCTCTGGAGCCTGGGGTGCCTTCTTTTTTCGGTTTTCATCGTAAATTTTATCGTACAGCGCAACCATTTTACAGCTCAAAATTCCTTTGCCATTCTGTTTTATGCACTGTTCATACTCCTTTTTCCCGATTCCATGCTGGATCCGGAGGTCATCTTCGCTACTTTTTTCCTGTTGCTTGCGCACCGAAGGCTCGTCAGCCTGAAATCGCTCAGGAATCCAAAAGGCAAGATATTCGACGGGGCGTTATGGATTCTGGTGGCCAGCCTGTTTTTGAACCAGTTGATTTTCCTTCTGTTACTGGTTTGGTTCTATGTATACTTTTATGCTCCAAATCAGTTAAATTACTGGCTTGTGCCTCTGGCGTCGGCAATGGTCGTGGCCCTGACCGGGTGGTCTTTTTCCTATCTGTTGGGGGATCCGGAATTTCTTTTTCGCCATTTTTCCGTTTTGCTGAAGGAAGTGAATCTGGTACGTTTTTCAGATGGAACCTGGATTAAACCAGCCATATTCCTTTTTGTAGTACTTATTTCCGGTGTTTTGTCTTTTATAAGGCATGGGAAATCCGGGCAGGGCAAATTGACACAGTTGCGGCTGCTGATCCTCGGATGGTTTCTGGTTATGCTGATTCTTGCCTTCCATCGTGGGTTTCTTCCTACAATGGGTTGTGAAATAAGCGGTATCTTTGCCAAAAATTACAGGCATGTTCAGTAATTACGCTTTTGGGATTTTTCAGGAAAGCATTGAAGAATACCATGTTGAAGACCGGGTGGACCAACCCCTCAAAAATCCCTACCCAGCGGATGACATCGCACATCTCCTTTATCGCAAGAACTGGATCGACACCGTCCAGTGGCATTATGAAGACCTGATACGTGACCCTGGAATCGATCCCGAAGCGGCCCTTGAACTCAAGAGGAAAATCGATGCCAGCAACCAGGAACGCACCGATCTTGTGGAGTATATCGATAGCTATTTCCTTGCAAAGTACAGGGAGGTGACTGTGGGCGAGGACGCCCAGATCAACACGGAGAGCCCGGCCTGGGCCATCGACCGCTTGTCCATTCTGGCCCTTAAAATCTACCATATGCGGGAAGAAGTACAGCGGGAAGACGCCAGTGAAGACCATCGGGATGCCTGCCGCCAAAAATTGACTGTACTAATGGAGCAGCGCAAGGACCTGTCCTCAGCCATTGACCAACTTCTGGAGGATATCGCAGCGGGGAAAAAATACATGAAGGTCTACAAGCAGATGAAAATGTATAATGACGCCGAATTAAACCCCGTATTGCGTGAAAAAAAGCAATAAGAAAGCACTTATGGCAATCCGCCTCTCCGCCCTTGGAGACGTGGCCATGACCATCCCCGTATTGCTTTCTCTCAGGCGAAAACATCCCGACACAGCACTTCTCTTTATTACAAAAACCCGGTTCACACCAATCCTGGAACGGATTCCAGGCCTTAAGGCGGTACCGTTTTACGACAATGGTATTCATAAGGGCTTCTCCGGACTTTGGCGCCTTCGCAAGG
The DNA here is from genome assembly GCA_037382325.1 of Robiginitalea sp. Lineage (GTDB taxonomy): Bacteria > Bacteroidota > Bacteroidia > Flavobacteriales > Flavobacteriaceae > Robiginitalea. Next base: position 2,757 of record JARRQA010000261.1, read on the forward strand.
AATTGATGAAGGAGTCCTTGGTTGGCATTGCCGACCTGCACGCCGTTCTTCGCACTAAAATCCTCAAAACCCTTTTATCCGGCACAGGACTTCCTTTTAAAGTCCTCGATAAGGGAAGAAGCGAAAAACGACGCCTGACCTCCTGGAAACACAAAGAGTTTAGTGCGCTTAAAAGCACTCATGAGCGCTATGCCGATGTTTTTCGGCAACTGGGATATCACCTCTCGCTTTCCCCGGAAGATATCCTTCCGAAAGAAAAATGGCCGGAATCCTTGCGCAGCGAATGGGAGCGGGGTGTAAGCTGCCGCCTGGGGATTGCCCCGTTCGCGGCCCATCAGGGCAAGTGTTATCCATTCGGTGGCGGGCACCATCACTTTGTCAGAGGAGCTGGCGATGATTTCAAACCTGGACCTGATGCTTTCCATGGACAGTGGGAATGGACATCTGGCAGCTATGTACGGGGTCCCGGTGATCACCGTATGGGGGGTAACCCACCCTAATGCAGGGTTTGCACCCTTTCTGCAGCCTGAAGAAAATTCCATTACCGCCGACAGGGACCGGTTCCCGCTGATTCCCACCTCGGTCTACGGTAATAAAGTACCCCCCGGGTACGATGAGGTCATGCGGACGATCCCACCCCGCAGGATTTATAACCGGATCCTGCACGTGTTGAGGGAGCGGGGGATTGGCGTGCCGGATTCAGAGACAACGTAGTAATAGACGCTCACCATTTTCAGGTTACCGCCCCCTGGCAACTACTCCCAGCTCCCGCGGTACATCCATAACAGTGCTGGGAAATCACAATTTCCCGGTCCTGCAGGAGGTCTTCCCGGAATTCACTGATGTGTTTCACCCTGCTGGCAACTTTCAGGCCCAACATCTGGTTGAAATCACAATCGTACAGCCATCCGTCCCAGCTTACCGAAATGGTATTGGTACACATGACATTCTCTACTGCAGCCGGATTATAAGCATCGACCAGGGCCGTCATGTAATCCTCATAGTTCTCTGAGGCCACCAGGTAATCCAGGAAGCGGGCGATCGGAAGGTTGGTGATGGTGAACAGGCTATTGAATTCAATGCCAAAATCTTCCCGCAACGCTTTTTTGAAGTCGGCCTCCAGGGCCGCCTGGTCACCGGGAAGGAAAGCCCCGGAAGGGTTATAGACCAGATCGAGGGTCAGACCGCTGTCTGGCATGCCATACCCCGCCTCAGTTAAGTTTTTAAGAGCCTGTATGGATTTGTCAAAAACCCCGTCTCCCCGCTGCTTGTCCGTTTTGCCCCGGGTGTAATGGGGGAGGGAAGACACCACATGTACATTATAACGGGCGAAAAATTCCGGCAGGTCATAATATTTCTTGTTGGCCCGCAGGATAGTCAGGTTGGATCGCACGATGAAGTCGGCAATACCCGCTTTGGAAGCTTCTTCCACAAACCAGCGGAAATCCGGATTCATTTCCGGCGCTCCTCCTGTAAGGTCCAGGGTATGCGCCCCGGTCTTGCGGATCACCTCCAGGCACTGCTCCATGGTTTCCCGGGTCATGATTTCCTTTCGATCCGGACCGGCATCCACGTGGCAGTGCTCACACACCTGGTTGCACATATAGCCCACATTGATCTGCAGAATTTCCAGACTCCGGGGTCGCAGCGGAGCCTGCCCGGTTTCCGCCAGCTTATCCTTAAAATACGGGAGTTCCCCTGAGGTGAAAATTTCCCCATTGAGGATTTCGAGTTGTTTGTTGGTTTCCGCCAGCTCTTTTTGACGGGCCTTAAGTGATTTCGTCGCCATAGTTAAAAATCATCGTTTCAAATGCACGGTGCCTTCCTACATGGATAATTTATTGTACTTATTCATCATTTGAACCCCGTGCACCAGGGTTGCCCCGCTTTCAATGGCCGCCCCGGCGTGGACGGCTTCCATCATTTCTTCCCTGGTGATCCCTCTTTGCAGCCCGTCCTTGGTATAGGCGTCAATGCAATAGGGGCATTTCACCACATGGGACACTGCCAGGGCAATCAGGGATTTTTCCCTGGCGCTGAGCGCCCCTTCTTCGAAGACCTTGCCGTAGTAATCAAAGAATTTCTTCCCGAGGTCTTCACTCCATTCGGTAATCTTGCCAAATTTTCTAAGATCGGCGGGGTTGTAATATTCGGATGCCATGATAATTTTGTTTGAATGTTTTTAGCTGATTTAAAAGGTTTTCTTCAGGGAAATGATAAAACACCAAAGGGTATGCATAGGTCCCTAAGAAATCCCCGGAAGGCTTGTTGCGAAAAAGGCTGCTTAGGGTAAAGCCGCGAATTTATACCGTTGGGAGTTCGGGATTACAATCACCTTTTTCAAGTGCAAAGCCCTTGGTTTGTTGCCACCGGCTGATTGTGTCGGCTTTTAGAGAGAAAGGGTCGGAGATCCTTTGTTAAACCGGATAAAGGGATAGAAATCCTGTGTAAACCTGAAGATTTTCCGGAAAAACATCAAAGGTTTCGCGTGAAGCACGCCCGCTATAAGCCGGTTTAGGCTCTGGCTGATCAGGGTAGTATA
>JARRQA010000262.1:0-2253 GCA_037382325.1 Robiginitalea sp.
TTTTTGCTGCTCCGGGTACACAGGGGCCTTCCCAAGAACAAAGCCCTGATCAAGTTTCTCAGTGAAGAGGGCATCAAACAGCTCCTCCAGAAGACGGAGAATTTCTACATGCAGGACAATAACCGGGAAATGCCCAAGGTGGATGCCGAACTCCTGTTTGTTATAGACGAAAAAAACAACCAGATCGAACTCACCGACAAGGGGATTGCCTACATTTCCGGGGATCAGGAAAGCGATTTCTTCATCATGCCGGATATCGGAAGTGAGATCGCCCATATCGAGGACCAGAACCTGGATATTGAAGAAGAAGCCAAACTCAAGGAAGAACTCTTCAAGGACTTTGCCGTAAAAAGCGAACGCATCCATACGATGACACAGCTGCTCAAGGCCTATACGCTCTTCGAGAAGGATGTGGAGTATGTGGTTATGGAGAACAAAGTCATGATCGTGGATGAACAGACCGGGCGTATCATGGAAGGACGCCGGTATTCCGACGGGTTGCACCAGGCCATAGAGGCGAAAGAAAATGTGAAGATTGAGGCGATGACCCAGACCTTCGCCACCATCACCCTCCAGAACTATTTCAGGATGTACCGAAAACTGGCCGGTATGACAGGTACTGCGGTAACCGAGGCAGGCGAATTCTGGGAAATCTACAAACTGGACGTGGTGGAAATCCCAACCAACCGGCCCGTGGCCAGGGATGATAAGAACGATCTTATCTACAAAACCAAACGGGAAAAATACAACGCCATTATCGACGAGGTCACCCAGCTGTCCGAGGCTGGACGGCCGGTGCTGATCGGGACCACCTCGGTGGAGGTCTCCGAACTGCTCTCCCGAATGCTGAACATCCGTAAAATCGCCCATAACGTTCTGAATGCCAAGCTTCACAAGAAAGAAGCCGATATCGTGGCCGAGGCAGGTAACCCCGGAGTGGTGACCATCGCCACGAACATGGCAGGACGGGGAACCGACATCAAACTCACCGGGGAGGTTAAAGAAGCCGGCGGCCTCGCCATTATCGGTACCGAACGCCATGACTCCCGAAGGGTGGACCGGCAGCTCAGGGGTCGTTCCGGACGTCAGGGAGACCCCGGTAGTTCACAGTTTTACGTTTCCCTTGAAGATAACCTGATGCGCCTGTTCGGATCCGAAAGGGTCGCCAAGATGATGGACCGCATGGGTCTTAAGGAAGGAGAGGTCATTCAACACAGCATGATGACCCGATCCATCGAAAGGGCGCAGAAGAAAGTCGAGGAAAACAACTTCGGGATCCGCAAGCGACTCCTCGAATACGACGATGTGATGAACGCCCAAAGAGAGGTGGTCTACAAAAGGAGGCGACACGCGCTTCAGGGAGACCGCCTGAAGGTGGATATAGCCAATATGATCTACGACACCTGTGAGGTGATTGCGGAGTCCAATAAATTCGCAAGCGACTACAAGAATTTCGAATTCGAGCTGATCAAATACTTCTCGATCACCGCACCGGTGAGTGAAGAGGACTTTAACAAGATGTCCTTCCAGGATATTGCCCACAAAGTCTACGGTGCAGCCTACAAGCATTACCAGGACAAGATGGAGCGGTCCGCAGCCACGGCTTTCCCGGTGATCAAAAAGGTCTATGAGGACAATGCCAACAAGTTCGAACGGATCGTCGTACCGTTTACAGATGGGATCAAGACCCTGAATGTGGTGACAGATCTGGAAACCGCCTACAATACAGGGGGAAAACAACTGATTACAGACTTTGAGAAAAACATCACCCTGGCGATCATAGACGATGCCTGGAAAACGCACCTCCGGAAGATGGACGAACTCAAGCAGTCCGTACAGCTGGCGGTCCACGAGCAGAAAGACCCGCTTCTGATCTATAAATTTGAGGCCTTCGAACTCTTTAAGAGCATGATTGAGAAGGTGAACAAAGAGGTGGTATCCTTCCTCTTCAAAGGGGAACTGCCTTCCGCAAACACTCAGGAAATCCAGGAAGCCCGCCAGGTACGGCGACCGAAAGAAAACCTGAAAACGACCAAGGAGGAAATTCCGAACAGTGAGGAACTGGCTGCCCAAAACAGGGCTGTGGGCCAGCAACAGGGTGGACGCCCTCAGGTGACCGAAACCATCGTCCGGGAAAAACCCAAAATTGGCCGGAACGAACGGGTGACGATCAAAAATGTGATTTCCGGAGAAAATAAAACCCTGAAATTCAAGCAGGCGGAACCCCTGATTGCCAAAGGGGAATGGGTGCTT
>JARRQA010000262.1:2281-4163 GCA_037382325.1 Robiginitalea sp.
CCCTCCGGGGTCGTTTTTTATGCTGGCGAGTTTCCGTTTTGATTATATTCAAATTTAGGAGTAGCTTTACTCCTGGAAATGCAACCCACCTTAAGGTAATTGAATCTACCCATGCCCGAAAATCCGTTTTTTATTAAAATGAAAAAGAAACGGCGGCACCAGGAGCGACTTGCAGATACCGAACAACTTTTTCGCGCCGCAAGTGATTTCCTGTTGATGGCATTCCTGCTCCTTACCCTTGTATCCAGGTTTTTGCTGGGCGCAGCGCTTCCCCTGGTAGCCGGGCTTCTGGGCATTACGGTCCTGATGGGGATAAACTCAATGCTGTACCGGACTTCCTTCCGCCAACCATTGGTTTTTCACCTGGTAGGTGCAGGCTTCCTCCTCGGCATCCTTGGGGTAAGCCTGTACAGCGGGGGACTGCAAAGTCCTTTCCTTTTTTTACTCGGTCTGTTAGTATTGCTGGCCTATAGGTCCAAATCCCTTTACGGACACCTGTATCTTGGAGCTTCCCTTTTGGGAATTGCCTTTATTTGGGCTGCGGGTCGGCAGGCATTTGTATCCGCATACAATGCGCTTCCTGAATCGGCTATGGGACTTTTCACTCTCTTGGTGATCGTTTTGTTCATGGCATTCCTGGGCTGGATCTTCGGTCACCGCTTTTTTGAGAAATTACACGGGATTTACCGCAGCAAGGAAGAACTGGAACAGAAAGTATCGGAAAAGGAGATGTTGCTCAAAGAAGTACACCACAGGGTCAAAAACAACCTGCAGACCGTCTCCAGCCTCCTGAGGATGCAGGGAAGGTCCGTCGAGGATGCACAGACTCTCAGCCAAATCCGAAGCAGCCAGAACCGGGTGGTCTGCATGGCCATGGTCCATGAAATGCTCTATCAGCGGGAGGACCTCTCCTGTATCGAATACAGCACCTATGTCCACCAGCTCGGGGATTACCTGGTCAAGTCCATAAAGGGGCCGGAAAGCAATATCCGGTTGAATATAAATATCCCCGAGATCGAACTGGGGATCGATACAGCCATCCCCCTGGGACTCCTGATCAATGAGGCCGTTACCAATGCCCTTAAATACGGGTTTGAGGGCCGTGATTCCGGAGAAATTTCCATTTCCCTTGAAAAAGAGGACAAACACGAATTCGTCCTCCGTATCGGTGACAACGGTGTTGGATATCCCGAAAGCATGGATTACCAGTCCTCAAAATCCCTGGGGCTAAAACTTATCCATAACCTCAGCAGGCAATTAAAGGGATCTGTCATCAGGGACCTTTCCAAAAGGGGGACCAACTATATCATTCGTTTTCAGGAAGTAAGGCAGGAACCCTTCCACTCTATCGCCTGAGTCAGGTCCCTGCGCAATGCACCTACCATTTTCCAGGGGTGAGAAACGATGAGATTTCCTATCTTTATTCGGAAGAAACCATAAAGACTAACCGATGCTGAGAACTGTTGTTTTCTGCCTGTTGTTGACCGGCAGCCTAAACCTTAATGCACAGGATTACTTTCTCGAACAATACGAACCCTACAAGGAGGGAATTCCAAGCCCTGAGGAATTCCTGGGATACGGGATCGGGGAATACCACACCCGACACGACCGGATTGTACACTACCTGCAAACCCTGGCTTCTGTATCCGAAAATGCTGAAATCGAAACCTACGGGTTTACCCATGAAAAACGACGGCTGGTCATCCTGAGGGTGAGCCAGCCTTCTCATCTGGAGAACCTGCCTGAACTGCAGCAGCAACACCTGGCCTTCACCGATCCGGGGAGTTCGGTAGATCCGAATGCCGACCTGCCTATCTTTGTACAACAGGGCTGCCTCACTGCTGGAAGGTTCATTGCCATGCACATTATACCCCAGTTGTAC
>JARRQA010000263.1:0-5679 GCA_037382325.1 Robiginitalea sp.
GTTGTATACGACGATAAAATCCCTGAGGATTTGGCAACAAAACCCTGTTCCGGCCTTAAGGTCCGCATGGTCGATAATTCTACCCTATTACTGACCAGGATCAAACTGGCACTTGAGGATTGTTATGGGCAGGTTGTTTTTGAAACCCCCGAGGGAAAGAGCAAGATAACGGAATATGAATCCGCTTACCGGGAGGCAATTGAAGGAGCCTTTTCGGTACTGGTAGGGACCGGGTACACTTATAACCCTTTGAAAGAGGTCACGGAAGAAGGTCCTGTACCACCTCCTACCCAGGCAGAGCGGCTGCTCAATCCTCCGCCCGTCAGGGAGGAACCTGCCGCTGCTGAAGCAGTTGCTGTAGTTGCAGTTGAAAAGGTGATGGAGGCTGAAAGGGATGCTGATGCCCCCGAACTGTGGTATGCCCAGCCCCTGGACAACGGTTTCCAATTGGTGGACAGCACCCCTGAAGTACGGATGAAGCTGGTTAAAACCACTCAGGAGAACACCTATATTGCCATGGTGGATGAGGCCCCTATGGGGATGGTCTACCAAAAAGAAGGCCAGTGGTGGCACGAATATTACGAAGGAGGAAAGGTACAGTTGCGCAAACTCCGCATTAAGTTCTAAAGGTCGTATTTCCCTTTCCAGCGCATTCTTAAAAACTCCCTGATTCCTTCTTCCCGCTTATTTTCCCCAGGCCTGTAGAAAGAGGCTCCCGAAAGTTCTTCCGGCAGGAATTCCATAGGGACAAAGTTTCCCGGATAATCGTGGGCATAGGCATAGGCTTCTCCATAACCCAACTCTTTCATCAGCTCCGTAGGCGCATTCCTGAGCGGGAGGGGAACCTCGAGATCCCCGCTGCTGCGAACTTCCTGTTGCGCTTTCTTTATGGCAGTGTAGCTGGCGTTGCTTTTGGGAGACGTGGCGAGGTAAATGGCACACTGGCTCAGGATGATACGGGCCTCCGGATATCCAATGGCCTGGACCGCCTGAAAGGTATTATTGGCAATAACAAGGGCCGTGGGGTTCGCCAGGCCGATATCTTCGGATGCGGCGATCAGCATCCGGCGTGCGATGAACTTTACATCCTCCCCGGCCTCCACCATGCGTGCGAGCCAGTAAACCGCTCCATTGGGATCACTGCCCCGTATAGACTTAATGAAGGCGGAAATAATATCGTAATGCTGTTCTCCTGTCTTGTCATAGCGCAGGGGCTGCTGCTGAACGACCTCACCCACGCGCTTATCGGTCAGGACCACTTTTTCCTGTGCTTCCGCCGAGACCACGAGTTCAAAAATGTTGAGGAGTTTCCTTCCGTCCCCTCCTGAAAGCCGGAGGAGCATGCTTGTTTCCGCCAGTTCCACCTCTCTGGATTTAAGCCAGGCATCCTCCTGCAGTGCCCTTTCCAAAAGGGCCAGCAGGTCTTTTTTGCCCAGGGATTTGAGCACATAGACCTGACACCGCGACAGCAGGGCCGGGATCACTTCAAAGCTGGGGTTTTCGGTGGTGGCACCGATCAGGGTTACCCACCCTTTTTCCACTGCCCCGAGCAGGGAGTCCTGCTGTGACTTGCTGAACCGGTGGATTTCATCTATAAAGAGGATTGGATTTTTAGTGGTGAAGAGTCCGCCGGTTTGCCGTGCCTTTTCCAGAACTTCGCGAATATCCTTTACCCCGCTGTTAATAGCACTAAGGGTATGGAAAGGCCTGCCGCTTTCGCTTGCGATTACCTGGGCCAGGGTAGTTTTTCCCGTTCCCGGTGGTCCCCAGAAGATCATAGAGGGAACCGTCCCCGTACGGAGCTGTCGGGAAAGTGCACCTTGTGCACCCACCAGGTGCTCCTGCCCGATGATCTCCTCCAGGTGTTTCGGGCGTATCCGTTCTGCCAACGGTTCATTCATAGTTTTAAAAATACTACAATTCGCCATTCCCGCATGAAGGCAGCGAAGATTCCCTTGGAGTATCGGGCGGTTTGGTGCTACCTTGCAGGTATGTCCGAAGAATCGCATTACCGGTTTACCGATGCCGTTGTTTTGGTTCCCCTGGCCCTGTTGCTGGGGATCTGGGGGGTCTATTATACCGAAATACGACTTGGGTGAATTTCAATTCCTGGGGGCCCCTGGCCCTTTTGCTCGGGATCTGGGGGGTCTATTATACCGAAATACGACTTGGGGTGAATTTCAATTCCTGGGGGATTTACCCGAGGACCCTCAAAGGGATCCGGGGTATAGTTACCTCCCCCTGGATCCATGGGTCTCTGGAACACCTGTACAACAATTCCCTGCCCCTGGTCATCCTGAGTGCCGCGCTTTTTTACTTTTACCGTAAAATTGCCTGGAAGACTTTTTTCCTGGGTATTCTCCTGTCCGGGCTGATCACCTGGGCCATCGGGCGCCCCTCGTACCATATCGGGGCAAGTGGTCTTATCTACGTTTTGGCCAGTTTTATTTTTTTCAAAGGGATCTTCACCCGGTATTACCGGCTGGTCGCTTTGTCCCTCATTGTAGTTTTTGTCTACGGCAGTATGTTGTGGTATATTTTTCCGGTACTGGACGAGATCTCCTGGGAGGGACACCTGGGCGGTTTCGTAACCGGATTGTTTCTCGCTGCGGCATTAAAGGCGCCCATTCCGAAGGCTCCCAAATATGTCTGGGAGTCCGAGGACTTCCAGGAAGCAGACGACCCCTTCATGAAACATTTTGACGCTGATGGCAATTTTGTCGAGAACCCGGAGGGTACGGAGGAAGAACTGCAGGACAGGGTTCGTATCCGGTACCATTATCGCAGGAAAGAAGATCAACAGGGAGGTTAGCGGGAGCGCTGCCGGACCACTTCATAGAGGAAGACGCCACAGGCCACTGAGACGTTCAGAGAGGCAATAGAGCCCAGTATGGGCAACCGGGCCGTACGGTTGGCAGCTTTCAGTACAGCAGGGGATACTCCTTTGCCCTCCGAGCCCATAACGATGGCTGTGGCAGGGGTAAGGTCTGAATCGAAAACCGAATCTTTGGCTTTTTCAGTAGCGGCCACCACCTGTACCCCACTTGCCTGAAGGTAATAGACGGCATCTTTTATGTGGGGTGTTTTTGCCATGGGGACATTGAAAACGGCCCCTGCGGAAGTCTTTATGGTATCTGCTGTAACAGGGGCGCTGCCGCTGTCGGGGAGGATAATGCCATCAACGCCTGTGCAGGCAGCCGTACGGATGATGGCGCCAAGGTTCCGAACGTCCGAGACCCCGTCGAGCAGCAGCAGGAGGGGGGCTTCCTTTTCTGACAGGATCTGATCGGTGAGTTTCTGGTAGTCCAGGAATTCGACGGGGGAGATAACGGCAACCGCCCCCTGGTGGTTCCGGTCCCTGAAGCGATCAAGGCGCTGCCCGGGCACATAACTGATACGTACCCCTGCTTTTCGGGCCCTCGCCTGCAATTCCTGTGATAACTTTCCCTGCAGGCCCTTCTGAAGGTAGATACGGTCGATGGCTTTTCCGGCTTGTATGGCCTCAAGTACAGCCCGAATACCGTATATGTGAGTTTCCTTATCCATAGAATGAAAGTGCGCTGTTACTGCATTTAAGGGGCATCCCGTCCCCGGTATCTGGAAAAATTTTCAATCTATTTTTTAAGGAGTACTGAAGAAAAGCACAATACTGGTTTAAAACTGGACTTCCCTTTAGAAAGTCATCCCGAACTACGAAGCTCGGGATGACTGAATTATTTCGGCAGAGAAAATATCCAGGAACATGATCAGACGTACCAGATCCTCTTCATTGTCCACATCCAGTCGGTTGTCCTTTAGAAATGCTTTCAGGAGTTGTTTTTGTTCTGAATTTTCGGTCAGGGCATACAATTTGCTGTTCTTCTGCTGCAATTCGTCTACCCGGTCCACCCCTTTTTTCTGCACGTAGTATTCCGTGAATTGTGAAAACCGGCTGGGAATAGCCTTTACAAAGGAGTTCTGTGCAGGGGCTCCTTCTGTGAATTTCACATGCACCCTCCGAAAAAGGTCCCAGTGCTCCCCATCCACGAGTTGGGTGAGGTATCCGTTCATGGTGGTGCCTGACTTGTCGATAAAAGTCATAAAACGCATGGGCTTGCCATCTACCTTCAGGCTGATGTTCTTATCCCGATTCAGGCCCCGTATCCCTTGCTGGGATTTGGATTCCTTAATCTCGATTTCCTCGTTCAGGGCATTGTGACGGTAAAAAATCGTGCCCATCTTATCGTTTTTATAAAACAGTTCTGCCGGTTGAAATTCATTGGAAGTATAGGGGGAACCCTGGAATTCTTCCCAGTCCACAGTGCGCTTGCTGTTGGCGTCGCTAATGGGGCCTAAGAGTGTCGCTATTTCACCGGCGGTATTCCCCTGGGCAGCTCCGCCTGAAGACATCGTTGTGGCTACCTGTCCGGTAAATTGACCGAAGGCAGTACCCGTAATCAGTAGAAGAGAAGCTATAGTGAGTAATCTGTAGTTCATAGTAAAAAATTTTTGTGCAAAATATAAAGAATTATTTATAGGCAACCGTTAAAGGGTTGTTATTATTTACGCTGTGGCGATACACTAAAGGGGCAGCGTCATTCCGCGCGACCAGGATCCAGAGGTCATTTCCTTCCTGAAAAGGTTGGAGGGATTTTACATTGCCCCTGAGATAAAGTCCTGTACGGGAATGGGGGAGTACCTCGTAGGTCCCGTCCCCGTTCGAAAGCAGAGTAGTGCCCGAGATCGCATCCAGACGCGGGGTTTCCACTTCCGTTTCATAAATGTTTCCGGCCAGGATGAGGTCGTCCAGTCCGTCCTGGTTGAGATCAGTGGCAAGCAGGTCAAATACAGGGATCATCTGAGCCTCCGGAGGCAGGGCCATGGGGGTGAATTTCCCGTTCCCATCATTCAAAAGAAGGTAGGAGGTAAAACTGTCAATCTCCCGCTCATAGCTTTCCTGCAGGGAATTTCCATAAACGTCCTCCAGGCTGGCACTGGCAAATTCGCTGTAACTCGGGAATTTCTGAGCGATAAAGGGCATTTGCTGGGAAGAGCATTCCCGCCCCCGCACAGGGACGTACTGATCGTGATATTTTTTGCTGAGCACAATATCGTGGGTGCCATTCTGATCGAAATCTGCGGCGAATACCTTAAAAGGCTTTTCCGGGCTGGCGCTGAATTTGATGTTCAGTCCCGCATTGCCGAGGATATAGTCCGGGAGGCCATCCCCGTTGGCATCGGTTTCATGTGCGGAAAACCACCACCCGCTCATGGGTACGCCCATCCCCGCAGCATCCTGCATTACAAATCCTTCCGGAGTATTCCTTAAAAACCCGACCCCGGTCCATTCTCCAAGGGCGATCAGGTCTTTTTTCCCGTCCCCGTCGAAATCGGTGACAAGTAAGTCGTTCAGTATCCCAAAATCCGATAGTGCCGGTGCTTTTTCCTCCGTTACATCATAAAGCTTCCCTTCCCGGTTTTCAAGCAGGAAGGAAGGGGCATGCCGGGGGTAGCTGCGGGCCAGAATCCGGTTGCCCACCACAAGGTCGGCATCCCCGTCCTGGTCAAAGTCCAGGGAGGTCACTGCCTTTCCGCTGTAAGCCTGCCCATCTTCCAGGACAGACTCGGCCCGGGTAAAATTGCCCTTCCCGTCATTCCGGTACACCCGGTCCTGATAGAGGGAAGATCCCTGCTCAAATT
>JARRQA010000264.1:0-2778 GCA_037382325.1 Robiginitalea sp.
GATCAAGCCCCTGGCCTTTTGGGGCTTACCTGGATACCCTGGAGCAGCTTGGGGTGGGAATGAATGTCGGGTATCTCATCGGGCATAATACCGTGCGAAGGAATGTGATGGGCCTGGAGAACAGGGCTCCGACCGCGGAAGAACTGGAGCGTATGAAGGCCCAGGTGGCAGTGGCCATGGAGGAAGGCGCCTTCGGGATTTCCACGGGGCTGAAGTACCTGCCGGGCACCTTCTCCGAAGTGGGAGAGGTCATCGCTTTGTCTAAAGAGGCATCGGCCGGGGGCGGCATCTATACCTCACATTTAAGGGAAGAAGGCCTGGGCCTGCTGGAATCGGTGGAGGAAGCCATCATGATTTCAAAAGAGGCCGATATCCCCGTGGTGCTCACCCACCACAAAGTGGTCGGCGAACCCATGTGGGGCAGGAGTGAAAAAACGCTTGCCATGGTCGATTCCGCAAGGGCTGCAGGACTGGACATACGAATAGACCAGTATCCCTATGACCGGTCCTATACCAGCATCTCGATCCTGATCCCGGGCTGGGCCCGGGCGGGAGGCAATGATGCCTTCCGGGAGCGGGTTTCGGACCCCGGGCTTCGGGACAGTATTCGGGAAGGTATCGTTTTTAACCTGATCAATGACAGGGGCGGAGCGGACCTGAAAAGAATACAGTTTGCCAAGGTCTCCTGGATGCCAGAACTGGAGGGGAAAACCCTGAAGTACTGGAGTGATCTGAAGGGGCTGGAGCCCACTATGGAAAACGGGGCGGATCTGGTCATAGAGGCCCAGCTAAACGGTGGGGCTTCCTGCGTCTTCCACGCGATGGACGAAGGGGATGTTGTGCGGATCATGAGACATCCGCAAACCATGATTGCTTCGGACGGCAGGCTGGTCGCGCCCGGGATGGGCCATCCGCACCCGCGGTGGTACGGAACATTTCCCAGGGTCCTGGGCCACTATGTGCGGGAAAAAAAGGTCCTTTCCCTGCCTGAAGCCGTCCATAAAATGACCGCCCTCCCGGCGACTGCCATGGGCCTGACAGACAGGGGCCTGCTGGCGGAGGGGATGAAGGCCGATGTGGTCCTTTTCGATCCGAAAACTGTAGCCGACAAAGCCACCTTTGAAAACCCGCATCAGTATCCTCAGGGCATTCCTTATGTGATTGTCAATGGGCAGGTTTCTGTTGAAAATGGTGAATTCCAACATCTGAAGGCCGGGGAGGTCCTGAGAAAAAACCCCGAATAAGCTAAAAATTTGCAGGGGATTCCATCAAAAACTGATAAACCAGGCTAAAATGAAATTATTGGTGTTGGAACCTATATCTTCCAGCGCTTCGGCCCGAATGTAGGTAAGTTTTAGCCCCTGTCTTTTTGCGAAAAGGAAGCTGTACGAGCCTGAAACCAGTAAATTGGAACGAAAATCTCCATTCGGCTGCCTGTTGATAACAGATTCGCCCCCCAGGCCATATCCGGCACTCAGAGACAGCCATGCGCCCTTTCGAAGCTGTCTTACTAAATGTGATTGTATCGCAAAGGTGGGCCGTTGTTCGCGATCTGCATTATTGAAGAAGTCAGGGTTCCGGGTGTATAGAAAAACAGACCCGGTCAATTCAAAGGACCAGCTGCCCCAGTAATGTATCATCCCCGCCTGGGGTCTGAACACAAACCGGTTGCTCCCCAGGTTTATCAGCTTGTCTTCAAAGTATTCCCCCAGCGGGATGTTTATGGCCAGTGATACGCCAAAAGTAGTGTAAGAAGGGTTTTTAAGCCTGTATTGTTGTATTTCCATCGCATTCCCTGCCGGAGGGCCGGCCAGAAGTATTGAAGCCCGCAATCTGGGATCCGCTAAACCAGTACGGTTGATTCCTGCTGGCGCTCCGCTCAAAAGCCCCTCCCAATCTGCACTGCTAAACGGAATTAACATGCTGACAGTCCCCAATTTGTTCCCGATTTTTATCGGATGGGCAAACGTAACGGCCAGGGAGTGCGCTCTNCCTGTGAGGAGGTGTTTTGAAAAAACAGGAATACAATTACAAACAGCCGAAGTGGATTTACAATAGCAGTGTTTCTCATGTATTGGCCCATAAGGCTGCAATTGAATGGTCGCTTCCTTTTGTTTCGAACGACCGGTGACAGAAATCCCAATATTCTAAATGTAGGAAGAAACTATTAAAGCATTTAGCAATTTATCCGGAAAGGCTTCGGATTCAAAAGATCTTTTACCATTCCTAATCTGTTGATGCAGAACCGTTAGTACTGACCAGGATCATTGTGTTTCCCTTCCTTGAGGACTAGTTTTATCTGCTCAATTTAGGTAATTGTAAAACAACATAGCCATGAGACTTCTTAAGAGGATTTTCCTCATACTTCCGGTCTTATTTTTAATCCTTACCTGTACTGATGATGACGATGAGCCTGAAAAGTTCATCCTTTCAGTTACCATAACCCCTGAAGACGGTGGAACGGTCTCCCCGGATGGGGGAACCTTCGATGATGGCACTACGGTTACCCTCACAGGGACTCCTTCCGAAGGATATGTTTTCAAAGAGTGGACCGGCGACCTGACAAGTACAGAGAATCCGGTTTCCGTTTCCATGGATTCCGATATGGACGTTACCCTTGTTTTCGTAGAGAAGGATGGAGATAATGATGGGGTTTCTGATGACATGGATAGCTGCCCAAATACTCCAGAAGGAGAAGAGGTTGATGAAAATGGATGTTCTATTTCTCAAATCGATTCGGATGGTGATGGGGTGGCTGATGATGCTGACTTTTGTAGG
>JARRQA010000264.1:2848-4807 GCA_037382325.1 Robiginitalea sp.
CTTCAGGCACAAATGTAGATGAAAACGGATGTCCTGTCCCTTCACCCATTTACCTGGATGAAAACGGAGTCACAATTAAATCATACGAATGGGCACAAGTTGGTGATCAGGGCATTTTGGACGGGATAGTCTACACCATCGTCGACGAATCCCGGTTGAGGGAAATGGTTGAAAATGCAGAAGATGTAACTGTGGTTTGTACCAGCAAGGTCACGGACATGAGCGAATTATTCAGGTCTTCCACATCGTTCAATCAGGATATTAGCTCGTGGGATGTGAGTAATGTAACTAACATGTCTGGTATGTTCTGGAACTGGTTAGGAATGGGGAACACCACGCCAAACCCATTTAACCAGAATATTGCTCACTGGGATGTCGGTAATGTAACCAATATGGCCAGAATGTTCGCTGGTTCAGTATTTAATCAAGATATCAGTGGTTGGGATGTGAAGAGCGTAACTACTATGGCGGCGATGTTTTCCCATTCAGCTTTTAATCTACCAATAAGTAATTGGGATGTAAGTAAAGTAGCTGACATGACTGCAATGTTTTTTATGTCCCAGTTCAATCAACCTGTCGAAAATTGGGATGTGAGTAGTGTTAACACCATGGAAGCTATGTTTGCTCAATCAAACTTTAATCAAACAATCGGCAATTGGGATGTCGGCGGTGTAACAGATATGTCATCGATGTTTGAAGGTAATACTGACTTCAATCAATCGTTAGGAAATTGGGATGTAAGTAATGTTTTGAATATGAGGAATATGTTTAATTATACCACTTTCAATAAACCTATCGGTAATTGGAATGTTAGCAATGTCACAGATATGTCCTTTATGTTCTCTTATTCGTCCTTCAATCAGGATATTGGTTCATGGAATGTAAGCAATGTGACTTCCATGAAGGGTATGTTTTCAACCATTGACCCATACACTAACTTAGATCCCACCCCTTTTAATCAGGATATTAGTTCATGGGACGTTAGTAGTGTGACTGATATGTCTTATATGTTTTTCTATACCCTGTTTAATCAGGACTTAAGCTCCTGGAATGTAAATGCAGTAACTAGTTGTGAAGAATTTAGTTTGAATACTCCCGATTGGAGTCTACCGAAACCTAATTTTACAAATTGTAATCCGGATTAATTAAAAGGGAAATCTGAACTCAAAGACTACAGGGCCTGCCGGTGCGTTGGCATTAATAGAATGATTGGTCACCTGAGTTGGTGGTCGGAGACCACCGACCAGAGAACGGCCACTCCTGCAAACCTCACAGCCTTAGTGGGCATTTGGGCACTGGTGTTAGCTCCTTTCACCTGGGTTCATTTGCTGCGCAAATGGACCAGAGAAGTCCCCCGGCTGCAAATAGAAAACCTCGCTTTGCTAACGCAAAGCTGGATTTTGCTTCCCGTCCGAAACCTAAAGCGCGCTTTGGTTTCTTCCGGAAAGCAAAAACCCACACCTTACGGCGTGGGTTTTCTGCTTGATGTGGTCCCACCTGGGCTCGAACCAGGGACCCCCTGATTATGAGTCAGGTGCTCTAACCAACTGAGCTATAGGACCCGTATTCGCATTTGCGAATCAAGTTTCCCCCGATTTCTATCAGGGTCAAATTCCAAAAAGCGCTGAAGCTATTGGAGCATGCAATATTAGCACTATTTTCCAAGGGCTGCAACAGCCCGTCCCTATTCCTCCGGGGCGTCCTGGCAAAGCTCTATCAGGACCCCATTGGTGGATTTGGGGTGGAGGAAAGCCACCAGTTTGCCGTCGGCGCCTTTTTTGGGGGTTTCATTCAGCACGTTGAACCCTTCTTTTTGAAGTCGTTCAATTTCCGCATGAATGTCCTCCACATCAAAGGCGATATGGTGGATCCCTTCTCCCTTCTTTTCGATGTATTTCGCAATAGGACTGTCTTCCCGTGTCGCTTCCAGCAATTCAATTTTATTCGGACCTGCCTTGA
>JARRQA010000265.1:0-3294 GCA_037382325.1 Robiginitalea sp.
ATGGTATGATCATGTATTTTTTTCTCCAGTTCCTTTTGGGTGACAATGGCTTCGCTTGTGCCGTAATTATAGGATGTTGTATCCGCTTCCTCTCCTCCGGTAGCAAGGATGGTCACGCCATGCTCCAAAGTGAAAGCGCCATCTTCTTTGTCCTCGATAGTGGTGTAAAAGCGCCCGACCTGACCGTGGGAAACACGCACCCGGCTGTTGGTGTGGACCCGAATGAGCGGGTGTTTTTCCACCTTCAAAAGCGTTTCGTCTAACATGGTCTTCGTTGTGTGGCCTTCCAAAGTTCGTTGTAACCAGTTAAGGTTACCACCCAACACTTCTTCTTGCTCGATCAGATCGACCTGAAAGCCGTGATCTGCAATGGCAAGGGCTGAGGACATTCCAGCGATTCCGCCGCCCACCACCAGGGCTTGCTGAAGAATTTTTTGGCTGGGCACAGGATCCGGATCAGCCCATTTAAGCCTGGCAAGGCCCGTTCCCAAAATAGCCGACAGTTCACTGTTGATTTTTGACATCTCGTCTGAAGACGGAATGCCAGATTTAAGTTTTGAGCGTTGAGCCATCAGCATTAAATCGACCACCTCTCTAAGAACGGGATTCAGCCCCACCCGCCGTCCCAGTTCCTTGACTTTCTGAGCATACACATAGGGAAGGCACGACCCGATCAAAATCCGGTTCGGTTTGTATTTTTCAACCCGTTCAATAAGATTTTCCCATCCCGTGACCGTACAGATTTGCTCAAAAAAGACGACCTGGTCTACAACGGGGTCGGTTTTGAGATTCCGGACAAGTTGTTGAGTGTCGAGAAGCTTGGCAAGCAGATCACCGCAGGTGCAGACAGCGATCATGACCTTAGGAGGTTCCTGTGAGATATCTAATAAAGGCGTTTCAAGAGCAGGTTCAGGAATAAGGCCGCCTCCGGCAGCATGAATGATGCGTGAGGCTGACAAAGCAGCGGCAGAAGCCTGAATGACAGATTCACTGATATCCTTAAGGCCGGAGAAGGATCCCCCCAATACGATTCCTTCTTTATTTATTCGCGTAAGTGAAAAGGGTTCGCTCCGGCCAAACCCCCACTGATTAAGCGGCATTTCCATTATTTCGGCCAGAGCTGTTGTACCCAAGGCCGGCCTCTGGCCCACGGAAAGCACAACCATGTCAAAGATCTCTTCTATTTGGGTACCGGAATAATTAACATGCCTGACAATGAGATCGCCGCTGTTTTCGTCATATAAAATAGAATGGATACGCCCTTTCTCAAACCGGACGCCGTGTTCGATTTCCGCCTGGTCACGGTATCGCTGAAAGGATTTACCGAAGGTACGCATATCCATATAAAAGATGGCTGCTTCCAGCGCCCCGTCAGCTCTTTCTTTGGCCACAAGGGCTTCTTTAATCGCATGCATGCAGCATATGGACGAACAATAGTCGGCGTCGATTTTGATATCTCGCGACCCCACACACTGAAGCCAGGCCACTTTACGCAGCGGTTTACCGTCGGAAAGCCGTACCAGTCGACCCTGATTCGGTCCTGTACCGCTTAAAATCCTTTCGAACTCGAGGCTTGTTACCACATTCGGGTATATACCATACCCATACGTGTTACTGTCTTGCGCAGGATCGAAATAGGACGTCCCACCGCAAAGAACCAGGGCGCCTACATTAATTGGAACTTCTTTGCTTGCTTCGAGATCCTGATATGTTCGGATGATCATAGGGATAAGGGTGTCGGGATCAAACGGTTTAAGGAGATAGTCCAGCGCCCCTATTTTCATGGCTTCCACTGCGGTCTCTACCGTAGCATAGGCCGTCATCATGACAACACTTAGGTCGGGAAAAACCTCTTTAGCCTTTTGAAGGAGTTCCACACCGTCCATTCCCGGCATTTTAATATCAGCGAGCATCAGTTCATATGCTTGTTCTAAAACCTTCATCTTCTAACCAGGCCCTAAGGGAATCGCGCATGATCAATTCGTCGTCCACCACCAGAATTCGAAAATCTTTGCGGACTTCTTCTAAAAGCTTGACGGCTCCCGTAGGACATACTGCTTCACACTCCCCACACCGGTTGCAAGCATTCGTATCGATAATATACGTGTTGGGAATCGCATGCGGAACCGGAAGGTAGATGGCCTTTCGTCCGGACAGGCCGGCGTTAAAGGAATCCGGAACCTCCACCGGACAGACCTTCACGCACTCACCGCAACCGATACAGCGGACAGGATCGACAAGCTTCGGCTTCTGGCGAAGTGATACCTGAAAGTTGCCCGGTTCGCCTTCTACGGAGACAAGTTCGGTGGACAAGCGTATCTCGATGTTCTCATGAAAAAGCCCTTTGCGAAGACAATACTGAGAGGATGCATCACGATCTACCATTGGAAGCATCTTGCACATGCCGCAGTGATCGGTGGGAAACTGATAATCGAGCTGACTGAGAATCCCTCCAATGTGCGGTGACTGGTCAACGAGGGTGACACCATAGCCAAATTCCGCCAGATCCAGGGCAGCCCGAATACCGCTGATTCCAGCTCCCACCACCAGTGCTTTACCGATTTTTTTCTTCATAACAAAACCTTCAGATCTAAGATCTCCTAAAAGTTAGAATGATTTCCGATGCCAACAACATCGGCAAGCTCGTCCTCACGGAATACTGACAGCGGAAGATCATCCTCAATGCTGCGACCGGCTTCGTACTCAAAAGCTTTTTGTGTATGATATGAAACGGTTCTAAACAGTTCCATCACCGGAATGTCGTTGGGACAGGCATTCGAGCACTGACCGCATCCGACACATGAAGTACTCATGTGGGCAATCCGAGTTATGTGGTAAAAGACCGTATCCGTGGGCATTTTGATGACACCCTTGCGGTTGGCCCATCTAAGGTACTGAACAGGTTCATGGTTAAAGACATCCGTAACAAAGACACATTCCTTGCAGTAGCAAACCGGACAGGCAACCCTGCAGTTGTAGCAATTCACACACTCGGCAAAATAGGTATTCAGTTTCTCCAGGCTGTTTGTGGCCTCGGTGGTTTCGGCAAACATTTTATCGCGATAGGCGGTTCGTTCAGCAACCACCGATTCGATAGCTGCGAGACGTTCTGCTGGTTCCTCTGAGTCAAAAAGATCAAGGTTATCATAAATTGCCTCTCCTTTTGGCGTCCAAGCCTGGACCAAAACGTGATTGTTGGTATTGACCCCGAAAAGTCCGATTAAAATATCTGCACCATTAGGCACCGGATTTTCGCAGGCTTTGCACGAAGAAGCGAGATCAAATCCTTCAAAA
>JARRQA010000266.1:0-3570 GCA_037382325.1 Robiginitalea sp.
ACCGGCAGGCAGCCCTTGACCTGATAGCCGAGTACCCCGAAACCGGCTCCATTGCCCTGAAAGCGGCTATGGACCAGCCCGAAGAAGTGATAAACCTGTTCGAGGAAGGCCTCAGCCAACTGGGCAGGCTGCATACCGTGGTGATTAATGCCGGGATTTTCCCGCCACACCCCGTCTCGGAGGAGACCGCCTCCTGGTGGGCCGTCTGGAAACGGACGCTTGCGGTAAACCTGGATGCCGCCGGCCTGCTGACCAAACTGGGGATCACCCATTTTCAGGGTAAAGGGGGTGGCCGGTTTATCTATATTGGCAGCCGGGCAGCTTTCAGGGGGGAAACGGAAGACTTCCTGGCCTACGCGGCATCAAAAGGAGGGCTGACCTCCCTGGCCCGCACAGTGGCCCGTTCCTTTGGTAAAGACCGGATTACTTCATTTACCATAGCCCCCGGCTTCACCCGCACTGCCATGGCGGAGCCTTTTATTGCCTCTTATGGGGAAGAGGCCTTGCTGGATGAAATCTCCCTGCCGGAACTTACCCTTCCGGAGGATATCGCTCCATTGGCGGCTTTTATTTGCAGTGGCAGAATGGATCATGCCACCGGTAGCGTTATCGATGTGAATGCAGGTAGTTACATGCATTAAAACCTGGGCATTGGCCCCACTGGGGACCATTTTCCCTGCCTGCTGCTGGCGGCTGTTGGGAGGTCTATTTTGGATATGGCATTAATGTTTAAACATTTGTTAATCAACCTGAACAAAAATAAAAGTTATTGTATCTTGTGGTTAACAATGAATCTAAAAAACCGATCTTTTGAAGTCATTCTCCTTGCGGATATGCACACCGACGGGGTCCGTTTTGACCCTCGATTGCTGTCTTTAAGGAGAAAGCAAAACGGAGAAGATCAAATGGAAACCACCTTTGGACAAGGTATTTAAAAATAAAGAACAAATGGAATTACTGCAACGAGCCGAGGCGTTTGAAAAGCGCAAGTGGTCCAGAATTTCCACTAGTGAACGCGTACAGGCATCCCGGGATTTAAAAAAGCTTATCCTGGAAATCAATGAAGTATATAAAAGGACACGGGACCAGCACCTGATGGAGGTCATGAAACGATTGACCACTATTAAGAAAAAAGTGGAAAAACGGTTGAAGATGCGGGTTGAAGTGTAGATCCAGATGGGATCAGAATTGCTATGAAAAAGAATACCGCCCAGATAACACCGTTGGAGGCTTCGACATCCGTGGAGGTCACCGTACTGCTGTTTCCATTGACATCGATCAGTATTACGGATCCATCCTTTATACTTAATGTGAGGGGAGATCCCTGTACCGTTTCCACTACGAAGGTATTGTCGTTGTCTTGGATTGCCTTCACGACATCCTCAGCCATAAACTTGCCGGAAACCACATGATAGGTCAGAATTCCGGTCAAACTGGGTTTGTTTTCCGGTTTGAGCAAAGTCTCCACTGTTCCGTCGGGTAGTTTACCAAAGGCTTCGTTGGTGGGAGCGAAAACCGTGAAAGGACCGGCACCGTCCAGGGTAGAAACCAGGTCAGCTGCCTGAACAGCAGCCACAAGCGTGGTGAAATCCTCATTTTCACTGGCAACCCCCACTACAGTCTGGGCGTTACTTTGTTGAACGATTCCCAGTGTCAGGAAACCGATGAGGGCAAAAGTCATAGTTGTTTTCAATAATTTCATATTCAGTGTTTTAGATTAATATTGATGAAAGTAGGTATTACCAAACCACGGTATTATTAAATATTGTTTAAAATATTTTTAAATTAGTTAAACATTGTATAAAACGGGCTGATTTTCAGCGCTAAACACTCCGGGGCAGGTATTTTAAGCGGAACCTGGCATTTGCAAACGGAAAAACAAACCTTTATTGATAACTTTACGTCTATGGCTGCGGCCTTTATCTATAAATTTTAAAAAGCATAAGTAATTATGAGTTTTAGCGTAAAAGCATTTGGCACATCAGGTGCCGACATTCCTTTGAGCGAAATGGATATTCAGAGACGCAAGACAGGGGAAGACGATGTGCACATTGAAATAACTTATTGCGGGGTCTGCCACAGCGATATTCACACGGCCCGAAATGAATGGCAGAATTCCACCTATCCGGTGGTACCCGGGCACGAGATCATCGGCCGGGTGGTGGAAGTGGGCCGAAAGGTCAGGCGTTTTAAAAAAGGGGACCTGGTGGGGGTCGGATGTATGGTGGACTCCTGTCAGCAGTGCGATCCCTGTAAAGATCACCTTGAGATGTTTTGCCAGAACGGATGTACCTGGACGTATAACAGCCCGAACCCGCATCTGGGGGGGCGCACCTATGGCGGGTATTCCACCCATATTGTGGTCCGGGAGAAATTTGTACTGAAAGTTCCCGAGAATATTGACGAAACGGCAGCTGCACCCTTATTGTGTGCCGGAATTACCACCTGGTCCCCACTCCGGCACTGGAAGGTGGGAAAAGGGGATAAGGTCGGAATTGTCGGACTTGGGGGCCTCGGACACATGGGCATCAAATTCGCCAATGCCCTGGGGGCTCATGTGGTTATGATTACCCGTTCCCCTGAAAAGGCCAAGGATGCGGAAGACCTGGGGGCTCATGAAGTCTTGTTGTCTACGGATTCGGAAGCCATGCAGGCCCAGGCAAACTCCTTTGATTTTATATTGAACACGATCCCGGTCGGGCATGAAATGGATCCGTACATCAGCCTGCTTAAAATCGATGCCACCATGGTGCTGGTAGGGGCCGTAGAACCCCTGAAGCCATTCCACGGGGGCGGGATCATCATGGGGCGGAAACGAATTGCCGGTTCCCTTATCGGGGGAATTGAGGAAACCCAGGAAATGCTTGATTTCTGCGGGAAGCACAATATTGTCTGCGATATAGAACTGATCCGCATGCAGGAAATAAACCAGGCCTATGACCGGGTCGTAAACGCGGATGTTAAATACCGGTTTGTCATCGACATGAGGTCTCTCAAAGAGTAATCTGCCCCAGGCAGGGTGCTTTCAGGTTCTTATTCCATTCCCCGTTTCAGGATCTCCTGAATGCCTATCAGCGAAAATTTCAAGGAGCGTTTGGAAATCTTCCTCCTTTTCCGGCACCAGCTCCTGAATTCCCTGGGAATCCAGGTACCCGTGGAGAAACAGGCGTGCGCTGTAATGGCTCCACAGGGAGGCCAGGTGGATTTCCTCCTCCGGGATTTCACCGTCCCCGTTGTTTTCCGCCAGCAGGGTTCCGATGGATACATAGTTCAGGGAGCGGATCATACAGGCCACATCCCGCAAAGGGGATCGCCTCAACCGTCTTTCGCTGTAGGGGCGCATGGGCTCTCCCTCGAAGTTTCGTATGATAAAATCCCTGCCGGTCCAAAGAACTTGCTCCAGGTGGAAGTCCCCGTGGGTTCGGATTTTTTGCGTATCGATCTTGTGGTCGTAAATCTTTTTGAAACGTTTCAGAATATCGGATTTCAGGCTGAGGATTTCCCGGGCCTCATCCCCGAGTTTACCGCTAAGTTCTGGAAGGCTTTTCTTCAGTTGGTCCAGGGCGCCGC
>JARRQA010000267.1:0-2830 GCA_037382325.1 Robiginitalea sp.
CCGGATCGACGAGCCCAGGTGTTCCGGGTGGGTTCGCCCGGTCTTACACCTAAAGAACCCTTTTGGAGATGGATGGGGCTTATCTTGAATTAAAAAAACCCGCTTCAGCCTAGAGCGGGTTTCATCCTTTGGTCCGGTCCGCACTGACAAGCGGATTATTTTGTTGCTTTATCCACCGCCAATCGCTTTTCCTTATTGGCGATTTCCCAGGCGGTATGAAAGACCAGTTTTGCCCGGTTTGCAAGCAGGTCGTAATTGATTTTGTCAGGGGTGTCCCCGGGCCGGTGGTAATCCGCATGGGTCCCGTTGAAATAGAAGATAATCGGGATGTTGTTTTTGGCAAAATTGTAGTGGTCGCTGCGGTAATAGAACCGGTTCGGGTCATTCTGGTCGTTATAGGTATAATCCAGTTCCAGGTTCGTGTATTTCGCATTGACTGCTTCTGAAAGCTCGTGCAACTCGGTGCTGAGCTTATCCGATCCGATCAGGTAAACGTAATTCCGGTCTCCGTCCCGCTTCGGATCAATCCTCCCGATCATATCTATATTCAGGTTGGCTACTGTGTTCTCCAGGGGGAAGATGGGAGCGACATCCGTATAGTACCGGGATCCCAGCAAGCCTTTCTCCTCCCCGGTGACGTGAAGAAAAACGACAGACCTCCTCGGACGCATCCCTGCCTCCACAGCCAGTTTAAAGGCCTCTGCAATTTCCAGCATAGCTACCGTACCGGAACCGTCATCATCCGCGCCGTTATTGATGGCCCCATCTGCATTGATGCCAATATGGTCCAGGTGAGAGGAGATCACCACGTATTCTTCTGGAACCTCCGCGCCCTTTATAAAAGCCACGACGTTTTCGGAGTCGATCTTTTCATTTTGGCTCATTATGTTAAGTCGGATATCCACCGGAACCATGGAGGCACGGGATGCATTCCTGTAATCAGGATAAATTTTTTCCGCAAGCTCCCCGGTGATCAGCAACATGCCCGGGGCCTCCTGGGCAACCAGGTCCATTTTTCCACGGCCGTTTGCCTTCATGTACTTGTAATAACGCTGATAACGCCTGTAGTTATCGGGATCCACATAAAGGATTCCGGCCGCCCCTTTAGCCTTGGCTACCTCGGTCCTTTTTTCGATGGCTTCCGAGATATTGCTCCATTTGGAGGCCTCCGCCGTACCGGTCAGCACGTACGTTCCATCGTCATTCCGGGGCTCCCCGGCTTTCATCAAAAGCAATTTCCCCTCGACATCCAGCCCATTGAAGTCTGAATACCGTTCTGATTCGATACCATATCCCACATATGCGATTTCATCATACTTGCCCGAGGACCCCGTGAAAGTCAGGAAGCCTGTTCCAATGTCGAAGCTTTCCCCAGAAATTTCAATCGTACCGGTGGGAAGTTTTGCCACTTCCAAAGGGACTTTCTGAAAATACGAACCATTTTTTTGGGCGGCTGGTATCTGAAGTGTTTCATAGGCGTCTTTAAGATAGGCAATGGCCTTCTTTTGTCCTTCTTTGCCGGTTTCCCTGCCCTGAAATTCATCCGAGGCATACGTGTACAGGTGTTCCTTCAGCTCATCTTCTGAAATGGATGCGGCAAGGCTGAGTACATCTGGTCGCTCAGGCGCCAGGGCAGTATTCTCGACAATCGTTTTCTGCGATCCCCCGTTACAGGAGAGAACCAAACCAGTACAAAGCAGGAATATTTTTTTCATATCGGGATTTCCTTAGAGCGCACAAAAATAGTGAATTCAGGGAACTTGCCACAGGCAAAATAGCAGGGAGGGCACTTCTCTGTATCAGGAGTAAACTCCTGGTCTTCAGAGACTTCCGTAGGCGGATCGGATCATAGCATCGGTTTCCGCCAGGTATCGGTTTCCGCCAGGCCCTTAAAAACGTCAAAGGTCCTGCCCTGAGTCCTCTGAGCTCCGAGGGCATTGGCATATTTTGCAGCCCTGACATAGTTGTCTGAGTCTCCCAGAAGGCCAAAACCCAATCCCCCGGCAAAGGAGTCCCCGCAACCCGTGGTATCTACCACATCCGTAACGGGGACGGAGGGTACGATCTCCTTTTGCACCTCCCCATCTGACATATAATAAACCGCGCTGCCTCCGGCATCCAGTGTAACAATCAGGGACCGTACCCCGCGGTTAAGCACATGAGACGCGAGATCATCCAGGTGGGTGGTCTCTACTTCATGCAGGGGTTTTAACTCATGAAGGGTGTATTCCTTCTTGAACCAGGAACAGCGCGATTCTTCCAGGTTCATTTTGAGCACGTCGATGTAAGGCAGCCACATGTCCCGGTCTACCCAGAAACGGAAATGTCGTTCCCCCATCACATTGACGGTGTTGGTGGGGCCATGTGCGTCGAAGATGATGGTGGCCTCACTGTTATTACGGATAAACTTCAAGGTCTCCAGGGGAACTTCGTAGTCCGTGATGGGGACACAGACGAAGACGTCTGCATGCATGAGGTCGGCGACATCCTCCGGGAGGATAGGATTCATAAAACCCGTCTGCTTCTCCAGCCGGTTGTTCTGATCCACAAACTTCAATTGAATCACGTCTCCCTGGTCAGCGGTATCCCGTACTTTTTGGGTATCTATATTTTCGTATGGAGCAAACACCTCCAATACCGCCTTATGATCCACGCTGCGAACATGTGAAACGGGGTAGACGGTGCCTTTCGCTCCCAATAACCGGGATAACCCGATAGCCGTATGCGTGGCGCATCCGTATTTCTCAATGACCTCTCCTTTATGCGTGGTAATATGGTCCCTGGGGATCGGACCTAGCACGGCAACATTATAGTGTTTCATCCAGATTGG
>JARRQA010000268.1:0-3016 GCA_037382325.1 Robiginitalea sp.
ATACCTTGCCGGGCTATTTCATTTTTTTACAGGTTCCGGAGGATTCTATAGATATCAACATACACCCCACCAAAACGGAGATCAAATTCGAGGATGAGCAGAGCCTTTACGCCATTCTCAGGTCTGCCATCAAGCATAGTCTCGGACAGTTCAATATCCGTCCTGTCCTTGATTTTGAACAGGACCAGAACCTGGAAACGCCATATGGATACAAGGACCGAGGAGCGGTGATGCCCGAGGTCACTGTGGACCGGAATTTCAACCCGTTTACGCAACAGGGATCTTCGGGACTTTCTAAACCGCATAAAAAAACCCTGCCCGGTGGGTGGGAAGCCCTGTATGAAGGGTTGGAAGACTCAAAGAGGGAGGTCAGTGAGCAATCGGAATGGGTGGTGGAGTCAGAGGCGCCGGCAGGGTCGCTTTTTGAGAGCGAAAACCTGGAGGGGATGAATGAAGTGCTGTCCCTGCAGGTAGACCGAAAATTTATCCTGACGCGGGTGAAATCAGGATTGCTTCTGATCGATCAGCATCGTGCCCATCAGCGCGTGCTTTATGAGCAATTCCTTCAAAGTCTGTCGCTCAGGGAGCCCGCCTCCCAGACCCTTTTGTTTCCAGTTAGCTGCCAATTCAGTGCCGGGGAGCTGCAGGTCGTGGAGGATATGCGGGAATCCCTTCTGGCCATGGGTTTCCGTTTTGGCACCCAAAAGAAATCTGCCATTGAGATCACAGCCCTTCCGGTCCTCATACCGGAATCCGAGGTGGGGGGTGTCCTCGATGGTCTGATTGCCCAGTGGCAGTATCAGGACGCTGAAACGGAGTATTCCGACGGAGACCGGATGGCAAAGTTGCTCGCCCGTTCTCTGGCGATCCGGCCCGGAACGCCCCTGGACCCCGTATCCCGTCAGGCGCTGATCAATGACCTGTTTGCCTGTAAGGAAACGGAAAGGAGTCCGTTTAACAAGAAAATACACACCACCCTGTCGGTGGAGGAACTCGAGAAAAAACTAAACTAAATGGGAAGATTAACCGAGGGCATCAAGCACTTACTTATCATCAATGTGCTGTTCTTTATTGCTACCTCCCTGTACGGGGACCTTTTTTATGAATGGTTCTCACTTTGGTATCCTCAAAATCCGAACTTCGGGATCTGGCAGATCCTCTCGCATATGTTCATGCACGGGGGGTTCATGCATATCCTGTTTAATATGTATGCCCTTTGGGCGCGCGGAAATTCCTTTTCTTTTATTTTTCTGCGGGCCTGGGGGCAGCCCTGATCCATACCGGAGTAAATTACTACCATGTGAAACAGGGACTGGATGTTTTGACGTCAGCCGGGATCCCGGAAACTCAGATTTTCGACTTGCTCAGCCAGGGAAAGTATAATGAAGCCTGGTTACAGATAGGATCGCCCGGGGTGGTGAAATCCTTTCTGGATTCCTTCTATACCCCGGCGGTAGGGGCTTCCGGAGCTATTTATGGAATTCTGGTGGCCTTTGCGATGCTCTTCCCCAACAGCGAACTATTTTTGATATTTTTACCTATTCCGATCAAGGCGAAATATTTTATTCCCGCCATAATCCTGCTGGATTTGTTCTCAGGGGTTACGGGATATTCCATTTTCGGTGCCGGTATCGCCCATTTCGCCCACATTGGCGGGGCTTTGTTCGGTTTTATCATGATGTGGTACTGGAAAAAGAATCAGTTTAATAAAAACCGCTGGGACCTTTAGATGAATCACACGAACCTTAAATACCAGTTTGCAAGGCTCAACATAGCTGAAAAAATCATCGTCGTCAATGTAGTGATTTTCCTTCTGGTAAGGCTGCTGACGTTTCTGCTAAAGCTGCAGCCATGGTACCTCGAACAGTGGTTTGAATTGCCCAGGGGGATCATGGATTTCCTGCAGCAGCCCTGGTCCCTTCTTACCTATTCTTTCCTGCACGGGGGCTTCATGCATATTTTTTTCAATATGCTGTTGCTCTATTATGTGGCACGGATCTTCTTCAATTTTTTCGGGCCCCGTCGTTTTGTCAATGTGTATTTTCTGGGGGTGATGCTCGGGGGCGCATTTTTCCTGCTGGCCTACAATCTGTTTCCCGCATTTTACGGCAGTCAGTCACCGCTCATTGGAGCTTCGGCCGGGGTTATGGCGGTGCTTATTTTTATTTGTACCTACATCCCGCATCAGGAAGTCAGGGTAATTTTCTTTAACCTGAAATTGTGGCATATCGGGGTGTTTTTTGTCCTGCTGGACCTGGCGTTTATTCCGTTTGACAATGCCGGGGGCCGGATTGCACACCTGGGAGGCGCCCTTCTCGGGTATCTCTATGCCCGTAAGTCCCTGGAAGGAAAGGATATGGGAGCTGGGTTTTCGCGGTTGCTCGACCAGCTCGGGGGGCTCTTCAGTGGTAAGAAAAAAGCACCTATGAAAACGGTTTATAAAAAACGAAAAGGTCCTGCCAGCGGGAAAGTGGATTATGAAAAAGAAACCCGGCAGCGTAAAATCGACAAAATTCTGGATAAGATAAGCAAGTCGGGTTACGACAGTCTGACCCAGGCCGAAAAGGACTTTTTGTTCAAAGCTGGCAAAGAAGACGAGTGATTCGTGGATAGGAAAAACGTCGTCTGGAAAATACTTGCGGGGATATCCTGGATCTTTTCCGGAGCACTGTTATTGGCTTGTTGGGATTACTACATCGGTGCTCCCTTTTTGTCCATTTTTGAGACACTGAGCATTTTAGTTCCCTGGCTGGTGGTTGGAAATCTCATTTTAGCCGGATTTCTGCTTGCCTTGAAAAAACGGACCTTTCTGCTCCCCATCCTGTCACTATTTGTTGCGTTTGTATCTTTTGGTTCTATTTATGAATTAGGATCAGAACAGCATATGAATCCAGTAGAAGACCTTCGTGTAATGACCTTTAATACACGATCTTTTAGTGATCGCAGGTATGTGTCCAGATCGGATACAGAAAATAAAATTAGTTCCTTTGTTAAAGGGGAAGATCCTGATATTCTA
>JARRQA010000269.1:0-1809 GCA_037382325.1 Robiginitalea sp.
CTCTGATGCCGGGTCTTACATGACCGGCGGAGTCTACACGGCGGACGGGGGTTATCTGGTCTCCGGATAAAGAATGTTGTCCCTGGTTTAGCCTAAAACCCGAAACAAATGAAAACGCTAAAGCGCATTGATAAAGAAAGATACACCATTATAAAAATGGACCGTGGCAAGGTAAATGCCATCAATGCTGAGATGCTCTCCGAGCTGCGGGAGGTCTTCCACAACCTTGAAGAAGACGATGCGGTACGGGGGGTGATCCTTACCGGAAAGCCCCATTTCTTCTCCGCCGGGCTGGACCTTATTGAGCTTATAGAATACGACCAGAAACAAATCTCTGACTTTTTTGAAGCCCTCGGGGCCCTCTACACCCAATTAGTGCGCTTTCCAAAACCATTTATCTCGGCCATCACGGGCCATGCCCCTGCCGGGGGTTGCGTCCTGGCGCTGACCAGTGATAATCGCTATATGGCCGAAGGGGAGAAATACCGGATCGGACTGAATGAAGTAGCGGTGAACATTCAAATCTCACAGAACCTCACAGAGGCTTACGCCTTCTGGATGGGTGACGGGCGGGCCAGCAGGTATCTCCTGGAGGGAAAGTTGCTCTCAGGTCCGGAAGCCCTGTCAGCGGGCCTGGTCGATGAACTCCTGCCCCTGGAACAGGTGCTGGGTCGGGCAGAAAAGCAACTGCAGGTCTACCTGAAAGCGGATCCCGAAATCTGGGGCAACACGAAAAAGAAAGTCCGTAAGCTCTGGTTGGATAAACTGGACACTGATGGATCCCAATCCCTAAAAGAGGCTGCTGCCCTGTGGTGGAAACCGGGAATCAGAACGAAAATGAAAGCCTATGTAAGCAGCTTCTCAAATAAAAAGAAAACATAGAAATATGAACAAACAACTATTATTTGTAAAAAGGCCGGTGGGAAAGGCAGATGCTTCCACCTGGGAACTGGTCAGCCAGCCGATCCCTGAACCGCAGGAAGGGGAAGTCCTGATCCGCCAGCATTATGTGTCCCTGGACCCTGCCATGCGCGGCTGGATGAACGAAGGGAAATCCTATATTGAACCCATGGCCCTGGGTTCCGTGATGCGGGCCGGCTCCGTGGGTAAAGTGATAAAAAGTAAAAACCATCCGCAACTTAAGGAAGGGGATTTCGTGGTGGGAAATGGAGGGGTACAGCAATACGTGGCTACGGATGGAAAAGGGTTCTATAAGGTGGACCCTCGCCTGGCACCGCTACCCACGTACCTCGGTGCTTTGGGCATGCCGGGTATGACCGCCTATTTCGGGGTTCTCGAAGTCGGGAAAATAAAGGAGGGGGATGTGGTTCTGATCTCCGGGGCCGCAGGGGCCGTGGGGAGTGTCGCCGGGCAGATCGCTAAAATAAAGGGTTGTACCGTAATCGGGATCGCCGGGGGGCCTGATAAATGTCGTTACCTGACCGAAGAACTTGGTTTTGATGCTGCCATCGACTATAAAAACGAAGAGGTCGGACGACGACTGAAAGAAACATGTCCTAAAGGTGTCGATGTCTATTTTGACAATGTGGGAGGGGAAATCCTGGACCTGGCCCTCACCCGTCTGCGCAGGCATGCCCGGGTGGTCATTTGCGGAGCGATCTCCCAGTACAACAACAAGGCAGCCATTAAAGGTCCCCGCAATTACCTTTCCCTGCTCGTAAACCGGGCCACTATGCAGGGGATGGTAGTCTTTGACTGGGCAGACCGGTACGGGGAAGCCGCTCAGGCACTCGGAGGATGGCTTGCAGAAGGGAAACTAAAAACCCGGGAGGCGGTCTATGAAGGAAT
>JARRQA010000269.1:1881-3130 GCA_037382325.1 Robiginitalea sp.
TCGCAGAGACTTTCGACCGGCTTTTCACGGGTAAAAAACGGGGGAATCTGGTGTTAAAGATCCTGGAATACTAAAGAGGGAAAGCCACGTTTTTATTACACCGTCGAAACAGAACGAAACAGAACTACAAAGACATGAGACTTAAGGATAAAATTGCCATCGTAACCGGGGGAGCCCGGGGCATCGGGCAGGCCGTTTCAGAGCTATTTGCCAGGGAAGGGGCTGCCGTAATCATCATGGACCTCCTGACAGAGGGACAGGCGGTGGCAGATGCAATCAATAATAGCGGGGGTACCGCAGAGTTTCACACGGTCTCGGTGACCGAGAAAGACGCCGTGGATCAGCTGTTTGAAAAGGTACACCGGAAATACGGGCGAATCGACATCCTGATCAATAATGCCGGGGTCACCCGGGACCGCTCCCTGGAGAAAATGAGCGAGGCGGAATGGGACACGGTTATCGAGGTAAACCTCAAAGGAGTTTTTTTATGTGCCCAGGCTGTGATGCCCTATATGAAGGCGCAAAAATATGGCCGGATCGTCAGTGCTGCCTCCAATGTCGGGTTGCGAGGCAATTTCGGGCAGACCAACTACGCGGCGACAAAGGCCGGGGTCATTGGCATGACCAAGACCTGGGCGATCGAACTGGGCAGGTACGGAATTACGGCCAATGCCATTGCCCCGGGCTTTACCCTGACCGAAATGACCCAAAAAATCCCCGATGAGCACCTGGCCGGTATAAAGGCCGGTATCCCCCTGGGGACGGTTGCAGAGCCTGTTGATATTGCCTATGGATACTTGTACCTCGCCTCGGATGAGGCGCGTTTTGTAAGTGGGATTTGCCTGACAATAGATGGCGGGGCCTCCCGATAAAACCGACCTATGGCAGCACTGGAAATTCCCGATTTCAAAGCCTTCCGCAAGCTGGAGGGAAAACCGATTCCCCCCGGGGGCTGGGTTACAGTGACCCAGGAAATGATCGATGATTTTGCCCGTGCTACCGGGGATTTTCAATGGATCCATACAGACCCGGAGAAAGCCGCCCGGCATTCTCCATTTAAAAAACCGGTGGCCCATGGGTTTCTGTCCCTGTCTCTCCTCTCAAGGCTGCTGGGTGAAGCCATCCATGTCCGTTCTGCCACTATGGGGATTAATTATGGCCTGAACAGGGTCCGCTTCCCGGCACCGCTGCCTGTAGAAAGCAGGGTTGGTTTAAGCGGCCGGGTAAAAGAAATGGAGCCCTATCTGGA
>JARRQA010000270.1:0-1379 GCA_037382325.1 Robiginitalea sp.
CTGTATTTCTCCTATCTAGGGTTCAAGCCCCAGAAGATCCGGGTGACCAATGACATGTTCAAATTCCAGGATACGCAAATCGCCCTTACCGAGCTCGCTTATGCCCTGGAGGAGGTCATTGTGCAGCCCTACCAGCTTACGGGATACCTGGAGATCGACGTTAAGAACCTGCCGATAAATACGGCCTATCAGTCCAGCATTTCCGGCTTGCCGGTAAGCTATGAGGCCGGGAGCAAGACCCCTGGAGCTGTCACCAAAGTCCTTGGGGCAATCCTCAACCCCGCCGACCTGCTGCGAAACCTTTTCGGGAAACACCCCCGGCAGATGCGCAAACTCCGGAAAATTAAGGAGGATGATCAAATCCGCGACCTGCTCGCCTCGAAATTTGATCGGGAGACCCTGATGGAACTGCTGCAGCTTGAAAAAGTAGATATAGAGGACATTCTTACCAATAGCAATTATTCAAAGTCTTTTATCCGCACCGCCAACGACCTGCAGATCCTAGATGCACTGAGCAGTTGCTATGAAGAATTCCGCGTCTTAAACCGCGAAAATTAATTTTATAGTTACCCGGGCATTTTTTAGCTTTAGGAAAAATCCTGAACCAATGCCGAGACTCCTGGTTGCGCTTCTGCTGGCCACTTCCCTTTTTAGTTGTACACCGGAAGCTAAGAAAACGAATACTGCTGCGGCTGCCACCCCAGAGATTAGACCGGAGGTAAAAGACTCTGTTCCCTTCCTCTGGGATGCTGCGACTGTCTATTTCCTGCTTACGGACCGCTTCCGCAATGGTAATCCCGAGAACGACCTGAATTTTGATAGGACGAACCCAACGGGTCCCCTCAGGGGCTTTCTCGGAGGGGATATAGCCGGGATTACAGCGGAAATTCGGAACGGCTATTTTACCGACCTTGGGGTCAGCGCTATTTGGTTTACCCCGGTGGTGGAGCAAATTCACGGGGTTACGGATGAAGGAACCGGAAACACCTATTCCTACCACGGCTACTGGGCCCGTGACTGGACAGCCCTGGACCCGAACTTCGGCACATATGAAGAACTCGAAGAATTGATCCAAACGGCCCATGAATACGGGATCCGCGTGCTGATGGACGTGGTGGTCAATCACACTGGTCCGGTGACCGGCTCAGACCCGGCCTGGCCGGAGGACTGGGTACGCCTGAGCCCAACCTGCACCTTTGAATCCTACGAAACCACCACGGCCTGTACCCTTGTGGACAACCTTCCGGATATCTACACAGCATCGGACGACCCGGTGGAACTGCCGGATGCCCTCCTGGCCAAATGGAAATCGGAGGGACGCCTGAGCACTGAACTGGACGAACTGCAAACTTTTTTTGAGCGCACAGGATATCCGAGGG
>JARRQA010000270.1:1420-3178 GCA_037382325.1 Robiginitalea sp.
TACCGATTACGTGAACGACCGGGGGATAGATGGTTTTCGGGGGGACACCGTAAAACACGCTGATGAAAAAGCCTGGGCAGAACTCTATGAGCAGGCGGCGTATGCCTTCGAAACCTGGAAGAAGCGGCATCCGGACAAAGTCCTGGATGACAACCCCTTTTACATGGTTGGGGAGGTCTATAATTACGGAATTTCAGGCGGACGGGAATTTGACTTCGGAGACCGGAAAGTGGATTATTTTGATTATGGATTCCATAGCCTGATCAACTTTGAACTCAAGACAGACGCCCAAAAGGAATACGAAGCGATTTTCGAGAAATACGACCGTTTGCTCACCTCAAAACTTAAGGGAAAGAGCGTGCTTAACTACCTTACCTCCCATGATGACAGTTCCCCTTTTGACAAGGACCGGACCCAGCCCTACCGCAGCGCCAATGTCCTGCTGCTGACCCCCGGGGCCTCACAAATTTACTATGGGGACGAAACGGCCCGGGACCTCACCATCGAAGGTGCGGTTGGAGATGCGACGCTCCGCTCCTTCATGAACTGGGAGGAGCTGGACAGCCTGGAGCAAACCGGGAAGATCCTCGCGCACTGGCAGAAGCTTGGAAAATTCCGCCGGGATCACCCGGCTATTGGAGCTGGAAGACACAAACGCCTGTCCAGGAACCCCTATGTTTTCAGCCGGACCTATTCGGATGGGGACTTTCGCGACAAGGTCGTGGTCGGGCTGGACCTTCCCGAGGGTAAAAAGCGCCTGAATGTCAAAGGATTCTTCGGAAACGGTACTACGCTTCGGGATACCTATTCGGATACGGAGGCGGTAGTAAAGAACGGATACCTGGAACTGGACACGCCTTATGACACCGCTTTGCTGGAGGTATCCCTTTAGAATCTGTCCGCTAACTTACAGCCATTATGCCTCGAATACCGATAGTATGTTTGATGTTGCTGAGTTGGTGGGGAACTTGCACGCCAGAACTTCACGGGCAGTCGGATACCCTCCGGGATCGATCCGGCGGAAGGAAACTCAGTTTCAAAGACCCCGAAGACGGCGCATTTGATTTGAGCCAATTCCTCCTGGAAGCCCACGGGGTGCTACCTGTACTTATACCCATCACAGAACCGGCCGTGGGATATGGCGGAGGCGCCGCCCTTCTCTATTTCCACAATCGGAAGAAGCAATACGATAGCTATGTGCCTCCAAGCGTATCCGGGATTGCAGGATTGTATACGGAAAATAAAACCTGGGGTGCCGGGATTTTCCACCGCCATATATTTGGGGAGAACCGGGTACGGACCATGACAGCGGTTTTCAAACCGGATTTACGGATAGACTATTTCGGAAATAATAACCCCATCTTAAGGGACAACCCGGTGGGTATCGAACTGGATTCCTGGATGGTGCTTCAGAAAGCCGAGGTCCGGCTTGGGGACTCAAAATGGTATGCCGGGGCTACCTACACGTTTTTTAATACTGATGTCAGCTTCGACACCATCCCGGGTCGCCCGATCATCAATGAGATCCTGAAACGCCTCAATACCGGTTCCAGAATCAGTGCCATCCGGCCAGGGATGACCTATGACAGCCGCAACAATGCGTTTACCCCTACACAGGGCCTGCTGGGAGAGGTCTCGTTGAACATCAGCGCCCAATGGCTGGGGTCTTCCGATACTTTCACTACCCTGAATACAGATCTGTTCAGTTACCGTCCGGTTACGGAGCGTCTGGGATCTGCCTGGCGCTTCCAGGGTAGT
>JARRQA010000271.1:0-3157 GCA_037382325.1 Robiginitalea sp.
ATATTTTCTCACGATTCCGGATCGGATTCACGAAAATTTCGTTTTTGATAAGAATCTATACTAATAGTATAAATTACTATATTTTATAATCTGGTTTTGTGTACTTTAACGCTTTTCCTACATTTTGATTTTTCGTGTATTTTCCAATCGATAAACCCTTAAAATAAAAATCCCCGGCTCGCTAGCCAGGGATTTTTTACTGCCCTTCTTTCAAAGGGCATAACCAACCTAAACACATGAACTAATTATGACACTAAACTCGCTATTTAACAAAACACAACTAGTGTTAGAGGAACCCTGTCCAGGGTGGTATTTACCGCTCCTGAGACAGGGGTTGAAATCCCCTTTCATAGCAACTTCAATCTTATAACAACTGCCACGGCCAATACCCTACCGAAAAATTGAATTTTTTCGTAACTTTCATTTAAAGTCAAAGGGTATGGCAGATCACATTTGGAATTCGCTCAAAACAGAACTCCAGAAGGGGGTGGATGAGGAATCACATCCTTTCAAGTTCGCCACCCTGGCGACGCTTGGACTGGAGCGTCTGCCCAGGTTGCGGACCATCAAAATCCGGGAATTCGATCCCGAAAGCCTTCAAATGACCTTCTACACAGACTCCCGTTCAGGGGCCTCTCAAAAGGACTACACCACCTCCGCCGCCCCGGGCACGGAAATCAGGCACCCGGAAAAGATTGAGTACATCGAACAGGACGACTTTTTTTCGGTAGTATACATCCTGCCGTTCAAGGTGGAATATCTTCAACTGAAACGACCACACCACCTCAGGGTGCGCTTCTCCAAAAGAGAAGGTGACTGGAAGAGTGACTATCTAGTCCCGTAAGGTATCCAGGATAATCTGGATATCGGCTTCTGTGGTATCCGGGTTGATAAAGCAAAAACGGAGCACCGTTTCGGACCCCCCTGGGGTGTGCCATTTAGTGGGCGCTACCAGCGCGATCCCCTCCTTGTGGTTCTTGTAGGTCCAGCAGGTGTAGTCTTCAGGGGTCCATCCTTTTCGCCGGAACAACACACAGGACAGGCTGGGGTCACGCACCAGTTCCAGGTGGGCCTCCTTCCTGATAAGCTCCCCGGACTTGTTCGCCAGGGTAATCCCCCTTTCCACCGCCCATTTGTATTTGTCAGTCCCGTGGGTGGCCAGGGAAAACCAGAGCGGCAGCCCTCTTAGGCGCCGCGTGAGCTGGATCTGATAATCGGCCGGGTTAAATCCGCGTGCTCCCTCATCCCGGAATATATCCAGGTAGGACCCCTCCTGCTGGTGTGCCTCCCGGGCCAGATCCGGATCCCGGTAGATCACGGCCCCGCAGTCATAAGGCGAAAACAGCCATTTGTGCGGATCGATGGTAACACTGTCTGCCTGTTCGATCCCCTGGAACTGGGGGCGGACGGAATCCACTACCAGGGCTGCTCCCCCGTAGGCTGCATCGACGTGGAACCAGAGTCCTTCTTTTTTACAAACTGCGGCAACCCCCCTTAAGTCGTCTATGATCCCTGCATTGGTGGTCCCCCCCGTGGCAACAACGGCAAAAAGGCGCTCCCGCTGCCCGGGCTGCAAATGGTCGATAGCTGTCTGCAGCATGGGGCCCGTCATTTGGTCTTCCGTCTCCACCAGCAGGACATCCACGTCGATCACCTTGGCCATGGCCTTAATAGAGCTGTGGGCCCCACTGGAGGTCAGGATCAACCCTTTTTTGCCTTTCGCATGCTCCTGTTTGCGAAAAACCTCCCGGGCGGTTACCATGGCAGAGAGATTGGCGGCCGTGCCCCCGCTTGTAAAAACTCCGAAAGCACCCCCGGGCATCCCCGTAAGGGCAACCAGCCATTCCATGGCACGGTTCTCACAGTAGATCCCCCCAGCACCTTCCATCCAGTAGGCGCCGTGGATGGAGGAAGCTGAATCCGGGGCTTCGTTGGTAATCCGGTTGATGGCGTATTTCATGACATCCAGGGTCATCTCCACCGTATCGATATCGATTTTGTGCATCTCTTGGCTTTTTCGGAAGTAAAGATAGGATTCCGGCCGTTACCGAAGGCTTAAAGCGGGTAGGTAAAAATGGAAAAATTCTGGTCCAGGGGTTGGAAACCCTTCAGGAGCTCAGGAAACAGGTCCGGACCGATCGTCACGAAAAATTCCGAAAAATTCCGGTTTCGCTCCTGTAGTCCACCTTCCGGAAAAAGAGCCTCCTGCAGCAGATGAACCCGGTCCACGGCCTCTTTTAATTTTCGTTTCTGAGCTTTTAACAAGCGCTTCTCGAGCTTATCAAGGCCGTTTAGTTGCTTGACCTCCTGGGCCTTTACGGCACCCAGAAAGGATTTATCCGTCTTTTCGGCCAATGTGTAGAGCGCCCTGAACTGATCTTGCAAATGGCGACGCTGAGGGCTGAAATCGATATCGATCTCTGAAATTTCCCGTACCTTTTTTTCGGCCAGCTGGTCCGGGTCCATAAAGAGTTCCTTCAGGTCCAGGTGAAGTTTTTCGGCCTTGTGCTTCTGCTTTTCCGATACCAGCAGGGCGGAGTTCCTCAGCAAGAGTATGGGAAAGGGCACCCCGGATTCCTCAAAATAATCTTTTAGTTCCAGCCAGTATGCCAGTTCGCCTCCTCCCCCTATATAACACAGATTGGGAAGGATCGCCTCCTGATAAAGGGGGCGGGTGGTGACGTTCGGGGAAAAACGTTCCGGATGGGCCGCAAGTTCTTCCCGCAGCTGGTCTTCAGAAAACCGAAGGTCCGAGTCCAGGACCCCATATACCCCCTCCTCTTCCACCAGGCGACTTCGAAACCCTTCTTTCAGATAAAAGAAATTCAGCTCCCTCGGGCTTACCTGTATCCGGTAATTCCCGGGAAGGGAGTTCAGCCGCTGTATACTGCCTGTAACCTTTTCATACCCGCGTTGCCCGAACAAATCGCTTTCGATATGGGGGATAAAAAGGGTTTTCAGGCGGGCATCATCCGAATCCAGTATGACCAGCCCGAGATGTCCGAACAATTCATTGACCAGATACCGCGTGGCCCCGGCCATGTTGTTGTGTTCCAGATAGGCCTGCCGAAAAAGCTGTCGCAGTCTATCGGCCCTTTTTCCAGGGCCCAGGTCTGCAGAAAATTTTTCAAAAACCGCTTCCAGTCCCTTGGTATCC
>JARRQA010000272.1:0-2682 GCA_037382325.1 Robiginitalea sp.
GGAACCCGGGGCCGGTTCGGACGCCAATTCCGGTAAAACCAAGGCCGTTTTGTCCGAAGATGGCAAATACTACAAGATTACAGGCCAGAAAATGTGGATCTCCAATGCGGGGTTTTGTGACCTTTTTATCGTCTTTGCCCGGATAGAGGACGACAAATACATCACCGGATTCATCGTGGAGAACGACCCGGAGAACGGGATTACCCTGGGGGACGAGGAGAAAAAACTGGGAATTCATTCCTCTTCTACGCGTCAGGTATTCTTTAACGATACCAAGGTGCCCGTAGAGAATATGCTCTCGGAGCGGGGGAATG
This sequence comes from Robiginitalea sp., assembly GCA_037382325.1. GTDB lineage: Bacteria > Bacteroidota > Bacteroidia > Flavobacteriales > Flavobacteriaceae > Robiginitalea. Next base: position 315 of record JARRQA010000272.1, read on the forward strand.
GCTTTAAAATTGCCATGAATGCCCTGAACGTGGGGCGGATTAAATTGGCAGCAGCCTGCCTGGAAGCACAAAGGCGGGTTACTGATGAAGCCGTGCGCTATGCCAAAGAACGCGTGCAGTTCAAGACTCCCATTGTGAATTTCGGGGCTATCAAGGCCAAGATCGCCACCATGGCGACCAATGCATATGCGGGCGAGTCCGCCAGCTACCGGGCGGCCAAGGATATCGAAGACAGGATTGCCATGCGGGTGGCTGCCGGAAATTCTCATCCGGAGGCCGAACTGAAGGGTGTGGAAGAATACGCCATTGAATGTTCGATTTTGAAAGTAGCCGTTTCCGAGGATGTACAACAGACCACAGATGAAGGCATACAGGTATTCGGTGGCATGGGCTTCAGCGCAGACACCCCTATGGAATCTGCGTGGAGGGATGCCCGGATTGCCAGGATTTACGAGGGTACCAATGAGATCAACCGCATGCTTTCCGTGGGTATGCTGGTCAAAAAAGCCATGAAGGGCCACGTCGATCTGCTGGGGCCTGCCACGGCCGTTGGGGAAGAATTGATGGGAATCCCCAGTTTTGACACCCCTGATTTCTCAGAAGTACTCTCAGAGGAAAAGGAAATGATCCGTAAACTCAAAAAAGTATTCCTGATGGTAGCCGGGAAGGCCGTACAGAAGTTCGGACCGGATCTGGAAGAACACCAGCAACTCCTGTTGGCGGCTGCCGATATTCTGATCGAGGTTTACATGGCCGAATCCGCGGTACTCAGGGCAGAAAAGAATGCCAGGCGCTTCGGGGAAGCGGCTCAGAAAACCCAGATTGCCATGGCACAGCTCTACCTGTACGAGGCTGTGGATATCGTGATCAGAAAAGGGAAGGAAGCCATCGTTTCCTTTGCTGAGGGTGATGAACAGCGGATGATGCTGATGGGGCTCAAACGATTTACAAAATACCAGAACCAGCCCAATGTGGCAGCCCTTCGGGAACAGATTGCCGACCAGGTAGCCGAGGATAAAAAGCGGGAGGCGTAGTCCAGCATCTGGGCCTGGAAACTTTCAGGCTGCTTCAGGACCACATCCACAATCGCTCCCTGGTCATTGGTCACCGGCTCCAGTACCGGGTTGACAAAACCGCTGTAGGGAGCCGATTCAAAGCGGGCATTCCGCTCGAGCACCTGGGCGTGAATCGCCTGGTCCACCTTGACCCCGTACCCCTCCACGAGCTCCTGGGCAGCCTTATAATCCCCCTCGGATTTGATGCGCTGGGTTTCCCTTAACAGCTGCCCGAACAGGTCCCGGAGTTTTCCGTAATCATTGATATTGAAATAGGTCTTTCCATCCCGGGTTACTTTTTCGATCACCTTGTCCGGCTGTCCTTTTTCAAACACCCAGGCGGATACCCACTGCCGGTTGACCATATGGTCTTCCTCGATGTCATCCCCCGGCTCGATCCGGATCAGTTGCGTCATCAGCCCATTGCGGATATACCCGTCATAGGCTGCCTTTCCCACCTTTTCATAGTCTTCCACCAGCCCCAGTTCCTCCAGCTTTGGGTCCATCAGGTAATAAAGGGCCAGTAGGTCAGCACGTCCCTCCTCAAGGGTAGAGCTGTAGTTTTTCAGGGTCTCCTTGGGTTGTCCCACCCCTGGGTTCAACTGGCCTGAAGCATGGCCAACCACCTCGTGCAGGGCCGTATGGAGTTTGTCGGCCAGTTCCCCGTATTCCATTTCCAGGTCGATCTCCTCCTGGTCGTTGGCAAACTCCCGGAGGCGGTCGCTGCCCCCGGCCTTGTTGTAGGCGTTGATGATGTTCCCAAGGGAAACCGACTTGCTGCCGTGTTCGACGCGAATCCAGTTGTTGTTCGGGAGGTTTACCCCTATGGGGGTGCTCGGGGAGGCATCCCCGGCTTCCCCTGCCACGATAATGGTTTTATAGGAAACTCCCACCACGTTGTCCTTTTTGTGCTCCTCCATCAAAGGCGACTGGTCTTCAAACCACTGGGCGTTCTCGGAAAGGACTTCCATCTGACGGGACATTTCAAAATCCTTGATCTGAATGATGCTTTCATAGGATGCCTTATACCCGACAGGATCGTTGTAGACCTCGATGAAGCCGTTGATCCAGTCGATGTCGCCACCTATGGTGTTCACCCATGAAATCGCATAGTCATCCCAGACACCCAGGTCTCCGGTCCGGTAGTAGTCCACCAGCAGTTCAAGGGTACGGGCCTGCTGCTCATTTTCAGCCACCCCCACAGCCAGCTCCAGCCATTTAACCACTTCTTCCAAAGCCGGACCGTACAGGCCTCCCACCTTATCGACTTGCTCCCGGAGTTCTCCGTCTTCCCTCACGAGTTTTGAATTCAG